>VMSV01000095.1 GCA_013791935.1 Desulfobacteraceae bacterium | reverse complement strand
CACCCTGTTCATCGATTCGGACGAAGTGGCCTGGAAGCAGCAGATCGATTTGAACACCTATGGCGTTTTGAACTGCGTGCATGCCGTGATCAAATCCATGGTGGAACGCAAATCCGGCAAAATCGTCAGCACCATTTCAGAAGCCGGACGGATCGGGGAATTCAATCTGGCCGTTTATTCCGGCGCCAAAGCCGGTATTCTTGGTTTCTCAAAAGCCCTGGCCCGGGAAGTGGGCAAATACGCCATCAACGTGAATTGCGTGGCCATCGGCGCCACCGCCCATGAAGGCACCAAGCCCAGGCTGAATCCCGAAGACACGCCGGAAACCAGTGATCTTCTGGCCAAGATGCTGAAAAATTATCCCGTGGGAAGAGGCCTGGGTCGTGTGGGAAGGCCCATTGACATTGCCAATGCCGTGGCTTTTCTGGCATCGGACAAAGCCTGTTTCGTCACCGGACAGTGTCTGAGTGTTAGTGGAGGTTTCTCCATGGTCAGTTAGTGAAACGGCCCCTTTTGGTGCGGAGCTGCGTTGTCTCATTATGGTTTTCGCACGGAGACACAAAGACGCAGAGAAAAAAAATAGCAAAAAAACAAGGAAACACCTGTAGGGAACAGGCATGCCTGTTCCCTGCGAAGCAGATAAAGTTTATTTCTTCGTGTCTTTGTGGCTTTGTGCGAGACATGTTTTTTGAACTTACAAAAAATTATAGGACAAGGAAAAGACCGAAATGACAAACAACAAGCAAGTCCCTTTGAAAAAAGGGCTCTGGACCGAGCCGGATGCGGACGGAAAGGTTTTCCTTCTGGCCAGCCAATGCAAAAAGTGCGGTGAGCTGACCTTCCCGAAAAAGGAACAAGGCATCTGCCGGCATTGCCAGAACAACACCTTTGAAGACGTGAAACTGAGCCAAAGGGGAAAGATCTACGCCTTTTCCGTGGTTCAGGTCCGGCCCCCTGAGTTTTACAAGGGAGAAGTCCCCTATGCCCTGGCCCGGATCGAGCTGCCCGACGGCATCCGCATCGATTCCCTGGTGGCGGACTGTGATTTTGAAAAACTCCAAGTCAATATGGAGATGGAACTGGTCATCGACAAACTCTACACCGATGAAAACGGCAATGACATCATGACGTATAAATTCAAACCGGTGGGGATGTAAAGGAGAACACGATGAGAAAAGTAATGATAGCAGGTGTTGGTCTTACCCGTTTTGACCGGTATGATGGCGAGAAGGGCCGTGCCGAAAAGGAATTTTTCGACCTTGGCTCCGAGGCGATTCTTGCGGCGTTAAAGGACGCAGACATGGAATGGTCCGATATCCAAGCCGCCTTCTGCGGAAGCGTTTACTGCGGCACCGGGGCCGGTCACCAGGTCATCGAGCGGGTCGGGTTGACGGGAATTCCCATCGTCAATGTGGAAAATGCCTGCTCTTCCGGGATTTCGGCCTTGCGTCTGGCCTTTCAGATGGTGGGGGCCGGGATCTATGACATCATGATCGCCGTGGGGTTCGAGACCATGCCCAGGGGACCCATCAAAAGTACGTCCTGGCCCCTGTGGGAAAGGTACATGGGGTTTAATCTTCAACCCGCCCAGTATGCCATGAAAACCGTCCGGTTCATGGAAGACACCGGCGCCACGGAAGAAGACTTTGCCCGGGTGTCGGTGAAAAACCGGAAAAACGCCACCCTGAACCCCAATGCCAGGATGCAGAAGGAAGTGACCCTGGAAGAAGTGATGGCCTCAAGAATGGTGGCCAAACCCCTTCGGCTGCTCCATGCCTGTCCCCTGGCGGACGGTGGATCAGCCATGATTCTGTGCTCCGAAGACAAGTTGAAGAAAAAAGACAAGGCCGTGGAAGTGGCCGCGGCAACCCTGACCAGCGGTTTCTACAGCAGCCCCAAGGTCAAGGGAGCGGACCACATTACGGAATCCGCCAACCAAGCCTTTGCCCAGTCCGGCTTAGGACCGGAAGACATTGATGTGGTTCAGGCATACGACACCATGTCTCCTGCTGAGCTGTGGGACCTGGAGTTGCTGGGATTCTGCAAGAAAGGCGACGCCCCGCGCCGTTTGCGTGAAGGCCATTTCAATCTGGACGGTTCCCTTCCGGTGAACACCGACGGCGGCTTGATGGGTCGCGGCCATCCCCTGGGGGCCACAGCACTTGCCCAATGCATTGAACTCTATCGCCAGATCCGCGGCGAGGCCGGTCCCCGCCAGATCAAAAACGGCAAGGCAAAAACCGGACTGGCCCATGCCATGGGGGCAGGGCCCAACAGCGGCGTAGTGATTCTAAAAAGGTAACCCTCAACATTGCATTAAAAATAATGAGGCTGTTATGACATTGCCCCTGGAAGGCATTCGAATTCTGGATTCCGCCCATCAATACCCGGGTCCGTATTGCAGCATGCTGCTTTCGGACCTGGGGGCTGAAGTCATCAAAATCGAACAACCCGGAAGGTGCGATACCGCCCGGCGCCTTTCGGGTTTTTTCAATGCCATCAACCGGGGCAAAAAAAGCATCACCCTGGACCTGAAAAAAGAACAGGCCAGGGGCATCTTCCACCGCCTGGTGAAAACCGCGGATGTGGTCACCGAAGGATTCCGGCCCGGCGTGGCAAATCGCATCGGAATGGATTACCCCACCCTGGAAGCCATCAATCCGAGGATCATCTGCTGCTCCATTTCCGGGTTCGGCCAGACCGGCCCGTACCGGGACTTGCCGGGGCACGATTTGAACTACCAGGCCCTGAGCGGAATGCTCCGGGCCTTTACGGACAGCACCGGCAACCCCATCCATCCCAAGGTGGCCGTGGGGGACCTGTCCTCAGGCATGTTCGCCGTCATCGGCATCCTCTCGGCCCTGGCGTCCAGAGAAAAAACCGGGAAAGGCCAGCACGTGGATGTTTCCATGTTCAGCGGTCTTCTATCCTGG
Source organism: Desulfobacteraceae bacterium (assembly GCA_013791935.1). Lineage (GTDB taxonomy): Bacteria > Desulfobacterota > Desulfobacteria > Desulfobacterales > UBA5616 > VMSV01. The sequence goes on along the minus strand of VMSV01000095.1, from coordinate 54,354 downwards.
ATGTCCACAGCCATGGGCATCCACCGGGACACGGGGAAGCCCTTTCGTGTGTACGACCCCGGATACGGCATTTACCGGGGAAGCGACGGGACGCCCTTCACCCTGGGCATCGCCCATGAGGACTGGTTCTGGGAACGGCTCTGCACCGCCCTGGGGTTGGATGAGCTCAAAAGCATGACCAATCCCCAAAGGACGGCAAAAAAGGAGGCGCTTGCCCAAAAACTTCAGGATGTATTTTCCACCCGAACAGCGGAAGAATGGATCGATCTTCTCACCCAAGCCGATGTGCCCGTGGCCCGAATCCAGAACCCGCAGGATTTGGTAAATGATCCCCACGTCAAGGATCAGAACCTGATTCAGGAGATGGTCAACCCGTTCGGTGAAAGAAGCCTCCAGGTGGCCTTTCCGGTAAAGCTGTCCAAAACCCCTGCTCTCATGCAGGGCCCGCCACCCGTGCTGGGGCAGGACAATGGGGAGGTGTTGAAAGGTTTGGGGTACAAAAAAACAGAGATAGACGAATTTAAAAAGTTTGGGGTCATTTAGCAGAGTTAATTTTTGATGATCCCGTAAAAAGTCTCGACATCCGTCACCCCGGCGAAGGCCGGGGTCCAGAATGAATTCAAAAAATGGATTCCGGCCTCCGCCGGAATGACAAAAAATGATATTTTTCGACTTTTTACGATTTCATCTATTTTATTTTCATCAATAAACCACAGGAGCATCCATTGAACATTACCATTCGAGACATCCTCAATAAAATCGTTCAACGACATGGGGACCGGGAAATCCTGGTATTTCAGGACTCCCGGTTTACCGGAAGACAGTACGTGGAAAGAGTCTATCGCCTGGGCAATGCCCTTCTGGGTTTGGGACTTAAAAAAGGTGACCGGGTGGCCCTGCTGCTCAATAACTCCAATTTCAGCGCCGAATGCTTCCGAGGAGCCAACAGCGCGGGAATGCCCTTTGTCTCCTTAAATGCCCGGAACGCCGTTCCGGAGCATATCTATATCTTGAATGACTCCGGGGCCAAGGCTTTGATTGCGGGGGAAGAGTTTCTGCCCCTCATGGATAAAATACTTCCCGGTGCGCCGGACCTGGAACATGTGATTGTGGTTCCCGGAAAGAACAAAGGCCAATTCCTCTCCTACGAAGAACTTCTGGTCACAGCCCCGTCCACGGAACCGGATGTTGACATCACGGCGGAAGATCCTTACTCCATCCGGTACACCTCGGGTACCACGGGAAAACCCAAAGGGGTCCTGCAACTGTTCAGAAGCGATATCACCCAGCTGTATAATTCCCTCATGGAAGGCCTGGAAATCCGGAAATCCGATGTTGTGGCCCTTACCGCACCCGTGACCCATGCCAGCGGTTCCCAGATCATGCCCCACATGGCCAAAGGGGCGAAGGTTGTGATCATGGCAGGTTTCGATCCTGAAAACCTGCTCAAAACCATTGAAAAGGAAAAGATCACCACCCTGTACCTGGTGCCCACCATGATCGTCATGCTCATCAACCATCCGACCCTGAAAAATTACGACATCAGCACCATTCGCACCATCCGGTACGGGGCCTCCCCCATTGCCCCCAATGTGTTGAAAAAAGCCATGGGCATTTTCGGGGATGTGTTTTTGCAGGGCTACGGGTTGACCGAGGCCAGCATGCCGATAACCCTGCTCACCAAGGAAGACCATATTCCGGACGGGACTGAAAAGAGCGTAAAACGGCTCAAGTCCATCGGCAGGGAAGTCTTGATTGCCAAGGTCGGTATCCAGGACCCGGAATGCAAAATCCTGCCCGACGGCCAGACCGGGGAAATCTGCGTCAAGTCCGACCAGGTGATGAAGGAATACTGGAACAACCCCGAAGCCACCAGGGAAACCCTCGTGGACGGATGGCTTCACACCGGGGACATGGGGTACCGGGACGAAGACGGGTATCTTTACCTGGTGGACCGAAAGAAAGACATGATCATCAGCGGCGGGTTTAATATCTACCCCAGGGAAGTGGAAGATGCCCTGTACCTGCATGAATCCGTTCTGGAGGCTGCGGTGGTGGGAATTCCGGATGAAAAATGGGGAGAAACGGTGATGGCGTTTGTGGTGCTCAAAGAAAATAAAACCGCTACGGAAAATGAGATCATCGCCCATTGCAGGGAGCAGTTGGCCGGTTATAAAAAACCCACCAGCGTGAAGTTCCTTGATGAACTGCCCAAAAATGCCAATGGGAAAATATTAAAGAAGGATCTGAAAGCCCCTTACTGGGAGGATCAGGAGAGAAAGATATAAAAAGGATGGGTCGCACCCATCCTGCAGGAAGCTAAACCCTGCCACCACAGAGGACACCGAGAACACAGAGAAATGAAAATAGAATAAATTTCAAATGGTTAATAATTACTTCTCTGTGACCTCTGTGACCTCTGTGGTTTGATAAAAAAAACAAAAAAGGATACCCTGGTATGACAGATAAAGTATTCGGAAACGGAAAATAAAACCCGGAAAAGGAATTATCATGGATTTTGATCTGACCAAAGAACAGAAAATGCTGCAAAAAAGCGTTCGGGAATACATGAAGGACAAGATCATTCCCATTGCCGATGAATACGATAAAAAAGGCCCCATGGCCAAGAAGGACGCCCACAGGTTTTTGCGGGACCTGGTGCCCTTCGGGTATGTGGGAGCCCTGGTGCCCGAGGAACTCGGGGGGCCAGGACTTGGCTACATGGATTGGGCGGTGATCATATTTGAGCTGAGAAAAGCCTATGCCTCCCTGGGGGGGATTGTGGGGATCACCACCAGTTCCTCCCACAATATCGCCTTGGCAGGAAGTGACGTCATTCGTAAAAAATGCCTTCCCGGATTGCTTTCCGGGGACAAGATCAGTTGTACGGCCATCACCGAACCCGAAGCCGGGTCCGATCCTTCGTCCATGCAAACCACGGCGGTTCTCGACGGGGACCATTATGTGATCAACGGCACCAAAATGTGGATCTCCAACGGAAGCATCGCGGATTACGTGATCGTGACCTGCACGGATGAAACCCGGGGCAAGGGGCGGGACAGCATCATCCGAATCCTGGTGGACAAGGAAGAATCCCCGTTCCAGGCCTCGGAAATTCCAAAAATCGGCGTCAAGTCCTTCCCTACCTCTGAGCTGGTGTTTAAGGACTGTCGGGTCCCTGCGGAAAATCTGCTGCAGGCGGCCTCGGGCAAAAGTTTTGACGCCCTTCAAAAAGGATTGATCGCGGCCCGGTGCAATGCTGCCGTGGGAAGCTGCGCCATTGCCGAAGCGGCCCTGGAAGCGGCCATCGAGTATGCCAAGGGGCGGAAGCAGTTCGGCAAGGTCATCGGAAGCTTTCAGATGATCCAGCAATTGATCGCCGAGATGATCATCGCCGTGGACGCCGGAAAGCTCCTGGCCTTCCGTGCGTATAAATTACTGGAGGACGGCAAGCCCTGCCGGAGCGAATCTTCCGTGGCCAAGGCCTATTGCACGGAAATGGCAGTGAAAGTAGCCTCCAAGGCCATGCAGGTCCTGGGCGCCTACGGGCTTTCCACGGAATTCCCTTTGGAGCGGTATTTCCGGGATGCCAGGGTGTATACCTTCCCGGACGGTACCACCCAGATCCAGCACCTCATCATCGCAAGGGAGGCTTTGGGAATTTCAGCCATTCGGTGACCGGAAATATTCGGAGGAAAAAATGGACAACATCAGGATCAGTATTGATTCAGAGCTTTGCACCCTTTGCGGACAGTGCGTGGCGGTTTGCCCCCGCGGGATCATCGAACTTACGCCGGATTCTGCCCGGATTAAAAATCCCGACCGGTGTATGCTCTGCGGCCACTGCAAAAGCGTCTGCCCTGTGGACGCCCCGCAAATCCATGCCCTGAACATGGGGGAGTTCGAACCCATCCCCGGTCCGGAGAAAAACCCCGAACCGGATGATCTCTTGTCCTTTTTCCGATCCAGAAGAAGCACCCGAATCTATAAAAAAGACGCCGTACCCCTGAACCTTCTGGACAAGATGGTCCAGGCCGGTCGGTTCGCTCCCACCGGCGGGAACCGGCAGCCCGTTAGGTATACCATCCTCCATACCCCGGAGATGATCGAAAAAACAAGGACCTTGACCCACCAATATCTGGCCGATGAAGCGGATAAAATTCTGGAAACGGCAGAACAGCACAAAACCACAGGAGTGCCCCTACCCCCTCGTTTCGGTGTTCGCATGGGGTATGCCCCCCTGTGGAAATCCATGGGAAAGAATTATCGCAAGGGCAAGGATCTTCTCTTCCACTTTGCCCCGGCCGTTGCGGTTCTCCATGCCGATCCCGACATTTCCTCTCCGTTTTGCGCGGACATCGGCCTTGCCGCCATGCAGATGGTTCTCATGGCCCAGTCCCTGGGATTGGGAACCTGTTTCTGCGGGTTCCTCGTCACCGCCATCAACAACTGCCCGGAACTGAAAACCGCCCTTAAAATACCCACAGAGAATAACGCCGTGCTCTGCTTTATGATCGGGTATCCGGACATCGCCTATCTTCGCATGGTCTCCAGGCAGCCTGGGTTGATCAACTATCTTTGATATTTTCAAAATGGCCTCAGGGGCTTTAATTATTTCAACACCATGCCGATTACTGGTCATGAGAAAAATAAAACCCGGAGGTTGTGATGTTTCCCTCAATACAGAATAACATTTCCGCCATTTCGGCTTTCACAATTAAAATGGGCGTTCATGGCAATAATCTGGCCAATGCGAACACGGACGGGTTTAAGAAAAATCGCGCCGACCTGGTTGAATCGTCCCATGGAAGTGTGAAGGCCAACATTTCAAGGGTGAACACCCCCGGCACTTCCTATTATGATTCAGGAACCCAGTCCATGAAAGAGACATCCAACGTGGACATTATGGAAGATCTGGCGAAAACCCGGCCCAACACCATTGCTTATAAAGCAAACCTGAGGGTTTTGTCCATTTATGATGAAATCATGGGAAGCCTCCTGGACATCTATGGGTAGGTGAAGCTCTTTCAACCCGCTCGTTTAAAATCTTGTTTGGTTTTGGGCTCCTTTAAGGAGCCTTTTTTTATCATGGATGGGCTTTAAAAAAGTCCTCTCCCTTTTGGGCATCCACGGAAAAACCCCTTCTTAAGCCCATGGCCAAAACCGCCACGCCCGCCATCTGAACCAGATGGAACACCCCGTTATGGTCCAAGGGCACCCCCCCAAGGGTCCACGAAACCGAACTGGTCTGGATTCCCGCAGCAAGAATATTCAGGAACACCGCCAGGGCCACAATTCCCGCCCCCTTCAGACGACGGGTTGCGCCAAGGAAGCTGTAAACGATCAATGCCGTCACCATGACCGTGGCTTCGTAGACCACAAAAACCAGAAAAGCCCCGTTAAAAACCTCGGTGATGCCAAAAAACAGAACCCCCATTCCGATGCTCCAGGGGAGAATGCGCTTTGCCGTATCCCGGCCCTGCCAGTCCAAAAAGACCCCGGCAAGAAAAAGGGAAACCACCAGTCCCAGGCACAGGTAAAGGGGTTTCCACAGGGCTGTCTTAAGGGAATCCGGCATGACCAAGCCATGGGCCAGGGTTCCAAGGAGAGACGCAAAGGCCAGGAGCCCGAAGACCCAGCTCCATAACCCCATTCTCAGGAAATTACCAGATGGGCTGCGCCGAAGATAGACCAGCATGACCAGACATTCCATGGCCAGAATGGCATCGGTTGCGCTGGTGGTGAGTTCCGTAAGTGAAGGGTTAAGCATCCGGGGTTCCGTGAAAGGTGATTTTGGTTTTAAATTGGGTTGATTTCCGAAAATGTATTGATATTATGGAAATTCAAATTAAAATGCAAATGGGTTTCGATTGGAATTCAGACCAATGTCGTCAAGCATTATCTCTTTCCTTGATTCATACAAAAACTCCGGAGGCAAATCATGCAAAACCTGGATACGGCAGAAAAGGCCATTGAGGCTTTTTTTCAGGCATTCAATGCCCACGATGGCGAAGCTTATGTAAAATCCCTTCATTTCCCCCATGTTCGAATCAACGCCCCGGGCCAGGTGAATATCCTTCAGACGGCCGCTGATCAGCCCCCCCTGGAAAACGCCCTGGCCTGGCTGGCCAAGCATGAAGGTTGGCACCACAGCACCCTTGATCAGGTGGAGAGGGTTCAGGAATCGGAAAACAAAGTCCATTTTAAAATTCAATTCAGCCGTTTTAAAGCAGACGGGTCCCTTTATGCGGTTCATAAGTCCCTGTGGGTCATCACCAAAAAGGACAATCAGTGGGGGGTATTGGCACGGTCGAGTTTTGCACCGTAATTCCATTTTGCATTCAAGCGGCACCTTCGTTGTCTGCGTCGAAGGCTCCTCGATGTACAAAACAGTACACCTGCGTCGCCTTCTTCTGGCCGCCTCGGTGTCATCTTGAATGCAAAATGGAATAAATATCCATCCAAATTTCTCAGGAGGCAGTCATGAATAAAGACCTGGATCAAAGAATTCAAACCCTGGCCCGGTTGTTTTATGATGCAAAATATCCGGTGGTGTTTACCGGTGCCGGGATCAGTACGGAATCGGGTCTTCCGGATTTCCGGGGACCGGATGGGGTCTGGACAAGGCGGGATAAGGGCCTTCCACCAAAGCCTACATCGACTCCCTGGCATGAAGTGGAACCCAACCCCGGACACCTGGCCCTTGTGGAACTTCAAAGGCTCGGCAAACTCAGGTTTTTGATCTCCCAGAACATTGATAATCTGCATCTCAAATCCGGCATCCCTCCGGACATTCTTGCCGAGCTTCATGGCAACCTCACCAAACAGCGGTGCAGAAAATGCGGGAATCAAGTCGACCGGACGGAAGAATCCAAATGCTGCGAGTGCGGCGGAGAGTACAAGACCAGCGTGGTGGATTTCGGCGAGTCCCTGCCCGAAAGGGATCTGATGCTTTCCTTTGAGCATTCCAGAAGGAGCGACTTGTTTGTGGCCGTTGGATCAAGCCTGACGGTAACCCCCGCCGCCCTCATGCCCAGAGAAGCTATGAATTCAGGCGCAAAACTGGTGATCATCAACCAGGGGGATACCCCTTTTGACCGCAGGGCCTCCTTACGGTTTCATGAAGGCATCGGTGAAGTACTTCCCAAGGCAGTGAAAAAACTCAAGCGGCTTCTGGGTTATTTCGAATAAACCCAGCTTCGGTTTTACAGCGTGAAAGCATAACCAACATCCCTTGGAAAACATCTTTCCAATCATATAATACCATTCAGATCTGATAGTTATTCCCGAAGGGGAAGAATGCGAGCCCGAGACTTCTTTTCATCAATGGTGATCAACGCACCTTCATTGAGGTGTGTCTTGAACTGATTCAGGGCTGAAAGAACAAAACCGGAGAGACGTTGTGGAGTCACATCCTGAACACGAATCTGAATCTCACTTGGGTATTCGGCATTCGTTGCAGCAAGTATGGAGCCGAAGTCCAAATCGTGGGTAAATACGACATATCCATGATCCTTGGCATACTCCAAAATCTCTTGATCGGGTGCGTTTGGCCGTCCAATAAAGGACCAATGGACTGCTTCCCAACCAGCACTGTTCAAGACTGATACCCACTGCGGAGACAGGTTCATATCGATAAGCAATTTCATGCGGGTTCCTGCACAAGCGGTATGTCTATTTCCTCTACACGCCATGCAGCGTAGGCCAACGCTTCGTCAATATCTTCCGGTTCGAGGTACGGATATAGTATTAAGATATCCTCTCTTTTGTGGTTTGAGGCTATCAGCCCGACGATGGTTCCTACAGTTACCCTCATACCACGTATACAGGGCTTGCCCCCCATTACCTTGGAATCAAAGGTAATCCTTCTTAACGTTGTCATTTCAACCTCCATAAAAAATGGATTTTAACTTTTCATCACTATACCTAAAGATTTTTCCTTCAGCAAGGACCTTTGTGTTGCGCGGAAGAACGCCATATCCAAAGAAAAAAAGTCTTTTGGGGAGCAAGAGGGGAGCCGGAATAATTCGAACTTTCTTATTTTTGAACGCATCGTACCAGATTTCCTTTTCCCTGTCAACAAGATAACATATTGATTTTAATTTAAAATAGTACTTGACGCCAGGCCGGCAATCATGGCATAAGTCCCGTCAGGTCTTCCAAGTCTTTTTCAAAACCTTCCATAAAAGAGGTGTTGATGGCATCTTCTGTTTCCAAACTGAAACAACCCCATGAACTGCTGAATCACATTCTGGACCAGCCGGAATTGCCCGCCATGATTCGAAGCCTGGATGCCGGCGTGCTGACCAAAGTGATCCACCACATCGGGCTGGAAGATTCGGGGGAGATTGTATCCCTGGCCACGGCAGACCAGCTCAAGGCCATTTTCGATCAAGACCTCTGGCAAAGCAACGGCCCGGGCAAGGCGGAAGCTTTGGACGCGGCCCGGTTCGGCCTCTGGTTGGAAATCCTCATGGAGTCCGGGCCGGAATTCGCCGCCCGGAAAGTGATGGAGATGGATGAGACCCTGGTCATCCTGGGGTTGTGCCGTCTGGTTCTGGTGGAAGACAGGTTCGCACCTGCCCGTTCTATGAAGGACGATGCTCCTTCCGATGATGAAGAACCTTTGAACCGAGCATGGGATGGCTCCCTGAAGCAGTCCTTTGACAATTATCTGGTGACGGCTAAAAATCATTCCCGCTGGGACGCGGTTTGCGCCTTGCTGGCGGAACTCAACGAACGGGATGATGAAAAGCTCTCCCGTTTGCTGGAAAACTGCTGCCGAATCTCCGGGGAGCAGATGGAAGACAACAACGGGCTTTTGAATGTGCTTTCCGCGGAAGAAATGCTCGAGGAGGACCTTGCGGAGGAAAGGGAGGCTCGCCGGGAGAACAAAGGTTTTGTTACACCGGCTTCCGCTGCTTTATTTTTAGCCCGATCCCGCGCAACGCCCATGAATAAAATCCTTGGAACCAAGACCCCGGATCCTGCAACAAGGGCTTATTTTGCGGCAGGGGAAACCCCGTCGGTCCAGGCAACAAAATTCCAGCCCGACAAGGAACCTCCGCTTAAAAACGATTCAGAGGCTCTTGATTTGAAAGCAATAAGTTTTCTCCAAACCCTCCAGGCGGCCGAAGTCCTTCCGGCATCCATTCAAAAGCAACTGGGGTTTGAAGGCACGAAATCCCAGGATCTTGATCTACCCCTAACCAAGGCCATGCGATGGATCAACCACACAGATTCGAGCCTGTATTCCCGATTGTTGATGGAGCTTTCCTATTTGTCCAACACCCTGATATCCGGCTGCGGATTTAAAGGAAGGTCATTTGACCCAAAAGAAGCGGCGGAAGGGGTTTTATCCGTCTGTAACCTGGGAGCGGACTTTGTCCTTGGAGACCAATCAAGATCTGAAGAAAGTTCATTGAATGACCCATGGCCGGTTCTTTTGAAAAAATACCATTTGGTCAAGTTGTTCCAGGTGGGCTGGAAAATTTTATTGGACCATGTGTCGCTTTACACGGCTGAGGTTTTGCTGGGATTTCTCGTTCGTCTAAAGGACAAGCCATTGGAACCGTGGGTAAGGTCGGAGACGATCTCCATGGCTCGGGTTCTGAAATCCTGCATTCTGTCCGGTCATCCCTGGAGGTTCAATCCTAAAACGGATGGCCTTCTTACGGTTCTGGACGGGCAAACCACCATGGCTCTGAAGGACTTACTGGAAGAGTATCCGACTTTGTCCGTATGCATATGCAGCAAGGGGGCTCATCCCGTATCTCCTTACATCTCAAGCAAAGCCCACATTCGGACCCTTCGAAAGTATCTGAAAGAAATGCTTCTTTTTTAGTCTAGGGGAACTTCCTTGGTCGGGCCATCCGGAAGGACTTTGATATGAACCGTTTTTTCATTGATTCGAATCAATTTTGAACGGAGGGCCGTTCGCAGAAAATTGCTCGGCCAAATCCATGGCAAATGGTTCTTTATTGCACCGGGTCCTGCTCCAAAACGAAAAGCCCTTGACGCGCCCGCCAGGCCCGCTATATGTAACGGCCATGCCCAATGCCCAAAATCACGACCGTTCAACAGCCCCGGATCGGATTGACCCGGACAACAAGACACCGGGGGAAGTCTACCTCTGCCAGGTCAGCCCAACGGTTTCCTGCGGGGCCTGCTGCGGCCTTTATAATGTTCAAAATCCTTCCAGGGAAACCATGACCCGGATGCTTGAGGACCGGACCAGCCGGTTTGCCAAGGTTCCGCGCACCATTGAAGCAATCGATCATTTTGCCGGGGATGCCTTCTTTCGGGTCGAAGGACAAAAACAGCCCGTAAAGGATTTTCACCATTGCCCGTTCCTGGGCTTGATTGGCCCCGGAAACCATACGGTAGGCTGCCTGCTCCATCCCCTGGGTGAGGGGAATGCCGGAGTTGACTGGCGGGGTTTGAGCTACTACGGCTCTTTTGCCTGCGCCACCTATTTCTGCCCCACCTGCCACGAACTGGCTCCGCGATACAAGCGCCTCATCCGGAAGGCGGCGGATCACTGGTACGATTACGGGCTGATGATCACCGAAACCGATCTGATGGGGACGTTTCTGGCACAGGTGGAAGACCGGATGGGAAGAAGGGTGGATGACCGGGACCTTGAACAACGGCCGGAGGCAGTGACCCGGATCAGGGAATTTCTGGCCATCAAAACCGTCTGGCCTTTCCGCGACCCGGCTCAACCGCGCCTGACCCACTTTTTCTTCCATAAAAAAGCACACCAGCCCCCGGCCATTGGTTTACAATGCCCGGAGGCGGAAGCCTCGCCATGGGCACCGGTATTGACCGCCCTCTGGTCAGTGATCCCTTCACCGGCGATTCTTTCCGAGGCTGAATCACTTCTTAACCGCATGGCGGATGGATTGGCCATGGCCCTGAAATAGCTGCGCAACGCCCTTTAAAGCTGGAATGGCCAATCACCCATATACTCAGTCCTGTGGCCCATTAGAACCGTAAAAACAATGATGGATAGAGGATTATTTTTTTCATTTGGTTTAATCCGCTTCATGGACCGTTTCCAAATCCTTGATTCTTTCTTCGAATTCATCTTTTTCCTTGGCCGACCATTTCCCGAAAAGATCTGAAAAAGCTTTTCTTCTTGAAGCTTTTTGATCGGACATTAAGGCGTTTTGGAGAATGGTTTTTACCGTACGATTTTGGCTCAATCCATATTCCATTGATTTTTCGGATATTTTTTTATCAAGGTCAGGATCTATACCATGAATGATGGGGTGAGCGTTTTAGACCGGGGAATTTCATCGCTCAACTTAGTACTATATGCAATTAATTCGGTAGCATATTTTTGTTTAGGTCATGCACAAACCACAGAGAGCACAGAGGTCACAGAGATTTTATATTAAAGCCTTTGTAGTCCAAAGACCCAAAAAGCGATGTGCTGCGATGGTACATCCAATTATTTTTCCTGTAAAAGATTCTTTTTCCATTCTTTCTCTGTGCTCTCTGTGTACTCTGTGGTGCCATATTTAACGTCATAATCATTATGCCGATGTGTGCTTGATTTAACCACATTGGAAGCCGGACGATAAGGGCGGACACACAGGTCCGCCCCTACGGTGAATGGTCCAGGTGAGGCTGTAAGGGCAGACCTGTGTGTCTGCCCATCAAATGCGATCTTCCAAGATAAAGTTTTCCGGAATGGTCTTCATTCCGGGTTCAATATCCCATCCAAGACCACCCGTTCATCGTGCTGGGGATCTTCCACGCATCGGCTCTCATTTCCAAACAGCATGGTGGATCGTTTATCCCCATCATAGGGTGTCCATGGGGGAAGACCGTTTTTGGAAGTATTGGGATCTCCGGTTTTCGCAAAGGAAATCCAGGCCTCGCTCATTTTTGCCGCCAGCAAAACCGCATCTTCTCCGCCCCCGGTGAAGGCTTTGGCGAAGTTGGTATTGTCGAACACAAAAGGGATCTCAAGGGCATGGGGGCTTTTGAGTTTGCCTCCCATAATCGGGGTTTCCCAATCGAATCGGTACAGGTACGCGGGGGCCCCCTTCAGCGCTGCTTTTCGCTCCGCGATATTGATGGAAAACAGGGTTGTGGGATAATCGGTCCAGATCCGGACATAGAGATCCGAAGGGGAGTAATCCGGATATGCTTTTTTGTACACATCAATCACCCGGTCCGTATCGTCCTTTAAGAACCGGGAAACCCGTTTTCGCATGCCCGCCTCATCCAGGGCAAATGCCTCGGCATCGGCAAACATGAAAAGCGTCATTTCGGTTCGGTTGCACCCGACCATCAGGGGAACATCCCGGCTGATGGCGGATGCCTTCGGAGAAAACGGGTGGGCCGGCAGGACAACCGGATCGATCACCGGCGCAAAGCTGTTTATAAACCCGGGAAGTCCCATGCCGATTTTGGGCAGCACCTGATAATAGGCATTTAACAGGTCCTCCACCGGAAGGGTTTTGATGTCGTTCAACCGGGTTCTGTTCAATCCCAATTCGGAAAGCAGCAGTTCCGACACCTTGGTGCCTTGGTCCCGGTCCAGCATTTTAACACCCGGTCCGCTTTGAATCACCCCGCCATGGAACAACCCTCGGGCCGGAGGAGAAGCCATGAGCATGGAGACTTTCTGTCCGCCGCCGGATTCACCAAAGATCATCACCCGGTCCGGGTCCCCGCCAAAACTTTCGATATTGTCCCGGACCCATTCCAGGGCGGCAATGGCATCCAGCATTCCCAGATTCCCCGAATGGGCGAATTCCGAACCGCCAAGATCGCCAAAATGGCTGAAACCGAAGACATTCAGCCGGTGGTTGATGGTAACCACCACAACATCTCCCCGTTTGGCAAGGCTTCTTCCGTCGTATAACGGTGTGGAAGCAGACCCGGCTGTGAAACCGCCCCCGTGGAGCCAGAACATGACCGGACGTTTTTTGCCATCCGACAGCCCTTGGGTCCACACATTCAAAAACAGGCAATCTTCGCTTTCGGGCGGGAGTTCCCGTCCTCCGGCGCCGGTAAAGAAGCTCGCCAGGATGGAACCTGCCAAGGGGTCCTGGCCGGCTTTTGGGTTGGTCTGGGGGGTGCTGTTGCCGAATCCAAAGGCATCCATGACTCCTGCCCGGGATTCCGGCTTTTGGGGCGGCATGAAACGGTTTTCGCCCCCGGTGGAGGCCCCGTAACGAATCCCTTTGAAGCAGTAGATGTTCTCTTTTATTATTCCGCGAACTTTGCCGTAAAGGGTCTCGGCAACCGGCTCGGCCATGGTGTCTGATGTATTGCTGCTCATGAAAAACCTCCGTTTACTCCTTATTTGTCACCTTCTTATTTCTGGATGGGCACGGTTATGGATCAGTCGCATCGGAATGACTCCAAAATCAGGGCGCACTGTCTCGAATGGGAACCCCTTCCCAGGCATCCAGTTCTTCCCGGAACGGGTCGATCATCAATTGGCTGGGTGCGTCAAAGATCATGGTGGCCCGTTGGTTCACCGTGTAGGGTTCCCACCGGGGGATGCCCGGATGGCTGGGGTCCGCGGTTTTGGCAAACGCGGCCCAGGCCCGGCTCATGGCCGTGGCCACTTCGTATTTTTCCGGGCGATTGCCCACCATGGGAACATCGTCGGTGATATCGAATACAAAGGGAATCTCTATCCCGTGCCCGGCTTTGAACAGGCCCCCGAGAAAATCCGACTGATAGGTGAACAGATACATATAGACCGGTGCGGGACCTCCGGCGATCTTGCGTTCGGCCAGCCGGATGGCGGAGCGTCTTTCGTTTTCACTGCGAAGGGCGATGAGCAGATCCCAGGGCGTGGCTTCCGGTCGTGTTTTTTGATAAACCTTGAGAACTTTTTCCGCGCCTTCTCCTATCATGATTGCTAAGCGCTCTTTTAATTCCTCCTCCGTGAGCTTTCGGCGGCGTGGATCCCGGGTGAGAAACGTCGCGGCTTCATCCAGGTTGGAGCCCACGATCAACGGAACGTTTGCAGCAGCCGGGGCAGCCTTCGGATCAAAGGGGTGGCAGGGAAGATAATGACCATCCACAGCCGGGGCCAGGGCCATGGTCCGTCCCATCTGAAAGGTGACCCGGTTGGCCACGTCCAGGAGCTGTTGGGCCGGCACCTGCTGAAGTTTATCCATTTCATTGGCTTTAATATTGAGTTCCTTCAGGATCCGGTCAGCGATTTCCGTTGCGTCTTTTGCTTCCGTGGACCGGGCACCCATGGATCCGCTCTGAATGACGGCCCTGTGAAACAGGCCCTTGGCCGAAGGCATGGCGAGGAGACTTGCGACCTTGCACCCTCCGCCGGACTCCCCGAAGATGGTAACCCGGTTGGGGTCTCCGCCAAACCGCTCGACGTTGTCCCGGACCCACTCCAGGGCCAACACCGCGTCCAGCATCCCGGCAATGCCCGAACCGCTGAAGGATTTTCCGGCAAGGTCGGTCAGATGAAGATATCCGAAGACATTCAAACGATGGTTGATGGTGATCACCACCACATCCCCGTGTTTGGCAAGGTTGGCCCCGTTGTACTGGGTTTCCGATCCGGCGCCGGCGGCAAAGCCCCGGCCGTGGAGCCAGACCATGACCGGACGTTTTGCGCCTTCCTCCAAGCCCGGTGTCCAAACATTCAATACCAGGCAATTTTCGCTCTGGGGAAGTAATAGGGTGTGGCCTTCGGCTTTGGTGACCGCATAGGGTTGGGATTCATCCACCAGGGTTCCGGATTGGGGGCAGATGGGCCCGAATCCCCCGGCGTACCGGATGCCCGGCCAGGGTTCAACGGGTTTGGGGGGAAGAAAACGGTGTTTACCTCCTGTGGGAGCCCCGTAGGGTACGCCCTTAAACGAACAGACGCCTCTTTCCGTTCGGCCACAGAGTTTTCCTGCGTTGGTTTCGACAACAATCTCTTCCATGATCAGTTTCTCCTATTCTGAGAAGATTTATTGGTATCATCCATTGGGAAGTCTTAGTTCACGTCGGCATGAATATTATGACGTAAAATTTATCACCACAGAGAACACAGAGAAATGCAGAAAAGCTGAGGAATAAAATGGTTATTTCTCTGTGTTCTCTGTGATCTCTGTGGTTCCCAGAATAAATTCGATAATACTGGATCATCGAATTTATCATTTTAGCCACTAATCTTTATACGGTTCCGGGGGCGGCGGATCAAACCGGTTCACCTTGTCGGTTTTATATGGCGCATGGAAAGAGGGGTCGGATTGCCTATCCGGCGGCGCCACCACATGACCCGGCTCCAGGTTTTCTTTTGCCCAGCCCTGCTCGTATCGGGACAGGAAGATCTGCCTCCAGCGGAAGGCCAAT
The DNA here is from genome assembly GCA_013791935.1 of Desulfobacteraceae bacterium. Lineage (GTDB taxonomy): Bacteria > Desulfobacterota > Desulfobacteria > Desulfobacterales > UBA5616 > VMSV01. Next base: position 39,012 of record VMSV01000095.1, on the reverse strand, counting down.
ATCTTCCACTGGCCGTTTTGTTTGATGTACTCCTTTTCATATTTTCCCCAGCACCAGGCCCCGGCAATGGTGCCCTTGGCGTCGATGGGAAAATTGGTGATGCCGGGGCTCAACCACACGGCCTTGGCCCGTGTGCCATCCTTGTTGATTTCAATCACCGGATTGATGGCTGTGTGAATGACCATATTCCCCTTGATCTGGGGGGAGTATTCGGTGGTAATGGGGTGGTCGGTATGGCTCAGTAAAAAATAACGATGAGGGGCATCCTTGCCTTTCAATATGCCTTTGTTGCTCAGTTCAATTTCCACCTCATCGCTGTCGGCGAACAGGCCCACAATGGCCTGGACCTTTCCCACATTGATGTAGTGGCAGTACAAGGATTGGACTTTCCAGATGGCGATATAGTCACTCAGGTACTGATTCTGCTTTTCAAGTTTGTCGAGTCTTTCTTCGATGGAAAGGTTTGACATGAAATTCCTCCTGAAAAATAATAAGATGTTTTTGACATGGTGGTAGAAAGCACGCTGTAGGGGCAGACCTGTGTGTCTGCCCAGCATTTTTCCCCGTTCCTGTCGGGCAGACACACAGGTCTGCCCCTACATCCAACCGGAATTGGCGCCCAATGTAGTATTGAACATCAAGGCTTCGATCTCCCGGATTTGTCCGCCCACGATTTTAAACAGTTCGGCCAAATAAATGGTGTGGGGGGTGACCATGTGGACCGGCAGTTTATCCATGGGAATGGGGAAAAGATCGAAGTGTTCTTTCTTCCCGGGCACGTCCATCATGAAAATGCCGAACACCAGGCCCTTTTCTTCATCCACGATGAGATATCTTCTGTTTCTGACCTTGGTGATATAGGCGAAGATTTTCTTCTCAAACTGGCCCAGGCAGCTTAAGGGCACCGGACCCGAATTGGTGGTCTGCTGGCCGTTGGCCGTGCGGTTGGACTCGGGATGAAAGGGCACGTTGGCCGTGTTATCCTCAATACAGTTGAAATAGCTTTCGGCAATGGCGATCATCTGTTTCCGGGAAGACCGCTCGCCGGGATCCAGGACTGTTGCGTAGATGGGCTTCGGGACCGTCACCAGATCCGGCCTCATGATTGATGCAGTTCCTTCCCGGACGATCACGGTTTCGATTTCCGATATTTTATCCTTCTCCAGTTTCAACCGGACCAGGAAGTTGGCCGGGCGCATGGTCTCCTTCACAGCCCCGAACATAGCGATCTGGTCAGAGTGAGGATCGGGGAGGTAATGCCGGTATGTGATTTCCCGGGCCGTTTCAAAAAGTCCCTGGCCCAGTTGGACGGGATAACCGTTTTCCGTGACTTTCAGGTGGTCCGCCACGGGCAATTTGGAAGGATTATTGGTCACCAACTGTTCCAGGTACAGGTCCATCATTTCTTTTTGTTTCATTTTCGAATCTTTCCCCCGTTTCTTAATTCCAACCATGGCTGGCATTCACCGGACCATTGGTCATAAACGCTTCGATTTCCCGGATCAGGCCGTCTTCAATTTTAAACAATTCATGGAGCAGCAAGCACCGGGGCAGGGCGCGAAGACTGTGCTGGACGGAACCTTCGGGAAGAGCATCATCCGCAACGATTGTGCCCGGAATGTCGAAGACCACAATCCCCCAGACCAAGCCTCTGTTTTCATCCACAATGGGATATCGTCGTTCCCGGACCTTTTTGATGTAATCCATTCGATACAGGCCTGCCGGACCGCTGAACTTTAACAACTCCGGACTGTTTGTGGTTTTCATCCCATTTTCATACCGCTGGCAATCCGGATGAAACAGCACCACGGAACCATCGGTTTGTTCAATACCCTCGAAATAGCTGTCCGCGATGCGGATGAGGTCTTCCCGGGGCAACCGTTCCGATTCCGGAAGGACCTCATCCCAGCAGGGTTTGAGGGTGACGGTGTCCGGGCTGAACATGGGGTGGCAGCCCTTTCGGGAAACCAGGGTTTCGATTTCCGACAGGGTGTTGTCTTCGATTTTCAGACGAAGAATGAAGATGGCCTTTTCGTGATTTTTCTCTTCGATGACCCCCCAAAAACCGGCTTGATTCCGGGAGGGATCCACAAAGGATTTCCGAAGCACGATGGTTCTTGCGGTTTGCCAAAGACCTTCCCCTAAAATCATGGGAAGACCGTTTTCCGTAGCCTTGATGTTCTTTGACAGGCGCAGCCTGGTGGGATCATGGGCCACCAGGGCTTCCAGGTAATCGTTGATGCAGAGTAAAAGGGTTTTTCGGTGGTTCGTGTTGGACATGGTTCGTCTCCTGTATTCACATTATTTCACGGGAATCAATGGCGGCGTTCCGGCAGGCGGGGGTTCATAATGCTCCACAATCCCGGTTTTCATTTGAAGGGCATTGCCTTCATCTCCGATGAACAGAAAATTGTCTCTTTTTACATCATAGGCTTCCCAGGCAGTCATCCCCCCGACTTTTCCGTCCCTATTTGGATTGCCGGTCTTGGCAAATTGAACCCACATGGCCATCATGTGCTCGGAGATCCGATCATCGGTCTCGTCAATGCCCGGGTCGGGCTGTTTGGCGCCGCCGGTCCGGGCCAGCCCGGCCACCGTGCCGCCCCCCAGGCCGGATTGAACGCATCCGAACACATAGGGAATTTCAAGACCGTGAAAGGCCACCACCCCTTCTTTTCGCCAGCGTGCCGGCACATGGCCGAACAGGTAGATGAATATTCCGGAGTTGCTGTTTTCACTCATCACGGCCCCCCAGTCTTTGATGCCTTCCACCATGCCGAAGTCCATATCCGTTCGGTTGGCCCCCATGATCACCGGCACATCATTATGGAGTTTCCGTTTAAAGACGTTCTCTTCGTCATCCGGGAGATACCAGTTGTCGATGGTGATCAATCGAAGATCGGCAAAGTTGATCTTCTGACCCGCAGCAACGACTTCCCGCCAGGGTTTTTCACGCATGGCCTTGAGGATATTTTCTTGTTTTGGAATTCCCATTTCCAGAACCAGACGTTCTCCCCTGGCTTCTGCGTCGGGCAGCCGCTGTCCGCGCAAATCCCGGATGGACCACACCCCGCTTTGAATAATGGCCCGGTGGAAAAGCCCCCTGGCCAGGGGGGAGAGGATGAGGTTGAAGGTTTTTCCGCCCCCGCCGGATTCCCCGAAAAGAGTCACGCAATCGGGATCACCGCCAAAGGCAGGGATATTTTCCTTGACCCATTTTAAAGCAGCAATGAGATCCAGTTGACCGTAATTGCCGGAAACCCCTTGTTCGGATTCCGCGGAGAGGGAGGGATGCGCCATATACCCCAAGGGCCCCAGCCGGTGATTCACCGTGACGATGATCACCCCTTTGGCCGGCAAGGCCGTATAATTATAGGTCATGTTATTGGCGGACATGGCGTGAAATCCGCCTCCGTGAAACCAGACCATGACCGGAAGTTTTTTGCCCCCGGCATTTGCCGGCGCCACCACGTTTAAATTTAAACAGTTTTCACTGAGATTGCCGAAGCTAACCGGCCCCAAGTCCCCCTGGCCGCATTGGTCTCCCCACTGGGTGCAATCCCGGATCCCCTCCCAGGATTGTGCCCCTTGGGGCGGTTTCCAGCGAAGATCGCCCACGGGGGGTTTCGCGTATGGAATGCCCAGCCAGGTAAAGGTGTTATTGCTGGTGGCATATCCGTTTACCCTGCCGTTTCCGGTTTCAATGACTTTATGACTGTCACTTTGTAAAATCGAAGGATCCATCATCGATTGGTAATAAGCCCGGGCGGCAGCGGCGTTACGGATCGAGCGGATACCGAAGCTCCCTGTATCCGGAAAGACCTTTGCGGCGTTGAGTTTACCCAGCAAGGAGATCACATGGGGATCGGTTTTAAAAGCCTTGGGGGACTGGTCGAAATTAATCCTCCCGGAAAATCCCGAGGCGATATCCGAAATCTCCGGGGTGAGTTGAATACCATTCTTAAGGTCACCATCCTGATCCAGGGTCTGGAGAAGCACACAAAGATTGATGACCCTCTGATCCGAAAAATCCGTTGCTCCCGGAAAAATATCCATCAGGGACAAGGCTTTTTCCCCAGCTGTAGAACCCAGAACCAGATCTCCGATGGAAAAGGAGATTCTTTCCCCTTCCAGGTATGCATACGTTCCGGAATTATCCGTCAGGCCGGCGATGGTGGGCGTGCGGAAAGCAAGTCCTTTGATGGGAGGTCCTTTGATTTTTCCTTGATTTTTCATGTTTATTGATCCTTAAGGGTTTTTCGGGAAGTGATTTGTATTGGGACAGGATAACCTTTTCATGCAAAGAACCAGATTAAAATAGCAAAAATCATTCCATAAAAAACGGCTCCCGATATTTTGAAGCTGAACAAAATTAAATTATAATTTCGGATTGTTAACAAATATTGCCCATCGAACGGAGCATCAAAGCCAGGCTGGCGTTACAAATTGTAACGATACATAGTGTAACATGTTACAGTCATGTTACATCCGTGTGAATCATTCCGTATTCATGGATTTTTCGATAGAGGGTTTGACGACTGATGCCCAGGAGACGGGCCGCGACGGTTTTGTTCCAGTAGGTTTTGTTTAAAGCCTCAAGGATATCCTGTTCATTATTGGCTTTTTTGTTGTTGGTGTGGCTTGGCATAGACCGGGCTTGGCGTTTAAAATGTCGGATTTCCTGGGGCAGATGGTTGACGTTGATCACTTTTTCATGGCAGAGAACAAAGGCGCATTCTATGGCGTGTTTTAGTTCACGGACATTTCCCGGCCAGGGATATTCCATGAACAGGGTGAGCACATCGCCGGATATCCCGGCTATGGATTTGTTGAAAATCCTGTTGAAGAGTTTGCAGGTATGGTTCACCAGAAGGGGCACATCCTCAAGCCTTTCCCGAAGGGGCGGCAGGGGGATCTCCACCACTTTGAGCCGGTAGTAAAGGTCCTCCCGGAATTCCCCGGCTTTGACCTTTGCCTTGAGATCCTTGTTGGTGCAGGCAATGACCCGGACATCCACTTTCCTGGGCATGGATTCGCCCACCCTCTCAAATTCCTTTTCCTGGATAACCCTCAGGAGCTTGAGTTGGATCAGGGGTGAAATGTCACCGATCTCATCAATGAGGATGGTTCCGCCATCCGCTGCCTGAAAACGGCCCATCTTATCCGTAACGGCTCCGGTAAAAGCCCCTTTAACGTGACCGAACAACTCGCTCTCCAGAAGACCTTCCGCCAAAGCGGAACAGTTAACCGCCACAAAAGACCGGGCCGCTCTTCTGCCGCTGTAATGAAGGGCCTTTGCCATGAGTTCCTTGCCCGTCCCGCTCTCTCCGGTTAAAAGCACGGTGGTTTCCAGGCTGGCAAGATCTTCAAGAAGCTTGTAAATATCCTGCATCTTCTTGCTTTTGCCGATGATATTCTGGAACTGATGCCTATCCTCAAGCTCCTTTTCAATATTTTTCAGCAAAGTAATATCCTTTGCCACCAAAACGGCCCCCATAAAACGGCCTTCCGGATCAAGGAACGGCGAACTGTTCACGCTGACGATCTGCTGGGGACGGGACGTAGCGCGGCATTCCACCGGAACGTCCTTGACCGCCTGCTTAAATTCAAAAATCTGGTTCAGGATATCACAGCAGGCCTTGCTGCACGGGGCGGAACATTGGGAGAGAACCTGACCGACAACCTGCCTTCCATTTAGCCCGCATAGGGTCCGGGTGGAAGAATTGATGGAAATAACCCGTAGCTCGGCATCCAGCATAATCACCGAATCCTTGACCTTCCCGAAGATGGCATTCAATCGGCTCTGGTGGTCAATCAACTGTTTTACAGGGGTGATTTCAACAAAACGGCCTACTTTGAGGGAACTGCCCTTGGATCCCATGGGATTTTCCCGAAGGCTCATCCAGATAAACGATCCATCCTTTTTCAGTACGCGAACATTTTGCTGCACGGAGCCCGAAGGGTTATCCTCCAAGCTCAGGTCCCTTTCCATGGCTTCAATATCCTCGGGATGAATCAGCTCCCGGAAAGGTTTACCCTCAAGCGCTTCAGAAATTTCATACCCCAGAAGGTCCGCAAGCCATGAAGCCGCCCGGAGCAAGGCCCCGTTCTCCACCATATACAGGCCCACCGGAGCAGTCCGGAACATCAAATCCATCAAGTCCCCCGGGTTTTCCTTTCCTCCATGGGCTTCTGAAAAGACTCTTTCCCCAGGGCTTTGGTCCAGGGTTTCCGGGATCATCAAGGGGGTTAGGTTCTTTGTTTTCTTCATGGGTTTCGGAACTTCAAATCCGGGCTGAGTGCGCCGTAAAGCCACTCTTCCGCTTCTTTTCTCGTGCGAGTCACCAGGGTGTGCCAGCCGGTGGTGTCATCATCCGCATAGGACTGAAACATTCTGGCCAGCCCGAAAGCGAAGTCCTTGGGCATAATGGCAACAGCGAACAAATCCCGGTTATTTTTGGCGGCATGATTACTGATTGCGGCGATGATTTTAATATCCTCAGGTTTCAGCTCGAAAACCTCCATCTCTGTATAGTCGGTGATGATATAACGAAGTTTTTTCAGCCTTTCCAGTGGGGCGAAACGATCACGATAGGACTGAATCACCTCATCCGCTGCTATCTTTCCGGTCCATGATACGATCAGACCCCCTTCGTTTTCAATATATTCAATCCGGTACGGCATGGACCTCCCCAAGCAACTGGCAGATTAAGGACGTTTTTTTATTTCTGAAAGTATATTTTCAAGGATTTCATTGGCTTTTTTGCTGGTTTCAACCGCAAGCTGCATGAATGCCCTTGATTCTTCAACCGCTTTGTTTTGCAGGGCCATGGACGCCTTCACCCGTTTGCTGTTGATGATCTGGGAAATCAGAAAGTAGAGGATAATGATGGCAAGCAGATAGTTCCAGTACTCGAAAAAAAACAGGGTGAAGGAGCCGGGCATGCTCTTGTTCGCCTCGGTCATCAGGCTATCCGAATAGGCTTTGGAGGAATCCCATGCCCCTGTTTCTGCATTCAGGTAGAGGGTGTTGCTCTGGGCCCATTTGTAGTAGATGCGGCCATACTTGTTCATAAAGGATTCATCTGTCTTGGATAGTTCAACTTCCACATAGCCCATCTTGCGGTATTTTGTATCGACCGATCCATAGGCGATATCCTCAACGTCATATGCCAGAACAGTCAATAAACCCTCATACGGGATGATTTTAAATTTAACCTTGTAGGTTCCATCCTGACTTTTTTTAAAATATTCAAGAGCCGCGGAGGTTTTCTGAAGGTTTTCCCAGGATTTTAGCAGATCCCCCCTTTCATCCGCCATTGCATGACCGGCAAAAATAAAAAGAATCAGATATAGGAACTGTTTCATATAGGCCGACTCCTTTATCAGCGCAAAAAAAGGCATGGAACATAAGCTTGCTTTCAAAACGGCAGGGAAAAAACTTGCACATAATGAATAACATGCGGATTATTTAAGGTCAATTGAATAAAAACCGGCATTAAAAGCTTGATAAATAAGAATCAGCGTGCAAATCATAGGGGCAAACCATTCATCTGAACAGGGAGATTTTGCCATGGGTTTTTTCAACAGGATTTTTGACCGGAAGCGGCTTGTTTTCCAGTGGCGGTATTTTCGAAAACAGACTCCATGGGATACCCGGGTCACCCCCCCTGAAGTAATCGAATTTCTGGAACAGGCCAAGGCCGGAAGGGCTCTTGATCTGGGGTGCGGAACCGGCACCAATGCCATGGCCATGGCCCGGCGGGGCTGGACGGTGACCGGGGTGGATTTTTCGTCCAGAGCCATTGGCATGGCCAAACATAAGGCCAGTGAAGAAGGCTTGAAGATTGATTATTACGCAGCGGATGTGACTGATCTGGGTTTTCTTAAAGATCCTTATGATTATGTGCTGGATATCGGCTGTCTTTTTACCTTGAACAGGGAAAAAAGATTAAAATATGCACAACACCTTGAAAGGCTTATGAAACCGCAAGGGATCTTCATGCTCTATGCCTGGCTCCACAGGGAATTGAACGGCAGGCCCAGTGGCATTTCCATTGAGGAGGTGCAATCCCTGCTTGAGCCATGGTTTTTAAGAAAACGCCTGGTCATCGGCGAAGAAAAAGGGTTCGGGTCCGCATGGTACTGGTATGAGAGAAAATAGCCATCTTTTCATTTTCAAGGCAGCCTGGAATCACGGTTTTGCTGAAATCAAGGCATCCTTGCCAAAAATCCCTTCAATGGCGAAGGTAATCCCCGTGATGGGATCAAAATCATATTGATTTTGGAAACTAAGCTGGGGGGTGACTTCGAAAAACAACCATTCACGCCATATTCGGGTGCGATATTTAATCCCCATCACAAGACTGGAAAGTTCGTTGCAAGGGTAGGTCTGAAAATTCGTATTGATCTCGTAAACGAAGGCTCGGTCCTCATCCACGGTTTGGTAAAGGCTGTTATTCATTGAATAGAAAAATCCATGATCACTCTGGAACCAGGTTCCGCTGAAATTGGTCCGGAAAAAGAATCGATCCGCAAGATACCGTTCAAAAGCAAAATCAGATCGGGACCGCCACCCATAATCCGAGTAACAACTGACCTTTTCCGTAAACCGGAACATCCACGGATCCATTTTTTTATACAGGCTGTAACGCGGCCCTCCATAAAACACCGGCGTTATGTCATTGAACCGCAGCCCCACTCTGAAGCTGAAATTTCTTTTCCTTGCGTTTCTGAAAAAGTATCGAAGACTGAGGTTTAAATCTTGCTCATCCCCCTTATCCACTACACCTTTTAAAGCAAGCGGATCTACCGCAGCCTCATCCAGATCGCTGGTGAGGAAAAGATGAAGCTTTTCTTCAAAACCCGGCAGAATGAGCTTGAATCTGGCCCGGATGCCTAAATCATAGGTATTGTCTTCTTCAAAATAACTGGAAAAAGCCAGGCGAAGACTGGTTTTGTTTTCTTCTATTTCAATTCGGTCTTCCCGAAAGAACGAATCCAGCCAGTCCGCGCTTGTGCTAAGGCTTTCGGATACGGCTGTCTGAAAACTGTCCGCCTTTTCTCCATAGGTTTCCAAGGCGAGTTGATCCTCTTTTTCACCCTGGCTTGAGTCGCTGAATAAATACCCGGAGTCCTTGTCTTCATCCATCACGGGCTCCATGGCAAAAGCACATACTCCGAGGGCAAGACAGAAAAGGTTCAGCCAGAAAATCAATGCCATGCGTCTCATAAATGCACCCCCCTGGTCAATATTATCCCGCTCTATCGGGATGGTTATCTTAGAAATCGAGCCTGTGTCGCACAAGGGGTTTCCCCCCTAAAAAGAATACCCGATGGAGAAATGGATTTTACCGTTGGCTTCGCCTTCCCCGGGGTTCAAATTCCTTCCGTAGACCAGTCCCATGGGGCCAATGGGAGTATTATACCTGATCCCTGATCCCACGGAATACCTGAAGCCTCTCTTGGCCCCCGGAATTACAGTGTTGCTGACTTTCCCCATATCCAGAAAAAGGGGAAGTTCAAAATTTCTTCCCAGATCGATTCTTGCTTCCAGACTGGACGATAGAGTGGTTCGTCCCCCCAGGGCATTTCCCAGCTCATCGTACGAAAGCAAGTTCTCGTCAAATCCCCTCACAGAGGTGGCCCCCCCTAAAAAAAACAACTGATCGCTTGGCACATCATCACCGGAACCAAAAGGTGAAATGTGCCCCCATCGGCCGGTCCAGGCCAGGGTTGTTCGATCCGTGGGGGACAGATAATACCGCATATCCAGCCTGTATTTGATGAAATCATCCAGGGATCCCACCAGGCCTTTTGAAAGATCCACGGAAACGTTTGAATAAAATCCCCTTTTGGGCTTTATGAAAGAGTCTCTTCGATCATGAACCAGGGAAGGGGTGAGGGTAAAAAGGGTTCTGGGTTTGAATTCATCCGGATTTAATCCCTCGTAAAGCTCCGGGGATATCGGGCTGCCGAATTGATCTCTCTGCTCAAATCTCAAATTCAGCCCAACCAGGGTTTTCCTGGAAATTTTTCTCGTCAACCCAAGGTTCGCTCCGATGATTTCTGTTCCAAAATCCTGGTTGAACGCTTTGGTTCTTTCATGAAAAAGGCTCGAATTCACGGAAGTTCCGGTTCCAAAAAACCGTGAAGCTTCATACCCGGTTTCCAGTCGGTTTCCCGCCTGGCTGATGTTCGCCCCCAACCAGACGTTTTTGTTTAAACCGAAAAGGTTTATATCGCCGGCTTTTGTATTCAGGAATAAACCATCCCGGGTTTCATAGCCTGCACCCATTTCAAAATAATAAGGTTTTTTCTCCTCCAGACCCACCAACAAATCAATTTCATCCTTCTTCTCCTCAAGACCTTGCGCTTGGAAGGAAACCGATTTGAAAATATCCATATCCCTGAGGTTTTTCTGACCCCCAAGCATTTTTTTCAGGGAAAACGGATCGCCAGGTTTTTGGTCCAGTTCATCCAGCAGGACCTTTTCCCGGGTCCTGAAATTTCCTGAAAAAATGACTTTCCCCATCCTCACAGGGGTTTTCTGATCCACAGCGTAGAAAATAATAGCTGTTTTGCCGTCTTGGCTGAGATCAGCCCTGGACTTCACCGTGGCATAGGGGTATCCTTTTTCTGAAACCATCACGGACAGTGCATTTTCGTCGCTTTTCAACAGTTGCTCCTGGAAAGCCCCGCCCTCTTGATGGGCAATGGCCTTCAGGGCTTTTTCCATGGGAACGGCGGAAAGACCCTCAATATGAATGGAAGAAACCAGAGTTGGGAAGGTCTCATGAATGTCCAAATGAACGGAAACCCTGTTTTTTTCTGATGCCTTCGAAACGGATGGGATAATATCCACCTGCATAAATCCTTTTTTCCGGTACAGCGCCTTCACCGCGTTAAGGTCATCGTCGAGATCCTCCTGGAAAAAATAATGCTTTTTATAAAACTTTGAAGGTTTCAACATCATCTGTTTTTTTATTTTCGAGGTTTTCACAGACGTATTGCCTGAAACGGTAACCGAATCCACTTCAAGCCGGGTCCCCTCATGAATGACAAACACAACCCTGCGTTTGTTTTTGTCTTCATCCTTCCGGTTTTGCTCTTCAATGCTCACCGTGGGATTGGAAAACCCGTTTTCCTTGTATTTTTCCAGAATGTGGGATTGGATTTTTCTGATCCCGATGTCATAGTTATTGCCGCTTTTAAAAAATACAAAACCTTTTTTTATCCGGCGACGAGATAGATGATTGTTTCCTGAAAAACCGATTTCATAAAAAGGGCCTTCGTTGATTTTCACCGTTACCGATATTTGATCGTTTTTATTCTGCATTTTTTCAAAACCGATTTCACAGTCTCCGAATCCCTTTTTTCGGTAAAAATCCACCAGGGTTCGAACATCTTTTATGAGATCCCCTTCAACAAACCGCCGGGAAAAAAGTCCGGGAACCAAGGCGGCGGATTTCATCCTCATTCTTAGCCTAAGGGCTGAAAAATGAAGGTTTCCATCAAAACGTAAATTTTGAAAAAGGGTGGGCTGGCCCTTGTCCAGATTCACATGGATGATTCGATGCCCGTCCTTCGGGTCTTCCGAAGCGGAGATCATCAGGGTCGGAGAGAGATAGCCCTTTGCATTGAGAAATTCCCGAATCCATTTTTCCTGTTCCAGGAGCAGTTCCTGTGTAAAAACATCCCCCGGAGTCAGGGTCATCACCCTGAGGATATCATTTTGAAAAAGAGGATAGGCCCCTTTGATTTTGATATCTTTCACCAGGGGTTGCCCGGTGGCGTTTTGGGATAGGGCGGGCAAGGGGAATATGCCTCCCAGGACAAACAGCAGAACACAGATCCCATTAATTATTTTCTTGTTGAAGGTTATTTTTCCCACAAAATGTCCCTTACCGCCATTCAAGCCTGTATTTGACGGAACCTCCGAAAATGCCATGGGTTCCCTGGAATACATTTAAAAGGATGTTTTCGATAAATTTATATTCCGCAATGGTTCTCTGAACCACTTCACCTTCTTCCGTTTGTGCGGAATATTTCATGGTCAACCGCTTGGACAGTTCCTTTCCCACGGTGACTTTCATTTGGTTGGTGCCGTTGGAACTCTTTTTATCCAGGACTTCGGTTTCCAGAATATCAAGGCCCATGGCTTTTTGAAGGTCATCATTCAAATTGGAGGCCATGACCTGGGAAAGCATCTGGGCCGCCGATTGGGTGGAAATGCTGTCGCCGGTCATCATTTCACCGGATGTTCTTCCCAGAATCACCAGGGAAAAAATATCCCCTTCGTCCAGGGCCGGGTCTGAACTGAAGGAAAAAAGCAGTTCATCCGGGGTTCCGGACAGGCTCAGTTCCACCAACCAATCCCGGATTTGCGATTCTCCCTGGATATCAATGGAGGGTTCGGTTTTATAAGGATTGATAAAATCAATCACGCCTCTCTTGATCTCAAACACATTTTTCCGATACATCAGGCGACCGGACTCCACATTGGCACGGCCCAGAACAATGGGATGGCTCAAAGTCCCCTTGATTTTCAGATCCGGTATGATTTCCATTTCACTGATATTGTTGTCCACCACCAGGGGGCTTCTGTGCCGGACAAAAATATTCAAAGCCATGTTATCGCTCCAGCTGGGTTTCTGGTTTCCGGTTTGAGGACCGGCTTTGGGCTTAGAGGTCCCCATGGCACTGAGGGGATTTAAATTGACATTCTTGTAGTAAAGGCCTTCCAGCAGAACAATGGCGCCGTCCACAAATGATTTTTCAAGGTCTCCCCGTAATTTCAGATTCGCGTTCAGGGTCATATCCAGGGTGTCGGGAAGGCTGATGGGCACCTGAAAAGCCTTGAATTGCCCTGCCATGGCCACGGGTTTGAAATGGTTGAGGTCAATCCGGCCGGAAACCTCAAATTTTCCCGAATCCACTTGCCCGGTCAGGGAGTCAATCTTCACCGCCTCGGGAGTGATGGTGATCCGCCCCCGGGTGTTATGCAATTTCTGGGAGACATGGGGCAACATGGTTTGGACGTTGACCACCTGGATGTCTCCGTTGATCAGGGGATCCGGCCAGAGTCCTTCCATGGAAATGGCCACATCAAGATCTCCCGAGATATCGGTAAGATGATCATTAAAAAGACCAAAAATGGACACGGGGATTCGGCCTTCAGCCCGAATATTCGCTCCTTGGTCCGATTTGATCCCTCCTGTGACGATCAAGTCCCGGTCTTGCGGAAAGATCAAATGGACACGGTCAAATTCCAAACCGAGGTCTTTAAATACCACCTGGACATTGCTGGATTTCACCAGGGGCTGCCGGTCATAAAGCAGGGCCAGATGATCCAGATGCAGATTCCCTCGATAGGAATCCGCGTCCCCGATCCTCCCCGAAAATTCAAGGGTTCCGGTGACATCCCCTGAAAAACGGGGCTGGTTCAGAAGAGCAAAATACGGTTCAAGCTTGGATTGATCAAAAAGGGTTTTCAATTGAAAAGTCCTGTCCCCAGCCACCCACCCCGTGGCTTGAAGGGCTTGTCCTTGAGCCGGGACAATCCTCAGGGGATGGAATACCATTCGATCCTTGAGGATATCAGCATCCAGAGAAACCGATTCCAGACTTTGATTTTTGATGAGGATATCTGCCCCCTCAAGCTTGACAAAACCTTTCAGGTTCGCCAATTGGCCTTCAACCCGGGCCTGGCAGGAGAAACGGCCCTTGGCATCTTGCATAAAATCCTCAAGAAAGAAGGCTTTAGACAGGATTTCCAGGTTGCCTGAAGGTTTTCCTGCCGGTCGAAAAGAACCGGGCTCGAGCAGGCGGACAGCTCCGTTCATATGCACCAGGGTTTTTTCACCCATGAGATCCACTTGCTTGAGGAAAAGCATTCCATCGTTAAGGCTCCCTTGGGATTCCACCCCATCCAGACGCAATCCATTAAATTTGAAACCTTTTCCGGTGATGCTCCAATCCAGATTCGGGCCGGTTTTATACCCCGGTTTGTTGGATTTGACGACGAACTTCAGATCCTCCAGACTGAGATTTTCACGGGTGAGATGACTTCCGGCCAGGGTAAGATTCAACGCAGGCTTTTTCACGGAGCCGGAAAGGTCTGCCTGAAGGGAAAAACTTCCGCCTGCTTTTTCAAGACCCAGCAGGGAAGCCAAAGGAAGCAAATCCGCAGCTTGGGCTCCGACTTTCGCGGCAAGATTTCCTGTGGCAAGATCCAGATGGCCCGACGCCTCCAAGTCCACCCCTGTTGTGGACGCGGTAATGTTTGCGGAGAGCCTGCCTTTCGGATCTTTGGCGGCCCGACCTTTGATGGACAGCCTGTTCCGGCCCTTGATTCTTTCCATGACGACATTTTCAGCAATGATGGAAAACTCAGCACTGCCGGTTATATGGGAAGGATGAATCCCTTTTCCGGTGATTTTGGCTGAGGCCGCCAAATCCCCTTCAAGAAGGTTTCCGGATTTCACAAGGCTTCCGATCTTACACTTTTTTACGGTCACTTCATAATCATGGTCAATGCGGTCTACCTCTTTGTCCGGACCGAGAAACCCCTTTGGAAAGGCTTTCTGCAAATTCATCACGCCTTTGATGACCGATTCTCCTTCTTGGGCCGCAATATCAAGATGATTCAGGGTGGCAATCCTGTCCTGAAGGGTCAGACGCATTTTAATGGATTCAACCGCACGGCTGAGAAGGATTCCTCCCCGATAATCAAGCTCGAAACCGGCATCGGGGTTGGACAGAGGCCCGGAAACCGAGCCTTTGAGGGTTGAGCTTCCTGAAAACCCGCCTTCCAGTCCGAGGGTGTTTGAGAGTTCCTCCAGGGAGGCCTGGATCAGAAGGTCCATGTTGATTGCAGGGGCCTGCCACGAATTCTGGATAGCCCCTTCCAGGGAGGCTGAGAGGCCGGGAAAATCAATTTTAAAAACAACATCGGTTATTCGATCCTGTTCAACTCCTCCCGCGAGGCTGAATTCTCCGGGATGGGTCGTCAACGTCCCGGACCGGGAAGTATCCAAGACCCCGGTCATGGATATTTTCGCTGTTTTTCCGGAAAGATTCCCCTCTGCATCAAGGTTCAGCCGGGATACATGGATTTCCGTTTGTTGGACTTCATCCCGGAAGGACACTTTTCCACCCGTCAGCTGAAAGGATTTTAAAACAGGATTGAAAGGCAAGGCAAAGCCGGCAGGTTTTTCGAGGGATTTTTCAGTGTGCTCTCCGCTGGAAAACGCCCCCACCAAGTCAAGGGCTCCCGCTTGATCCCTTTCCAAGCGAATATGGGGGTTTTCGATCCTGAAGTCGCTGATGGCAAGGTTTTTCTTAAACAGGGCCATCCATTCAAGATCCAGGAATAACCGGTCCACGACAACCACGGGTCTTCCGGAAGGCTCTGAAATCAACAGGTTGCGGAGTTCAAGCCGACCTTGGGCCAGGTCAACCCGAGTAGATTTCCAAACCAATCGACCCGGAATGGATTGATTAATTTTCCCCTGAATCCATCCCCCGACAAAATCGCTTTGCAAAAGGCCCTGGGCAACAAAGAAAAAAAGGACCATCAGGCAAGCCACAAAAAGAAGGGCAATGGAGATTTTTTTTACCGGTCTGCTCATGTCATACAAAAAGGTCTTCAAGGTTGTAGTTTTTCTTTGCAGGTTCTGCTCCATGATTTTGCGGACATTGTAGCCCATTTCGGGAAAATTTGCCATGTTAAGTTGGATATGGTAATAAACAACACTCACAAAAACCCAGGAGGGCCTTCAACCATGAAACGGTTCACCAAAGAAACCTATAAAAAGTCCGGCATGTCCCCCGGATCCCTCATTCATATCGGGGATAAAAAAATAGAACAGCCCCTGATTTCCTTTTTTAATTATGACGAGGCCAATTGCATGGAAAAGCAGGACGCCTCCATGGAAAATATTTCCCCCGTGAACACGTCAGACCTGACCGCCTGGATCAACATCAACGGGATCCATGATGCCGGTGTGATTGAAGCCATTGGAAAACATTACAATATCCATGCCCTGACCCTCGAGGATATCATGCACACGGGTCAGCGCCCGAAAGTGGAAGAGTTTGAGGATTATTTATATGTGGTCATTAAAATGCTAACCTTTGAGGAGGGGCAGGATAAAATTCATTCCGAACAGGTAAGCTTTATCCTGGGGGATAATTTTCTTGTCTCCTTTCAGGAAAACCACGGAGATGTTTTTGATGCGGTCAGGGAAAGGATCCGGAAAGCAAAAGGCAGGATCCGAAAAAAAAAGGCGGACTACCTTCTTTACGCTCTGATGGATGCCATTGTGGATAATTATTTTCTCATATTGGAATCTCTGGGCGACAGGATTGAGTCCCTTGAAGAGGAAATGCTTGGGACTTCCCACCAGACCACCCTGGTGACCCTGCACAATATCAAACAGGAACTGATATTTTTCCGGCGGCAGGTATGGCATGTTCGGGATTTTCTGAATGTCCTTGAAAAAGGCGACAAACCGTTTTTTCAGGAGAGCACGACCCTGTTTCTCCGTGATTTACACGATCATACGGTTCAGGTCATCGACGCCATTGAATCCTACCGGGACTTGCTCACGGGCATGCAGGATCTTTCTTTATCCCATACAAGCGCCCGAATGAATGAAGTGATGAAAATCCTCACCATCATATCCACCATTTTCATTCCCATCACCTTTCTTGCCGGGGTTTACGGCATGAATTTCAAACTCATGCCCGAGATTGACAAACCATGGGCATATCCAGCTTTCTGGCTCATCGTGATTGTCGTGATCCTTGGAATGGTGTTTTTTTTCAGAAGAAAAAAATGGCTTTAGGCGTGTGTCTTTACTAAAGGATATTTTCTGTTTGATCCTCTTCAAGAAGATCGAACCGGCTGATGGTGATGACCCTTTTTTTCTTTATTTTCCTGCCCGTTTCGCCAATGATTTTGATTTTTTTCCGAAGGAGGTTTCGGGGCCTGTCGCAAAGGACGGTTAGGTTCTCGATGAGGTATTCCTGCTCGTCATAGGCGGAAAGAACAAACTGGGTGGGATTGGCGTTTTCATCCCATTCGGTTGGAATCAGAATGCCCGTGACTTCAATGACTTTTTTTGTCGGACCGGTGTTTTTATCCTTGGATTGCATAACCGGATATTTAGCAAAACCAGTGCCACAGGATTTAAATAAAAATATATCAAGCAATAACAAGCGATTAATTGCATTTGTGAACCCAACCCCGGGTAAGTCGCGTTTTAATAAAAAAAGAAATCCAAGTTCCTGTTGTTCCCGAAAACGGAATTCTAAGTTCTGATTAATGAAATTTTCTATAAAATAAATGGGGGGTTAGAGTTTATAGTCTTCTTTTCTGATCCTGTACTTCAACATGAGCTTGTTGAGCTGCCGGGTGCTGATCCCGGCCTCGCCGGCAGATGTGAAGATTTTTCCCTTATTTCGACCGAGAAGGTTTTTGATGTAGTGCCTTTCAAAATCCTCGATGGCAATACGCCGGGCGTCCAGAATAGGCAGAGCCCCATGCGCTTTCACCTCCGGGGAAGGGGTCAGGGTCTGAAAGATTTCATTCGGGAAACTTGCTGGGGAAAGAATGGAGGAGCTTTCAAGAATACAGGCCCTTTCGATGAGGTTTTCAAGCTCACGGATGTTCCCGGGCCAGGCATATGTTCTGAAAGCTTCCAGAACATGTGGATGGATTCCGTGGATATTCTTCTGAAGATCCCTGTTCAGACGTTTGAGAAAAATTTCCACAAAAATGGGAATATCGTCAATCCGCTCTCGTAAAGGGGGCACTTCCAAGGGAAAAACGTTGAGCCTGTAATAAAGGTCTTTGCGAAAAAGGCCTTGGTCCACCAGGGATTTAAGGTCTGCATTGGTTGCGGCAACGACTCTGGCATCTGTTTCGATCATCTGATCGCCGCCAACCCTGTTGAATGTTCCGTCCTGAAGAACCTGAAGCAGCTTGATCTGGGCCGACGGGGAAATCGTACCGATTTCATCCAGAAAAATGGTGCCACCTTTTGCGATTTCAAACTTGCCCAGCTTTCTTCGGATGGCTCCGGTGAACGACCCTTTTTCATGGCCGAATAATTCGCTTTCCAGCAGGGTGTCCGGAATGGCACCACAGTGGACACTGATGAACTGGTCCGCTTCACGATTGCTGTGTTTGTGAATGATCTTGGCCAATACATTTTTTCCGGTCCCGGTTTCCCCGTAAAGAATCACCGTGGTTCGGGTGGGGGCCACGGAACGGATTTTATGATAAATGGCTTTCATGGAATCCGTATTGGTTTTGAGGCTCTCCAGAACATCCTTTTTCCAGAACACATCCCTCAGATAGTCCAACTCGGATTTTAATATGGCATATTCCTGAATATCCTCAATGGCTTGCTTAATTTCAAAGGGATCAAGCGGCAGGGTAACATAATGGAAGGCCCCGGCTTTTACCGCCCGGACCGCCTCCTGAATCTTGTCTTTCGGTGTGATAACGATGATCTGGGTCAGGGGGTAAATCGCCCAGAAGGGCTGCATGGCTTTCTGATAATTATTTGAAGAGGTTCCATCTGAAATAAGGTCCAGGTCGATGAAAACCAAATCATATCTTTTCCCCTGAAGCCTTTCCAAACCCGAATGAACCATGGAAGACACCGCAACCTGGTACCCTTCCGGGAACAGGGACTCCCCGGCGGCGGCATTGGGTATGTGTGTAGTGATGGCCAGAATGGATTGCATCATAGCGCTCTAATAAATGCCTTTAAAACATGAAGTTATCGTCAATCGACCCATAGGCCGCCGGAATGAATTGTACGGTGGAAAATTACTATTAACCGAATGATTTTGCAATAAAGATATGCCTTTAAATATAACCGGCGATCGGGTTTGGTTTAAACAAAATGGATATCGTTATAAAATCAATCTCCTATATATGTAAAGATTGGGGTCAAACAGGTATTGATTTGTAACACAAAAGGGCCTATTAAAGGTCGTTCAAAAAATAGCCCTTGGCTGAAGCCGTATCCATGCAAAGGGGAATAAAATTGTATCTCAATAAAAAAATTCCACTTCAATGATTGAAAAATATTCTGTGGATTGATATATCGGAAAGGAAAATGTTTTGGAAAGAACAGATCTGGAATTCTTCAGAAAAATTTTAGTCCAACAGAAGGATGAGCTTTTAAGGAAAGGCCTCTGTGTTTTTTCAGATTTGCGGGAAAAGGAAAGCAACCTCACGGATCCCTTGGACATGGCGGCGGACTATACCCACCAATCCTGCACACTGCAAATCTGCGACCGGGAACGCCGTTTTTTAAAAAACGTAACGGATGCGCTGGAGCTTATCAAGTCAGGCGAATACGGGTATTGCGAGACGTGCGGTGAAGAGATTCTACTGGCCCGGCTGAAAGTGCAGCCTGTTACCAGGCATTGCCTTGAATGCAAAATAAACCTTGAAAAACGAGAAAAAACCACTTTTTATTCTGCGTCAATAACAACTCATAGAATGGAGGCGGATTGTGAATAAAACCGAACTGATCGATGAAATGGGAAAAGTTCTGCAGTCAAAAAAAGAAGCCAAAATGGCATTGGAAAGTCTCCTTTCCTGCGTTACAGAGGCGTTGAAAAATGACGATTCGGTTACTTTAACAGGATTCGGCACCTTTAAAGTGACCAAGAGAAAAGCAAGAACGATGAAAAATATTCAAACAGGGAAAATGATGGCCGTAAAAGCAAAAAATGTTCCGAAATTCACGCCGGGCAAAAATTTGAAGGATTCCGTCAATTAACCTATTGACAAAAAGCAAATTTTTTGATTTTTCACCCCCTCAAATCTGAAGGAACAGAATTCCGGGAATTGATGATGATAAGTTCGGTCTTTTTTACCGGTCAATCCCACGATTAGATGCAAGGGATTGTTTTATCAACCGATAACCAAAAGGAGCTTTATGAAAATCAATGAAAAGCCAGTCAGCAGTATTAGAAAAACCACAAAATGGCGAGTATTGTATCTGTGAGGGAGGATTGAAGTATGCCGGCATTCATCTTCTGATAGAAGTTTGGCAGGCAAGATACTTGACCGACCCTTCACAGATTCGAAGAATTTTTATGAAAGCAATTGAAACCTGTAATGCCACGCTTTTAAGCATGGACCTTCATGAATTTTCACCGAACGGAGGGGTTTCCGGTGTTGCTGTTTTGAAAGAATCCCATCTGAGCATTCACACATGGCCGGAATATGAATATGCCGCGATTGATATTTTCGTATGCGGAACCATCAATCCCCATTTGATATTACCGGTCCTTGAAAAAGAGTTTCAACCTGGCAGAATTGAAGTCCAGGAATTTAAACGGGGCATTATGTCATGACGGAAACAATGCCCTGGGTAACTGAAGCATGGGAATCCGTTGAGACGCGCTATCGTATAAAATCTGTGCTGTATGAACAGAAAACAGACTTTCAGCATATGATGCTTGTGGATTCCCATGCCTATGGAAAGATGCTCCTGCTTGACGGGTTTGTGCAAACCACCGAGAGGGATGAATTCTTTTACCATGAAATGATGGCGCATGTGCCTGTGTTGGCCCACCCGAATCCAGAGAATGTCCTGATCATCGGCGGTGGCGACGGGGGTGTCCTGCGGGAAGTTTTGAAACATTCGGGCGTTAAAAAGGCCACCGTTGTTGAGATCGACCCGGCGGTTGTTGATTTTTCCAAGAAATTCCTTCCAGGCATCAGTTCCGGGGCCTTTGACGACCCCCGAACCCGCCTGGTGTTTGATGATGGCGCGCGTTTCGTTAAAAACACGCAGAATCGATATGATGTGGTTATTGTAGACTCCTCCGACCCTGTGGGGCCTGCCCAGATTCTTTTCAGCGCAGGTTTTTACAGGGATTTGTCCGGGATCATGAACCCCGAAGGCATCATGACCCGGCAGACCGGCTCCCTTCAGATGCAGCCGGGGGAGCAAAAACAGGCCGGCGACCTTCTCAAAGTCCTGTTCACCCATGTGGCGTTTTATGTTTTCACCGTCCCTACCTATATCGGCGGGCTTTTTTCCACCGTATTCTGCTCCAATGCTGTGGATCCTGAGACACCTGGGTATGAGGAGCTGAATAAAAAAGTCACGGATACAGGCCTGTCCACCCGATACTATAATGCAGGCATCCACAAGGGCGCGTTTCATATACCGAATTTCTTCAGGGAAAGATTGTCGTGAAAATCGTTTCCGGCACCAAGGGCAGTTCAGCCTCCCCCAAGGAAAAGGCTGCATTCGGATGGGAACTGATTATGGATTTATACGACTGTGACTCGGGCAGTATTTCAAATGAAAAAAAAATCCAGCATTTCGCAAAAGAACTGTGCAAAATGCTGGATATGAAACCCTACGGCGAACCCCTGACCGCGTATTTTGGAGAAAATTCAGAAAACGGTCGAGGGTATTCCCTGGTTCAATTTATTGAAACCAGCTCCATCACCGGGCATTTTTCAGAATCCAACAGGGCTGCCTATATCAACCTTTTTTCATCCAGGTCCTATGATCCGGATCAGGCTGAAAAATTCACCCGCAGCTACTTTAGCGCAAAAAGGATGAGCTCAAGGTTTATCATCAGGCGGTGATTTTTCGCCACCGCCTGCCCTTTTAAGCTCCCCTGCATCACGATCCGCCAAAACCTGCATCCGATATCTCCATCACGGCGTTGTTACTCTCCAGAATGGTATCCATTTTTCCCAGGCACACGGGCAGAACATTATGGATGAAATATTCCGCAGTTTTGATCTGCCCCGCATAAAAATCCACCTGATGCCGAGGCTTTTCAATAAGGGATTTGGCCGCAATGGTGGCCCGCCACAGGAGCATCCAGGCCATGACCACATCCCCGGTGACTTCCATGAACGGATAGGCGAAGGCAAAGGCTTTCTCGAAGTCCGGACTCATGGCGGAATTGGCCATATGGGCCGCCACTTCTCCCAGCCGACTCAAGGCGTTTTCAAATTTTTGGGCTATATTTTTTATGTTGTCCACGGCTCTGGCCTTTGCTCCGGTGTGAGCCATTTTTGCAAATACATCCATGACGGCCTTGCCGTTTTTCAAACCGAGTTTTCTTCCCAGCAAATCCATGGCCTGGATGCCGTTGGTGCCCTCGTAGATCATGGTGATTCGGCAATCACGCACCAGTTGTTCCATGGGATAATCCTTGATGAACCCGTAACCTCCGTAAACCTGAAGGCCATGGTTGCACATTTCAAAGGCCCGGTCCGAAACATAGCCTTTGGCAATGGGAGTCAGAACTTCAATCATGGCTTCGTATTTTTCTTTTTCATCCAGATTGTCGGTGACTTTGGTCATGTCCTGGCAGTATGAAATAAAATAAAGCAAGCTTCGCATGCCTTCAACATAGGCTTTCATGGTGATCAACTGCCTGCGAACATCCGGGTGCATCATGATTGGAACACCGGGGGAATCTTTGGAAGCCCCGAGCTTCTTGCCTTGAATCCGCTGCCGGGCGTAATTCACCGCATAGAGATAGGAGGCACTGGCGCAGCAGAAAGCCTGATGCCCCACCAGGAGCCGGGCTTCATTCATCATGAGAAACATGGCGGCCATGCCCTTGTTTTCCTCCCCCAGCAAAGTCCCGATACAGTTGCCGTTTCCACCCAGGGTCAGGGAACACGTGGCATTGGCATGGAGGCCCATTTTTTCTTCAATACCCGTGCACACCACATCGTTGAATTCTCCCGGGGTACCATCATCATTCACTCGGATTTTTGGAACCAAAAAAAGGGAAATGCCTTTGGTGCCCTCGGGTGCTCCGTCAATTCTGGCCAGAACCGGGTGAATGATATTTTCCACCAAATCGTGTTCTCCCGAGGAGATGAATATTTTGTTTCCGGTGATACTGTAAGTCCCATCCGGGTTTTTAAGAGCTCTTGCGGTGAGTGCCCCAACATCGGAGCCCGCCTCGGGCTCGGTGAGGAGCATGGTGCCTGTCCATTTTCCGGTATATAGATTCTTCAGGAAAAGATTCTTCTGCTTTTCGGTGCCAAAGCTTTCCACCAATTTTCCAGCTCCGTGGGTCAGACCGGGATACATCATAAACCCGTAATTGGCCCCATTGAAATAATCCGCGGCTGCAAGGGCTGCGGTCTGGGGCATGCCCTGGCCGCCCCACTTGGGATCCTCGGCCATGGCCAGCCATTCCCCTTCGGTAAACAATTGGTAAACCCGGTGAAAGCTTTCCGGGACCGTGACCTTGCCCCCGTCAAAGCGAACCCCTTCCTCATCGGAAATTTTCTGGGTGGGAAGAATTTCCCGAATGGCCAGTTTCCTGGCTTCCGATACAATCAGGTCGATGGTTTTCCGATTGAACTCGGAAAACCTTTCATGGTTGCTCAATTCCTGAATTTTCAGTTGTTCAAATAGAACAAAATCAATGTCTCGTCGATCTGCAATCAGTTGTGCCATTGTGCTTACTCCTTTTTTCTCAATCCTCTATCAGGCATCGGATCTTAAATGATTTCCGATACCGTTTAATATCAGGTCGACCAAGGGGTCGGCCATGGAAACCAGGTCATATTTTCCTTCCGAATGGATCCAGGTATTGATGACTTCATCCAGGGATCCGATGATCATGCGCTTCACCAGACTCAGGTAAAGATCCTTTCGAATCAGTCCCTGCTCCTGGCCCTGCTCCACGATGAGGGAAATAAGATCCATATACATTTTGGACATTTCCCGGATCTGATCTTCCGCCAGGCGGACATTGCTGTGGGTTTCCACCTGGTACAGCACGGCCATATCCTTATCTTTCTGAAATTCTACAAAATGCGTGCGTATCAGGTTGCGGAGCTTCTCTTCGGCGGAATTGGCGCCGGAGACCGTTTCAAGGAATCGATCAAAAATCAGCCGCATTTTGTTTTCAAAAAAACGGGTGAGAAGCTCTTCCTTATTTTTAAAGTACAAATAGATGGTGCCGTCCGCCACGCCGGCATTTTTTGCAATCATGGCGATGGTGGACTGGGAAAATCCGTTTTGAGCGAACACCTGGCCTGCGGCTTGTAGAATTCGTGATTTTTTATCCGTATTATTTTCCATGAACTGAATGTTTATTCATTTGCGTGTTTAAAGCTTACAATTAAGAAATAAGGTGGTCCTTTTATTTCTCATCCATATCATTATGAATTGATATTCATTTTTATTACGAACAATATTGCCTTGTCAAGAAATTTTTAAAATGGTATTAAACCTTAAAAATAGGACTTAAAGAGCTTTTTATCCCCAGGATGGAGGTTCGACCCTCTTTACTTTGTATAATGAATAAACATTCATTTTATTCCATCCAAGGGATCAGGCGGATGAGACCTCTTCCATGGAGGGTTAAAATGCGGAGTAATGATTTTTTTCTTGACGATAAAAAAAGGGTTTGTTAGTGGTCATACCTTATATATAAAAATGTTTTACATGGGTGATTTCAATTAAATGACAATTCTTTAAGAGAGGGAAAGCTTTAAAAATGGAAACTGTTTTGATCGGTCCGGCCAGTGCGACGGTTTTTGGGATACCCTTGATAATCTTTTCATTGCTCATACCCGTTGCGGGAGCAGCCGCCTTTGCGTACATCATCGCAAAAAGATTGGCCCCTTTGGTGAAGGCCGCGCCTGATGACAGGTTCAACCGTTGGCCGGAAAGGATTTTTCAGGTCTTTAAAATCTGGCTCGCCCAATGGCGTCAACCCCGCTATATGACCGCTGGCGTGATTCACATTGTAATTTTCTTGGGATTCCTGATTCTGAGCATACGATCCACCTCCCTGGTGGTCATCGGACTTTCCGAGGAATTTGTTTTTCCCGGCCTGGGCGGGGCCTTGGGGCATGTCTATAACATCCTGAAAGATATGGCGGCCACAGGCGTTTTTATCGCCTGCGTTGTGGCAGCCTACCGCCGGGTCGTTGTGAAACCCAAAAGATATGCGGTTCCGGAAAAATATGGGCATGACCATACGGCAGAGGCAGTTTTTGTTCTGGGCCTAATTTCAACCCTCATGCTGTCCGAAAGTGCTTTTGAAGCCGCCCAGATGGCAGCCCAGGCCCGAGAAGGAATGGCCGGGGAGTTTATCGTACCCCTGACCCTTGTATGGATCTGGAAACTCATTTTTTCACACACCCCCCTGGAAAACCTTCAGGCCATTCATCTCCTTTCCTATTATATTCACGATATCACCTTCTTCTTTTTTCTTTGCTTTCTTCCCATGGGTAAGCATTTCCACGTCATCACCTCGATTTTCAACGTTCTGTTCATGCGGTTGGAAAAAGGGAATATCAAGCCGGTTCGTTACGGTATCGCCGATGACAAACTGGATGAAATTGAATCCTTCGGAGTCAAAAAACTGGAAGATTTCACCTGGAAGCACCTTCTGGATTTTTATACCTGCGCCGATTGCGGCAGGTGCTCGGATCAATGCCCGGCAAACGCCGTCGGACGCCCCCTGTCCCCCAGGTTCATCAGCATCAAAGGCCGGGATAAGATTTTTAAAAATTACCCCCTTCGTGGCGACTTTCTTCCCAGCGAGCCCCTCATCGGGGATATTTACGAGGAGGATGAAATCTGGTCCTGCACCACTTGCGGTGCCTGCGAACAGGAATGCCCCCTGGGCATTGAATATATCGACAAAATGGTGGATATGAGACGAGGTATGGTGGATGAAGGAACCGTTCCCCAGTCCCTCCAAAAACCCCTGAGCGCCTTGGAAAAACGAGGCAATCCCTGGGGCAAAATGGAAAAGAAAAGGGCCGAGTGGACCGATGCCATTGCCGATGAAACCAACGTGAAAATTTTAGACGGCGAAACCGCGGAAACCCTTTATTTTGTGGACAGCATCACATCCTATGACGACCGGATGCAGGACATTGGTCGAGCCACGGCAAAAATTCTTTCCGCTGCCGGAATTGATTTCGGGATTCTGGGCAAGAACGAAAAAGACTCCGGCAATGAAGTACGGCGTTTCGGGGAGGAAATGCTTTTCCAGGATCTTAAATCCCATAACACCGAGATGATCCTTGAAAGCGGGGCCAAGAAAATCGTAACTGCAGACCCCCATGCTTATAATGCCCTCAAGAAGGACTACAACGACCTGCCGCCGGTGGAACATATCAGCGAAGTCATTCTGAAAAGCATCAATTCCGGAGTCTTGAAATTAAAGAATATTGAAGATGACTCCAGGATATACACCTATCATGACCCCTGCTATCTGGGGCGTCACAACAGCCTTTATGAGGAGCCAAGACAAGTATTGGATGCCATCCCGGGTCTTCGAAGGGTTGAAATGCTGAAAAGCCGGGATCGATCCTTCTGCTGCGGCGGTGGTGGCCTGATGCTTTTCTACGAACCTGAAGAAGAAATGCGTATGGGTGTAATGCGTGTTGAAATGGCCAAAGCTGCGGGAGCCAATGTGATTGTTACGGCCTGCCCGTTCTGCCTGGTCAATATGGAAGATGCCATCAAGGTGGCAGGTATGGAAGGAAAAATGGAAGCCATAGAATTGGCGGAACTGGTTGAAAAGCATATCGTTCGATAGGCGAAAAACCATAAACACTTTTTTTTATTTAACCTGGGAGGGATGTTATGGAGATTTTGGTATGTGTCAAAAGAGTTCCCGACACCGCAGAAAATGAAATCGAGGTCAAGGGCAATGACATTGATCGCGGCGATCTCGTTTATTCGGTCAATGAGTGGGACAACTATGCCGTGGAAGAAGCCATTCAGATCAAGGACAAGGTCGGCGGGAACGTAACGGTTATTACCGTGGGTGATTCAGACTCCGAAGAAGTGCTTCGTCGCGAAATGGCCATGGGTGCTGATAGCGGGCTGCTCCTTTCCGATGCTGCATTCAACGGATCAGATGGAAAAGGGATTTCTTCCATTCTGAAGGCTGCGGTTCAGAAAGGCAAATACGATCTGATTTTAACCGGTGCCCAGGCGGATGACGGTGCCGGTCAGGTGGGTGGCATGCTGGCCGCCATGCTGGATCTCCCCTACGCTTCTTTGGTGAATAAAATCGATATTATTGATGACAAAAAAATCAAAATTGGCCGGGAAATCGAGGGCGGAAACATTGAAATGAATGAAATCACACTTCCCTGCGTTCTGTCCATTCAGACGGGCATCAATGAGCCCCGGTATGTGGGTATTCGCGGTATCCGGAAAGTAGCATCGGTTGAAATTCCCACCATGGGCGCATCGGATCTTGGTATGGATGCCGGTTCCGTGGGCGCTGCCGGTGCCAAAGTCACCCGGAAGGACTACTTTGTGCCGGTAATGGGCGAAGGCGCTGAAATGCTTACCGGAAGCACCGAGGAGATCATTGACAAACTGATTGAACTCTTAAAGGCCAAAGGAGGAATAAAATAATGGCTGGACAAGTTTTTGCTTATATCAAGCATGCAAATGGCAAGGCGGAGGATTCTTCATTGGAACTCGTGGCTGCCGCAAAGAAATTAGGCGCAGAGGCCACTGCCATTGTGGTGGGCACAAATTTAGACGCCTTATGCAATGAAATCGCTGCATCCTATAAATCCGTTTGGAAAATTGACAATGCCTCCCTGGCCTACCCCAATGCGGAAGTCATTCGAAAGCTTCTGGTCAAGATTCTTCCTGCGGATGCAATGGTCTTAATCCCCCATGACACCTTCGGGATGGATCTTTCTCCCGGTCTTTCCATCAAAATTGATTCGCCGTTTCTGGCGGATGTGATCGATTTTGCCGTTGAAGGCAATACCCTGGTTGCAGTGCGTCAGGAATTCGCCGGCCAGGCCCATACCCATGTGGCTTGCGATATTGCAAATGGCGTGATCATCAATGCTCGCCCCGGTGCATTTGCTCCGGACGAAAGCAAATCTGCAGGCGGACAGGTTACTGATAAATCCGGCGAAGCCGCAGGCCTTGATGTCAACCGGAAGTTTCTTGAATTGGTTGCGGCGGAAGCCGGTGATGTGGATATCACCAAGTCCGACGTTCTGGTTTCAGTGGGTCGCGGCATCGAAGAAGAAGACAATATCGGGATTGCTCAGGAACTGGCGGATGCCCTTGGCGCCGTGGTTTCCTGCTCACGCCCCATCGTGGATGCCAAATGGCTTGAGAAATCACGCCAGGTGGGAACTTCAGGTCAGACTGTTAAACCCAAGGTCTACATGGCCATGGGCATCAGCGGTTCCTTCCAGCACTTGGGCGGAATTAAGGGAAATCCCTTTATCGTGGCCGTCAACAAAAACCCCAAAGCCCCCATTTTCCAGGTTGCGGATGTGGGCATTGAGGCCAATATTCTTGAGTTCATGCCGGCCTTGACGGAAAAAATCAAATCCTTGTAAGGCTTTAGGCAGATTAAAATAAAAAAGCCGGTTGCCCCATGAAAAGGTGCAACCGGCTTTTTTTTAAACCCAATCTAGTCAAACACCACCGGTTCCTTCAGGATCAATTCCACCGCACTTTCTGCGGCTTGAGCAATGTCCGGGAAATGCTCCTTGAGCCCCGTCATGTGCCTTAAGTTTTCCGCAGTTCTTAAAATCAGCATGGCCAGATCCCCCTCACCGAGATTGGAGACATAATGCACTTTTTCCCAGGAATACCCGGTGGCCCAGGCGTAGAGTGTCGCCATGGGTCTTAAATACTGGGGCTTTGTGGAAAACCCCTCCTGCCTCATCCGGTTGGAAAACGGTGCCAATTGTTTCACCAATCTACCGTGAATTTTCTTCAACCGATTGGGAAGAAAAGCGGAATCCACCCGATCATCGGTTTCATCTTCATTGACAAAGGCACAAACCGTGGCCGCAAACAGGGCTGGGTCAGAGGGGAAAACCCCTTTTCTCAAGCCTTCTGCAATCATTAACGGCTCATCCACCCGGAGCTTTGAGGCCCACAGGCCGTCTTCCGTTAATTCCCCTGAAGAGGAAACAAAGCCGTTTTCCCGTAAAAATTCAAGATGACGGTAAAAGTCCTTCACAAAAATTTCGGTCCCCACCACGCCTTTTTCCGGTCCCTTCTTTTGTATGAGCTGAAAGGAGGCAAAAGATTTGGAGAGGAGATCCTTGATCTGGTCCGGTGAATGGGAAAGAAGCAGGTTCAGTACCATGGAAAAATTAATGCGAATCTGGCTTTGAATATCCGTTGGGGGCAGCACGGTCAGTTTGGCCACATGGCGAATGTCCATGAATTTTCCGGGAAGGATAATGGCAAAACCGATATTATCCTTTCCTCTTCGCCCGGCCCGGCCCGCCATCTGGTGAAATTCCGTGGGATCCAGGGGCATGAATTCATGTCCGTTAAACCGGTCGGAATTCAGGATCACAATGGAACGGGCTGGAAAATTCACCCCTGCTGCCACCGTGGATGTAGCGAAAATGGCATCCAGGCAGCCTTCGGTCATCAATTGCTCGAGGATCAGCTTCCAGACGGGAAGGTGCCCGCTGTGATGGGCTCCCACTGCATTGTTTTTCAGGGATGCCATGTGCCGATGGTTGGAAACATGATCTCTTTTTTGGGAGAGTTCTTCGATCCTCAGATTCAATTTTTCCTTTCGCTCCGAAGGCAATATTTCATTGTCTTTGCATAAATCCAGGGCCCGGTCGCAATCCGCCCTTGATTTCAGGAAAAATATCGCGGGTAAGAGATTGAATTTTCGCAAAAGCCCGAGGATTTCCCCGAAAGGCGGAAGCTCTCCGGGCCGAACAAAAAATACCGACCTCTTGTTCAGGAGATAGTCGGAAACCTTTTTATCCATTCGTGATTTCGGGGTTTTATCATCAGGCTTTGAATCCGGGCCGGTTTCCCTTCCCATCATCAAGGGGTACAGGGTTCCTGAAGGATGGAGAAACATGGGGAAAAGGGGCACCGGTCGATGGGTTTCCTTGATCACCACGCATTCTTTCCGCCGGGTGGAGGAGATCCATCGGGAAATCGCATCGGCATTTCCAATGGTTGCGGATAAAAGCAGAAGGGGAATTCGGGCCGGAAGGTAGATGATGATTTCCTCCCATACCACCCCTCGGTCAACATCGCCTAAAAAGTGGGCTTCATCCAGAACCACAAAGTCAAAGGGAAGGGTAACCCCCAGATGCATGGCATCATAAAGCTGATTTCGTAAAACTTCGGTGGTTCCCACAACAATGGCCGCTTCAGAATTTTCCTTGCGATCCCCGGTTAGGATGCCGACCTTTTCCGGGCCGAAAATATCACTGAATTCAAGATGCTTTGCGTTGGATAGGGCTTTTAACGGAGAAGCATACCAGGACCTTCCGCCTTTTTCCAACACTTCCCAAATGGCCTGCTCGGCGATCCATGTTTTTCCGGAGCCTGTGGGGGCCGTAACCAGACAGTCGGATCGCCTTGCAGCATCAACAGCCTCAACCTGAAAAGGGTCCGGAATAAAAGGCGCGGGTTCAGGCATGCCGATGATTTCAAACACCCTTTTTAACCTTTTATCCGCCTCGGCTTTTAATTTTGGTCTTTTCCCTTGGTATTCGGGGGTTCTCCTGAATGGCCGGTTTCTCATTACAATTTCTGGATCATTTCTCTAATTTTAGCGATGGATGGCGTTTGAACATCAAAGGGAGAAACCCCTTTCAAATCCGCCTCAATCAGGGAATCATCAAAGCCCAGAAAACCCAGAAAGTCAAATCCGGGAAGATTTTCCCTTAAAAAAGCCTCATCTGAGGCACTTCGAATTTTATTCCCCACCAGGGACAAGTTTTTCAAGCCGATATCCCCGGCCAGGGCCTGGATATGTCCTGCGGTTTCAATGCTTCTTCGGCCCGGCTCCACCACCACAATCAGTTTGTCCACGGCTTTCGCGGTGGCCCGCCCCAGGTGTTCAATGCCCGCTTCCATATCCATCACCACCACCTCATCCCGGGCGAGAACGATATGGGTCACCAGGGCCTTGAGAAGTGTGCTCTCCGGACAGATGCACCCGCTGCCGCCTTTTTTAATTTCACCCAGGCGCATGAATTTGATGTTTTCGAATTTCACCGAAAGAGCATCCGGAAGGTCATCCACCTTGGGGTTCAATTTAAAAAACCCGCCGATGGTGCCGGGCTTGGCTTCGGTCCGGTCAAAAATCAGGTCTTTCATTTCCGAAATGGGCGTTATTTTATTGGCGTCTTTAATGCCAAGGGCCGATGCCAGATTGGCGTCCGGATCCGCATCAATGGCAAGAACATGCTTTCCACTTTCATTCAAAGCGCGAATGAGCAGGGCTGAAAAAGTTGTCTTTCCCACTCCGCCTTTTCCACTTACGGCGATTTTCATGATTCTTTCCTTTCAGTTGAGTCTATTCTCTCTGTTTATCTTGCATATCGGAAAGATAATTACAAGTGGGGACTTTGGCCAGGGGAAAAAGCAAAAATAGCAAAAATCATTGAAATGAAACAGCGGGCGGTTCGGAAGCTGGCATGGAAAATTGGGATTTTGTCCCTGGCCGCCAAGGGCCAGGGACAAAATAGGTCAGGTTTTCTATGAAAAATCAACCTGGATTATTTTACGGATTGGAGACAAGGCCTGAAATAAAGCAGTAGGACCAGAAGGATTGCTCATCTTCGGCTCCGGCCACCACCACCGTTCGAACCGCTTCGGTTTTTCCGTTTTCATCCTCAACCATATAAGAAACCTTATAGGTGGCTTCCGGGGTCTGGGTGTTGATGACTGCAGGACTGTTGGGGTCGCCAGGCTTCCCGTTCACAAGAACTTTTACTTTATCGGAGATATCTTTGTGGACATAATCAAAGGCGGTTGCACCCAGGTCCGAATAGAGGGTCCCCTTTGCAATGGAGGTGTTTTCATCCCCCCTGATCTTGAGGATGGGAGGCCCTGGATTCACCACATGAACGGTTCTGACGACTTCAGGAGCTTTTTTACCCTGGTCATCCGTAACATTATAGGTGATGGTATAATCCCCGGGCTTGCTGCTGTCCACCGTGCTCTTGGCCTCCACTTTTTCGGTAAGCCCTATGCCCTTTCCATCGTGGGCCCGGACACCGGGGTCTTCAAAAACGGTTCCGGTTTTCACCCAAGTTTCAGGGCCACCCTTGGCGATGATTCTGGGCAGGGGGTCCATGACGCGGTAGCCGAGCAATTTGCCCGAGGCGGAGGTCATCTTCTCCGTGGTTTTTGAGTTTTTGAATACTGCGATAAACACGCTGCCTTGAATTCTATTCTCATCTTTTGCTTCAAATTCAAGACGTTCGGTTTCAGCCCACACCCTGCCCAGATCCCTTCGTCCGGGAATGGGGCCTGGAATGAGATATTTGCCCCCCTCTATGGTTCCCTGAAGAACTTCATAGGTGAATTTATCTCCGGTTTGCACGATCAGCACCTGGGAGGCAAGAGGTTTCGCCCCACGGAAAGTCACCGAAATATCCCACATGCCTGTCAAATCTGTGGCCAGGGCTGGCACAGCACACAGGAGCGTCAATAGAACTGCAATAATAACCGACTGTTTTGTTTTCATTTTTCCCTCTCCGTAAAAGTATTATTTTTTATGTTGCTTCTGTGATATCATACTCCGTCATGCATGGATGAATCGGCTTTCGGGAGGTATTTCAAAAAATGGAAAATAAGCAAAAACCTGCCATTCTGGCGCCGGCAGGGAACAAGGAGGCCTTTATGGCGGCGATAGCCGCGGGAGCCGATGCCGTATATTGCGGACTTAAACAGTTTTCCGCTCGAAAGGAGGCCAAAAATTTTGCTCTTGAAGAGTTGAACCGACTGACTCGGTTTGCTCATGAAAAAGGTGTTGGTGTTTATATAGCGATCAATGCTTTGCTCAAAACAGGCGAAATACAAAAAGCAGCATTACTCGTAGCACAACTTGAAAAATATGTAAAGCCCGATGCTCTGATCATTCAAGATTTATCCCTGGTACAAATCGCCAGGTCCGCAGGATTTTCAGGAGAAATTCACCTCTCGACCCTGGCCAATGTCAGCTTCCCTTCCGCCCTGAAAATGGCGGATCAAAAGATGGGAATCCACAGGGTTGTGGTTCCCAGGGAATTGAATATTGATGAAATAAAAATGATGGCAGCATCGTGTTCCCCGAATTTGCAGCTCGAAGTTTTTGTCCATGGCGCCCTTTGCTATGGCGTATCCGGAAGGTGTTACTGGAGCAGTTTTTTGGGCGGGAAAAGTGGCTTGAAGGGCGAATGCGTTCAGCCCTGTCGAAGGCAATATGCCCAGAAAGATCAATCCGCCAAATTCTTCAGCTGCCGGGACTTAAGCCTGGATGTCCTGGTAAAAGTTCTCCTGAATATTAAGGAAATCGCTGCGTGGAAGATCGAGGGAAGAAAAAAAGGCCCTCATTACGTCTATTACACCACCCAGGCCTACAAATTGTTGAGGGATGAGGCCGGGGACCCCCAAACCAAAAAAACAGCGGTTCAATTTCTGGAAAGAGCCCTTGGCCGGCCGGGAACCCATTTTTTCTTTTTGCCCCAACGTCCCTATAACCCTGTGGAAATCCAAGGACAGACCGGGTCAGGACTTCTCATCGGAAAAATCACCGGTGAACAAAGCGCCGTTCTCTTGAAACCCTTGGAAGCGCTCCTGCCCGGGGACTTGCTTCGAATAGGCTATGAGAGCGAACCGTGGCATCAAGTCATTAAGGTTCGACAGTCGGTCCCCAAAAGAGGCAGGCTGGTGATAAAGATTGAAAAAAACAAAAAACCTTTATTCGGAACTCCGGTATTTTTAATTGACCGCCGGGAAAAAGAGTTGCAGAAATTTCTCACGGAGGCAGAGACGATCGTGGGGGTACCCGCAGGGAATGATGTTCCTGAAATTCCCATTCATCTCCCCTCCCCCGGCGTTTACAGAAAAAATCTTCCTTCCACTGAATTCCAGGTTCATCGGACCGTTCCTGCCCGGAAACCTGGAAAAATACAGGGGGTGTGGCTGTCTCCGGAAACCGGAAAACGCCTGGACAAATTGAACCACGATACTTGGCTCTGGCTGCCCCCGGTCATCTGGCCGGAGGAAGAAAAAGAGGGTTTGGAACAGGTTCGGGTTCTTATTAAAAAGGGATTTAAGCGTTTTGTCTTGAATATGCCCTGGCAGATGGCCTGGTTTGATCAGGCTGAAAACCTCAGCCTGTGGGCAGGACCTTTTTGCAATATTTGCAATCCTTGGGCGGTGGAGGCCATGAAAAAATTGGGTTTCCACGGAGTCATCCTAAGTCCGGAGCTCTCGGCCAAGGAATACCTGGACTTTCCGAAAAATTCCTCTTTGCCCCTGGGCCTTGTGATTTCGGGAAACTGGCCCTTTTGCATTTCCCGAATTGAATCTCCTGAATTGAAACCACAGACTCTATTCAAAAGCCCGAAGAACGAAGAGGCCTGGAGTACTCGATATGACGGGAATACCTGGGTTTTCCCCAACTGGAAGCTGGATATTCAGGGGGAAAAAGATCGCCTTGAAAAAGCTGGGTACAGAGTGTTCGTTCATTTAATGGAACCCATCCCCTCGGAAGTGGCCCTCAAAATCCGTCCCGGAAAATGGAACTGGAATCTTTCATTGGATGGGCCATGAAACCGGGTGTAATTCCATAAGTTTAAGTTAAACCCCAATCCCTAAACTTTTTATTCAAAAAGGAGGAAACATGTCCATCACCGGAACCTACATCTTAAGCTTACAAACCCCCATGGGCACCCAGACCCCCACGCTAAAGCTCAAGGAAGACGGCGGAAAAGTCAGCGGCAGCATGGCAGGACCCATGGGTAGCAATGAATTCGACAACGGAACCGCAAACGGCAATGCCGTGACCTGGGAAATGAAAATATCCGCCATGGGCCAGAATATCGCCCTGAGCTGTAATGCCGTGGTGGACGGGGATGCCATCAGCGGAAAGATGACTTCACCCATGGGCGCTCTGGACTTTACGGGAAAGAAAGAAGACTGAACGTAATAAGGGGATACAGGACTCTTTACGAGTTCATCAAGGGTTCAAGGGCCTCAGTTTCTTTCTGAAAGCCCCTGAACCCTTGACACCGCTAAACCAGTCCTTTGACTTCTTCGATACCCAGGTGGACATTCATGCTTTGAACCGCCGTACCCGAAGCACCCTTTCCCAGGTTGTCCAGGCGGGTGATTAAGACCATCCTCTCATCATTGCCGAACACGAAGATATCCGCCCGGTTGGTGTCATTGCAGGCCTGAATATCCAGATAGCCGTTATCCAGGTTTTCTGCATCCTCTCCATAGGGCATCACCCGGATAAAGGCCTCACCACAGTAATATTCGGCCAACAGGGCGTGGATATCCCGGGGACTGACTTTTTTCGCCAGAAGACTCGGATGGAGGAATACCGTCACCGCAAGGCCTTTATAAAAATCACCCACCACCGGGCAGAAAACCGGAGTATCCGCCAGTCCCGACCTTACCTTCATTTCCGGCAGATGCTTGTGGCCCATTCCCAGACCGTAATGCCTTGGGCTCTCAAGCACGGCAGAACGTTTTACCTCATAGGTTTCAATCAGCTTTTTGCCCCCGCCACTGTACCCGGTGACAGAAAAGCAGGAAACCGGATAATCCGGCGGCATGATCCCCTTTCTCACAAGAGGATGAATCGAAAGCACAAAAGCTGTAGCATGACACCCTGGCACGGTGATTCTTTTCGCCTTCCTGATCGTGGCCCGCTGGTCCGGGCAAAGCTCGGGCAAACCATAGGCCCAGTCCGGGTGGGTTCGGAAAGCCGTGCTGGCGTCAATGATGCAGGTCTTCTCGTTTTCCACCAGGGACGCGGATTCCATGGACGCGACATCCGGCAGGCATAAAAAGGTGATGTCCGACTGGTTGATGAAATCCCGTCTGGCATCCAGTTCCTTTCTCTTTTCAGAGGGGATTTTAAGAATTTCAACATCTTCTCTTCTGGAAAGGTATTCATGAATTTTCAGCCCTGTGGTGCCTTCCTGGCCATCAACGAATATTTTGTATGTCATGGTTTTTCCCTGTTCTCATGGTTTGGTGATGTGTTTGCCCTGTTTCTCTATACCTGTTTTAAGCCATAAAATAAAGGGGATTGGCGTAAGATCCGTGAAAGCCTGAATTCACTTATATTTTTCATGATCTTTATCAAACCCAATAATATTACGGATGAATTGGATTCATTCGATATATTTTGACCCCTTATTTTTTGTATGGTAATATCGGCAGCCAAAATGGTTCAAGCAATCCATTGATCAGAATCGGTGACCTTCCGGCAAAGATCGGCCGCCTGGATTTTCAAAAACCTTGAAAATTAAGAGGATGGACCACCATGAAATCCAAAAAAGTACAAAGCCAAGCATCAAAAAGAAGAGTATCCTTTACTTTTTATGGCCCGGAAGCAACAGATGTGTTTCTTGTCGGGGATTTCAACCAATGGAATGAAAAGGCGCATCCCATGAAGATGGATGCCAAAGGGGTCTGGCGAAAATCCATTTTTGTTTCCCCGGGAGCCTATGAATACAAATTCCGGGTGGACGGTGCGTGGGAAAATGACCAGAACAACGAAATGGTTTGCGAAAACTCTTTCGGCACCCACAACAACCTCTTTGTGGTACATCATTAAAACCCGGAAAAGATTTGAAAAGTTAACCGGAACCAGGTTCGGCTTTGAGTCAGGTTTTTTTTGCTGCATGCCGCATTTTCCATATGCTTGAAATGCATTACACCTCACCATAGTTGAAAACAGCAGAAGTTGAAAGGGTGAGCCATAATTTATGTAATCAGGTGTAACTTTTTCGGGTTTGAAGGGTTCAACCATTCAATGAAGAATAGAACAAAGGGCGATTCTTAGAGGATGTGACCCCCAAACCAAACTTGAAAGAAGTTCGAAAATGAAAAAGACCATGGTAATGATTGCGGCTTTAATGTTGATGATGTCCACCCTGGTTTACGCAGGCGGAGACAAGGTCTGCGGAGACAAAGGTCAGGGCGAAACCGGCTCTTCAGGCCAAGGCACGCTAAAACAAAACCGGGCGCCGGGCGATTGAAGATCAAAGCATCTTTTCCTTTCCATTAATAATTTTTTGAATCAATACTCCTGTTCCCGCACAGGCGGATTCATTGTCCGCCTGTGCAACCCCATCCTGAATCTTTCCATGAAACCGCCTTGAACAGAGGTTGACCTTTCAAAAAAACCGGCCTATGATCCAAAAATGAAATTCAGAGACATCAACTTTACAACGCCTTTACCTATTCTGAGATTTGAACATGGATCAACCTCCTTCAAGCACCACGCCCTTATCACACAATCCCCCTGACACCAAAGGCCAGGGCTTTTCCCATGATTCCACCATCCGAAGCGCAACCCTTGTGGTGGCCATCACAGGGTCCTTCATTGTTCCCTTCATGGGTTCATCGGTGAATGTCATCCTGCCTGCCATTGAAAAAAACCTCCACATCGATGCAGTGTTACTGAGCTGGGTGGCCACGGCCTATTTGCTGGCAGCTGGAATCACACTAGTCCCCATGGGCCGGCTTGCCGATATCATCGGGCGGAAAAAAATTCTGGGGCTGGGCTTTTCCCTTTTTGCCCTGGGATCCCTGGCCGTATCCATGGCACAATCCTTCCCCATGCTCATGATTTTCAGGACTCTGCAAGGCATGGGAAGCGGTATGATCTTCGGCACATCCATGGCCATGCTCACCTCTGTGTTTCCCCCGGAGGAGCGAGGCAAAGTTCTGGGTGTCACCACTTCAGCGGTTTATATCGGACTTTCCAGCGGACCTTTTGTGGCAGGCATCCTTGTGCAGCAAATCGGTTGGCGGGTGCTTTTTATCGTGACCTTTGTCTTAAGTTTTATTCCCCTGGTCCTTCTCTTCACCCGGCTCAAGGGCGAGTGGGCTGATGCTGCAGGGGAAAAATACGACACTCCAGGGGCTTTCATTTTCGGGATTGCCCTGTTTTCTTTGGTGTACGGGTTTTCAAAACTTCCGGGTACTGTGGGCCTGATCATGCTGGCCATCGGCATTCCGGCCATGATTTTCTTCATCCTTCGCCAGATGCGGATTCCATCCCCTTTGATTGACATCAGCCTTTTTACCCGAAACAGGGTCTTTGCCCGATCCAATCTGGCGGCTCTGATTCATTACGGGTCCACCTTTGGATTGAATTTTCTGCTGAGCCTCTATCTCCAGTACATCAAAGGGCTCTCTCCCCAGACCACCGGAATCATCCTGATCTCCCAACCCATCATGATGGCCCTGGGCTCTCCATTTGCCGGGCGGCTTTCGGACCGGGTGGAACCGAGAATTTTGGCCACCACAGGCATGTCCATGACCTGCGCCGGGCTTCTGGCCTTATCCTTCCTCACGCCCTCTTCGCCGGTTCTTTTGATTGTGTGCAACCTGATTTTTCTGGGATGCGGATTCGCCCTGTTTTCCTCTCCCAATATGAATGCCATCATGAGTTCCGTGGAAAAACGCCACCTGGGCCTGGCCTCGGGTTCGGCCGCCACCATGCGACTTCTGGGCCAGATGTTTTCCATGGGCATTGTCACCATGATTATCTCCCTTCTCATGGGAAAGACCCAGATTTCACCCGACACCTATCCGGTGCTTCTCAAATGCATCCGGATTGCTTTTACCCTCTTCAGCGGGCTTTGCGTATTCGGTATATTCGCCTCTCTGTCCAGGGGGAATATCAGGGAAAGGGTGTGAGTGGCAGGGGATGGTAGTGAACAGGCATGCCTGTTCACTACGTTGGGGCAAATCCCGTTGACTACTGAATACTGGCTTCTGGTTACCTCCCTTATCCCACCCGCGCGCTTTGCGCGCCGTCCACGGGCAGAAGAACCCCTGAAATGAATTTGGCTTCATCCGATGCCAGAAACAGGGCCGCATAGGCCACATCCCACGCGCTTCCCATGCCGCCCTTCAAGGGCACCCGGCCTTCCCTCTGCTTGATCAACTCGTTTTTATCCACACCGGTGGCTTTGGAAATACCGTCAATGGCCATGGGGGTGTTCAT
>VMSV01000094.1 GCA_013791935.1 Desulfobacteraceae bacterium | reverse complement strand
TCTGCGGTTTCCCCGAGCCCTGTGCCGGTAAGCAGGGCGATATGCGGAGGGGCTTCAAAATAAGGCCTTAAGTACTGGGCTGATTGCGTCACTTTTTCTTTGTAGTCCATGGGTCTCCTCAAGATTGAAAAACAGAATCGGATTATATCAAAAGTCGCATCCCCTTCGAGATGGATATTTCTACCACAGGTCCCCTCCCGGGTGCAACGAAGGAATGGGATTCGTTCAGGGTAGCTGCAACCGGAATGAGGCCATTGACATTTCCAATGGAGTATGAAATATCATGACTTTGATTTTTTCGGGCCCGATGGGGGGATAAAATTATTATCCAAAACAATAGGTTATGTGAATGATGGAAGGGAAGGTTCAACCCCGACAGGGGGGCTCCCTGAAGAAATTCCGGCCGGGGTTCAGGCAAAAGGCAAAAGATGAAAATTTCAGAAATCATGGAGACCCTAAAGGCGACTCTCCTGGTGGGCGATGAACAGTTGAACAAAACCATTGTGGCTGCAGGATCCGCAGACCAGATGGATGATGTTCTCGCGGCCCTTGCAGATGGCTCGGTTCTGCTCACCGGCTCCACCTCGGAACAAGTGCTTCGGACCGCCAAGGTGATCGGCGTGGGTGCCGTAGTTTATGTTCGCGGCAAGGTTCCCAGTGATCGCGTGATCGAGGTAGCCAGGAGTTTTGATCTTCCCCTGATGCAAACCCATTACTCCATGTTTGTGGCCAGCGGACGCCTGTATATGAACGGATTGCGAGGCCTTGACGGGTCCTGGTAACCCCGTGGAGGGGTCTCCTGCATTGGTAAAGACTTGTCTTGTTATAATAACAACGGTTGCTGATTTGAGGAAGTGAAATGACCCAAACAATTATTATTGCCATTTCAGTCATGGGCGGGTTGGGGATTACCATCGGTGTGTTGCTGGCAGCGGCGTCAAAGATTTTTTATGTTTATGTGGACCCGGTCATTCTGGAAGTGGAAGGGGTCTTGCCGGGGGCGAACTGTGGCGGCTGCGGTGTAGCGGGATGCAGCGCCAATGCCGAAGCCATTGTGGCAGGCAAATCTTCACCCAATTCCTGTGTGGCTGCAGGACCCGAGGTGGGCGAGGCCATTGCCGTGATTCTCGGGGTTTCACTGGAAGCCAAAGAACCTGATATTGCCCTGCCGGGCTGTACCTACGGGGTTCAGGATGCGGCCTCCAAATTCATCTACGATGGGGTGATGGACTGCCGGGCAGCCCTTCTCCTGGGCGGGGGCATGAAGGTTTGCTCCATTGGTTGCCTGGGGCTGGGAACCTGTGCCAAAGCCTGCCCCTTCGGGGCCATTGTCATGGGGCCGAAAGGCCTGCCCGTGGTGGATGAAAAAAAATGCACAGGCTGCGGAACCTGTGAAAGGATCTGTCCGAAAAACATCATTCGACTCTCCTCCATCACCCGAAGAATTCTCCTTGAATACACCACCTCGGATTGTACCACCCCCTGTCAGAGGGCTTGCCCTGCCGGCATCAACATTCGCGGCTATATTCAGGAAATTGTTGCCGGTGATTACAGCAAGGCGGTGCAGGTGATCAAGGAAAGAAATCCATTTCCCACCATCATCGGCAGGATCTGCCCGCGACCCTGTGAGTTGGACTGTCGAAGGCAATATGTGGATGAGCCCGTGGCCATCAATTTTCTTAAACGGTATGCTGCGGATTATGAAATGCGGACCGGGGTTCATGTCCAGCCTTTTAAAGCCCCGAGTACGGGGAGGAAAGTTGCCGTGATCGGCGGCGGTGTGGAAGGGCTTTCCACGGCTTTTTTTACAGCCCGGCTGGGTCATGATGTGGAGGTTTACGAATCCGCATCCAAACCCGGTGGGATTTTGAGAACAGCCATCTCCAAACAGAGACTGCCGGAAAGTATCCTGGACTGGGACATTGAAGGTGTTTCGGAAATGGGGGTGAAGATCCACACCCGTCAGGGTTTGGGAACCCGGGGTATAACCCTTGCCGGTTTGCTGAACCAGGGGTTTGAAACTGTTTTTCTGGCTTCCGGAGGATGGGACAGCCGTTTGGCCCGGGGTGAGGAAGCCAGGCTTGAAAGACCGATTCCGGGAACCTATCTTCTCTTGGATATTTTGCAAAACGGCATGGAAAGGTCTTCGGGAAAAGCTCCGGCCGCAGTGGTGGTCGGCGGAGGCTCACTATCCGTGGATGCCGTAAAAATTCTCAGGGGGGCCGGTGTGGAGGATATCACCCTTGTGTTCAGGGAATCTGAAGACCAATCTGGGGTGGCGGCCATGGATCGGGAAGCCCTTGAAACATCCGGTGTAAAGTTCTGCTGCGCAACCGCTTTAACCCGGTTGTTCGGTGAGGAAGACGGGCTTTCGGGCATGGAGGGCGAAAATCTACAAACGGGTGAAAAATCTGAGATTCCCTGCGGCATTCTGGTCTTGTCTTCGGGGCGGTATCCGGAAATGATCTTTGATAGAAAGAAACAGGACATTCCGGAAACGGCTGATCAACCCGCGGGACCGGTTCTGTGGGAAGGGGTGAGCCCTTATAAATCCACCGAACATGTTTATGAAATCGGGTTGAATTTTCCCGGAGATATTCTCACGGATTTTTCCGCGGCCATCAAGGCCATCGGTGCGGGCAGAAGGGCGGCAGCGTCGATCCATCAGCGCCTTTACGGGATTTCCATCCACCTGGCGGATGAGGTTCTGACCCGACAATCGGTGGTCCAGAATGTAAATCGCCTGGAAGAAGTCCAGCCAAGGGCCAGGCAGATCATGCCCCTTTGCAGCGAAAAAGATTCCGGGCTCTGTGATGAGCTCGAAAAAGGGTTTGATGAAGAGTCCGCCGGGATGGAAGCGGCCAGATGCCTTCAATGCGGACTGATATGCTACAAGGATTCCTGTGAAGGGGTGGCGATTCAAGAGCGGCTGGGAAAAATTGCCTGATTCTTAAAAAAGGATTATTAAATTGGCAACAGAACAGGGGCTGGTCATCAAAACCCTCGGTGCAAAGGCCATTGTGAAGACCCAGAAAACGGAAGCCTGCGATGGGTGCGCATCCAGGGACAGTTGCAGCACCCAGGGCCGGGATATGGAAGTGGAAGTCATCAACTCCCTGGGGGCCAAAGAAGGGGACCGGGTCATTCTTCAAATCGAGACGCGGTATTTTCTAAAAGCGACCTTTTTGATGTATATCTTTCCCATTGTGTGTTTGATCGCCGGCGCTTTTATCGGTGAAAGGGTGGCTATTCAGAATCAGGGGGATCCCTCCGGATACTCCGCGGGTTTCGGGTTCGGCTTTTTTTTAGCCGCCATCTTCCTGGTGAAGATGAAAGGCAATAAAATGGGTGAAAAGGATACCTACAAGCCAAGAATCACCCGTATTGTGAGATGATCGAAAGGCAGAATCCTCCATGACCGCCCTGGAATCCCAGCCTCTCGAATATGGCACACCCCTCGACCATCCTTTGCACCGGAGGCCTTACTTTTTTGATGGCGGGGTTCAATTTCAATGCCTGCGATGTGGCCGATGTTGCACCGGAGACCCGGGTCTTGTGAGGGTCTCGGAAAAGGAAATATCCGCCATTTACGGGTTTTTAAACATGGGCCTTGAGGAATTTACATCCCGTTTTCTTCGCGCATGTTTTGGAGGATATAGCCTCGGGGAGAACGAAGAGGGCCGATGCCTTTTCCACGAAGGCGGGTGCAGGATTTACGAGGTTCGGCCTCGGCAATGCCAAGCTTTTCCCTTTTGGGTAAAGACGTTCAGGTCTGAAAAAAACTTCCGGGATCTTCAAAATGAATGCCCGGGCATTGGCCAGGGAAGGCTGTATTCCAAAGAAGAAATTCTATCCATCCTGTTCGTGGAATAAACCTATTTCGGCCCGATTTTGATTTTGTCTTTGAGCCTTTGTTCGATTTCGGCAAAAAGATCCTTTTTCTTCTGGTCCTGCTTGGCTTTGATGGACTCGATTTCTTTGAACTGATCCTGTTTCTGGCTCATGAATTTTTCAATATCGTCTTTTATGGGTGCGTCGTGTTCCGTTCTGGGCAGCTTTTCCAGTTCAAGATGGTCTCTGATGAACAGCTTGGTGCCAAACGCGCTTTCCACAACGGCGATGATGCCCGCTTTCTCAAGCCTGCGGCAGAAAAAAAGGCTTTCCTCGGTGGAAAAGGAAAGGGCCTGCCCCAGGGTTTCGATATCCGGAGGCACCCCTTTCTGGTGATCCAGAACCCTTATGGCCGCTACAATGAGGTGGCTTGTAGTATAAGAATCTTTTTTCTCCATAATACCCTTTTTGATTGAAAATGAATGTATTTAATGCAATTTATATGATCCAGCATTATAGCACAATATTAATGAACGTCAAATGGATAGGAAGGAGATAGCCATGACTGAAATAGTGGATATCAAGGCAAGGGAAATTCTGGACTCAAGGGGAAATCCAACCGTTGAGGCGGAAGTTTTTTTGGCCTGCGGAGCTATGGGAAG
Organism: Desulfobacteraceae bacterium; assembly: GCA_013791935.1. Lineage (GTDB taxonomy): Bacteria > Desulfobacterota > Desulfobacteria > Desulfobacterales > UBA5616 > VMSV01. The sequence goes on along the minus strand of VMSV01000094.1, from coordinate 6,400 downwards.
GGCGGCGGTTCCTTCCGGAGCATCCACCGGTTCCAGGGAAGCCCTGGAACTGAGGGACAAGAAACAGAAACGATACGGCGGAAAAGGGGTGGCCACTGCGGTCAAGAACATCCTTGCTGAAATTTCACCAGCAATCTGCGGTATGGATGCCACCCAACAGGCCGCCATCGACAAGGCCATGATTGACCTTGACGGAACGGCCAACAAGTCCAAACTGGGGGCCAATGCGATCCTGGGTGTTTCCATGGCAACTGCCAGGGCTGCGGCCATGGCCTACGGCCTCCCCCTCTATCGCTATATAGGCGGCATCAATGCCCGATCCCTGCCGGTGCCCATGATGAACATCATCAATGGCGGGGCCCATGCGGCCAACAGTCTGGATATTCAGGAATTCATGATCATTCCCATTGGTGCGAAAAGTATTGTTCAGGCTGTGCAGATGGGAGCCGAGACCTTTCACGCCCTTAAAAAGCTTTTGAAGGATGCGGGCCACACCACGTCGGTGGGGGATGAAGGAGGATTTGCTCCGAACCTGAAATCCAATGAGGAAGCCATTCAATACGTGATGAAAGCCATTGAAGCCGCGGGCTATGAGCCCGGCATGGACATTGGCATTGGCATGGACGCCGCAGCCAGTGAATTTTACGATAACAAGAAATATGTCCTCAAGTCGGAAAACAAGAAATACTCCGCAGAAGAGATGATCGATTATTATGAAAACCTCATTCAGAAATACCCAATCCTTTCCATTGAAGACGGGCTTGCTGAAAAAGACTGGAAAAACTGGGGGGTCATGACCGAGAGGCTGGAAGGCTTGATTCAGATTGTGGGGGATGATATTTTCGTTACCAATCCGAAGATCTTTGAAAAAGGCATTGATGACGGCATTGCCAACTCCATATTAATAAAGCTCAACCAGATCGGAACGGTTTCCGAAACCCTGGACGCCATTGAAATGGCCAAGGAAGCAGGTTATACCACCGTGATTTCCCATCGTTCCGGGGAAACCGAAGACGCATTTATCGCGGATCTTGCCGTGGGCGTCAATGCGGGACAGATCAAAACCGGGTCCATGTCCAGAAGCGACCGAGTGGCCAAATATAACCAGTTGATCCGCATTGAAGAAGAGCTGGGTGCCCAAGCGAAATTTTCAAACGGACTCTTTGTTGTCCAGTAGGCAAGGAATCGCCGGGAATAGGTTAAATATTAATTCTATAGAGGACGTTCCATGGGAAATACAAAATATGTTTTTGTAACCGGCGGCGTACTGTCATCCCTGGGCAAAGGGTTGGCTTCAGCGTCTATTGGCGCTTTGCTGGAGAGTCGCGGCTTAAGTGTGACCATTCAGAAACTGGATCCCTATATCAATGTGGATCCGGGAACCATGAATCCCTTTCAGCATGGGGAAGTTTTCGTTACGGATGATGGAACGGAAACGGATCTGGATCTGGGGCATTATGAGCGATTCACCCATGCCAAGCTGGGCAAGAATAATAATTTCACCACAGGCAAAATATATTATTCCGTGATTACCAAAGAAAGAAGGGGGGATTATCTGGGGGGAACCGTCCAGGTCATTCCCCATATCACGGATGAGATCAAGAACAGCATCAAGTTGGTAGCGGATGATGTGGATGTGGTGATTGTGGAAATCGGTGGCACCATCGGGGATATTGAAAGCCTTCCCTTTCTGGAGGCCATCCGTCAGTTCAAGGCCGACGTGGGCAAGGAAAATGTGCTTTACATTCATCTCACCCTGGTGCCCTATATGGCAGCGGCAAAGGAAGTCAAAACCAAGCCCACCCAGCATAGCGTCAAGGAATTGCGAAGCATCGGCATTCAGCCGGATATCCTTTTGTGCCGTACGGAACACGATCTGTCGATAGAAATCAAATCCAAAATAGCCCTTTTCTGCAATGTGAGCGTGGATGCCGTGATCACGGCCAAGGACGTGAAGGTCATTTATGAAGTCCCTCTGAATTTTCACAGGGAAGGGCTGGATGAAAAAATTATTCAGCTCTTAAACATCTGGACCCGGGCACCCCGCCTGGAAAACTGGGAGAGGTTTGTTCACCGGTATAAAAATCCAACAAAAGCCGTCAACATTGCCATTGTGGGGAAATATACGGACCTGACCGATTCCTATAAAAGTCTCAACGAAGCCCTGTACCACGGCGGTGTGGCCAATGACGCCAAGGTGAACCTGCTTTACGTGGATTCCGAAACCATCTATGATGACAATTGCAAGGAAAAGCTGGCGGAAGCGCACGGCATTCTGGTGCCCGGCGGGTTCGGATCCAGGGGGATCGAGGGAAAAATTGCGGCCGTGAAGTATGCAAGAACCAACAATATTCCCTTTTTCGGCATCTGTCTGGGCATGCATGTTGCGGTCATAGAATTCGCCCGGAACGTGGCCGGTCTTGTTGGAGCCAACAGCACGGAATTTGAGGTGAATGCCCCCCATCCCGTGATTTACCTCATGCTGGAATGGCTCAACGAAAAAACCGGAGTGGTTGAAAAGCGGGACATGCATTCGGACAAGGGCGCCACCATGAGACTCGGGGCCTATCCCTGCCGGATCATTCCGGGTTCCTTTGCGGAAAAAGCCTACCAGCAGAAGGATATCTCCGAGCGGCACCGGCACCGGTATGAATTCAATAATGAATACCGGGAACTCTTTACTGAAAAAGGCCTTAGGCTGAGCGGGGTTTCCCCTGCAGGGGATCTGATCGAAATTGTGGAGATTCCGGATCACCCCTGGTTTCTGGGATGTCAGTTCCATCCTGAATTCAAATCCCGTCCCATGAGCCCCCATCCCCTGTTCAAGGATTTTATTGCCGCGTCGGTGAAATACGGGGAAAAGGCGTGATGAGTGATGAGTAATGAGTAAAGAGTGATGAGTGAAGGGAAAATACAAAGGCCGCGAGACATTGTCTTGCGGCCTTTTTTTAATGGGATGAAAACAGGCTTTACAGAGAGGCCAGTACGTCCATTTTGGAGATTTCCGGTCTTCCGGCAATGACTGCACCCAATTTCTGGCTGCATGCCTTGAAATGATTGGTTGAGCCGTGGAGTTTTACGGCTGCTTCATCGGCATAGCGTTCCACCACCACCAGAATGTTGGGATTTTTACTATCCACGCAGATGCTGTACATCTGGGTGCCTTCATCGTTTCCCATCTTGGTGATCAGTTCTTTAAAAACGTCCACAGCGTCATTCATCATGCCTTCTTTTATCGGTAACTTTGCAACAATCGCGATCATGGTGTTTCTCCTTTGTTGGTGTTAAATCGTTAATGTTTAAAACTTCTCTGGCCGGTATAGACCATGGTCACATCCGCCTCGTTGCAGGCTTCAATAACTTGGTAGTCATTTCCCGCGCCCCCCGGCTGGATGATGGATGAAACGCCTTCCCGGATCCCCACATCCACGCCATCCCGGAACGGGAAAAAGGCATCGCTAACCATGGTGGCGCCGATCAGGCCGCCTTTTTCCTTTTCCACGCGAAGATCAATGGCCCGAATGAGTTCTGAATCCGTCAATTCATGGTAGTCCATTTTATGGGCCTCATGGGCATACCGGTCTTTTAATTTGCGATAGGCTTTGTCCTTGGCGATTTCCGCCACCCCCACCCGGTCCTGTTCACCGGTGCCGATGCCCACAGTCTGCCTGTTTTTGACATAAATCACCGAGTTGGAGGTGATTCCGGATTCCACCAGCCAACCAAAAAGCATATCCTCGTATTCGGCAGGCGTGGGTTTTCGATTTATGGAATAGGTTTTCCCTTTGTATTCACAGGCGGCCAACGTGAGATCTTCCCGGGTTCGGGCCAGGGGAACAAACGACCACTGCACGATGATGCCTCCGTCCATGAGGCTTTTGAAATCCACGAACCGTTGCCCTACAAAATTTTGCAGCTTAAAAATATTATCAATCCGAATGACCCGGAGATTTTTCTTTTTTTCAAAAATTTCCATGACTCCCGGCTCAAATTCCGGGGCCACAACGACTTCCGCGTACTGCTGATAAATGGCTTCGGCGGTGATTTTGTCCACGGCCCTGTTGACGGCGATGCATCCCCCGTAGGCGGCCACACGATCCGCCATGTAGGCCCTTTCATAGGCTGTGTGAAGCGAATCTGCCTGGGCCACACCGCAGGGATTGTTGTGTTTGACGATGATCGCAGTGGGCGTGTCGGAAAAATAGCGCAGGATGTTTAAAGCATTGTCGGTATCCGTGAGATTGGTTTTTCCCGGATGCTTGCCGGATTGCAGCAGTTCGATGTCCGAGGCAAGATATTGGCCGGGTTGAATGGTTTTGGTTTCACCCAGGATCAGGTTGCCGTTGACGAGTTTGTAAAGGGCTGCTTCCTGGCCTGGGTTTTCGCCGTATCGCAAGCCTTTTTGCACCTGGTCGATGGTCCAGAGGACTTTTTCAAAAAAAAGGGTCTGACGTTTGGGCCCGTCCACAAAGCTGACTTCCATGTTCGACGGGAAATGCTCTTCCACCAGGGTACGGTACATTTTTTTCAAGTCTTCCGGCATATTGTGCTCCTCACTCTCAGATTTGTAAAACAACACTTGCCCTCAGTCAACCGTTTATTGAATTACCATTGGTAACCGGCGGAAACATCATTAAAGTCGGTTTTGGCCAGATAGCCTGAAATGGCCCGGTCATATTCTGCGGTATGGGCAAAGGCTTTTTGGGCCAAACGGTAACGCATCGCCAGGGTCGTGCAGTTGTTGTTCTTTTTCAACTCCTCCACAATCATGGGGTAATCCGAAGGATTCACCACCGAAGCCACCCTTAGAAAATTCTTGGCGGAAGCCCGAATCATGCAGGGTCCTCCGATGTCGATGTTGCTCCGGGCTTGTTCCGGTTTGACATTCGGATCTGCAATGGTTTGGGTGAAGGGATAAAGATTCACCACGGCCATATCCAAAGGAACGCTTCGGGTCCGGGAAAGGTCTTTTTGGTGGGCTTCGTTGTAGGTTTCGGTCAACAGCCCGAGGTAGATTTTAAAATCCAGGGTTTTCACAAGCCCCCCTTGGGTTTCGGGCTGGCCGGTATAGTCCGACACCTGGGTCAGATGGGCGGAGGCGGCGCTCCCCAGCAGGGTCTTGAGCATGGTAAAAGTTCCGCCGGTGGAAAAGATTTTGAGTTCAGGGTTCAATTTCAACAGCCCGGGCACCAGGGTTTCAAGGCCCTGCTTGTCCGAAACGCTGATGAGGATATTCCGCAGGGCCACCAGCTCATCGATTTTTTCAACCGTGTTGAGGCTCATCTATTCATCCTTTCCTTCCACTTCCTTTAAGAACCGGTCAAAGAAAGACACCATGAATTCGTGCCTTTTCCCGGCGATTTTTCTCCCCTCATGGGTGAGAAGACGGTTTTTTATTTTGGACAGCTTTACACAGTATTCCCGGTATCCGGTGTCGTCCGATGTGTAGGGCAAGGTATTGGCCATGTCCTTTTCAGGGCTGTGAAGCCTTGCGCCGATTTCCCCGGCAAACAGATAGGCCCTGGCCACCCCCACGGCGCCAATGGCATCAATTTTGTCGGCATCGAACAAAACTTTCGCCTCCACGGTTTCGGGGGTTCGCCCCTTTCGAAACCGGTGGGATGCAATGCAATGAATGATATTGGATTTCCGGTGGGTGGGGAGGGGGAAATCTTCCAGGATTTCAGCAGCCATTTCCGCCCCTTTTTCTGCATGGCAGAGCGCCCCTTGGGATTGGTCCTGACAGGATCGGCCGATATCATGAAGGACGGCGGCCACTCTCAGAACATCCATGTCCGCACCTTCCACGGCGCCGATTCGTTCGCAGAGCCGGTAAACCCGAAGGGTGTGATCCCAGTCGTGACTGCTTTTCGCATTTTCAAAAAGGGTTTGAACTTTTTCCAGGATTTCCGAGGTTGTATCCTGTTCAAAGGCGTTTGTCCTGGAAAGTGCAGGGGTCCTTGTGCCCTGATCGGCACCGGAAATTCCAATGGATTTTTCTTTGGATGGCGACATGTTGCTGTTTGTTGTTTTTAAATAAGAACCCGGAATATCGGAGTGATTTTTGAAAACAGTCTTACTTTTTTTCATGATTTTTGTCAAGCCTGACGCCGGACGCCCTCAGAGTAACCGCATTTAGAAAATGATGGGCAATCCGGGGATTTTGGGGGTTTGCGTGCAAGCAAGCCGCTCTATGGATGCCCCGTTTGCAAATCTTATGAACTCGCCACCAAGGATGCCTAGGGCAAGCGCAGGTTAAATAATTAATAACAATGGATTGTGAATTATTTTGATGAACTGCCAAGCTATAAAGAGGCAGGCGCTTGCCCAAGGCATCCTAAATGGCTCAGACAACATAAGCTTTGCAAACGGGGCATCCATTCCGCTCAATCCATCCCTT
>VMSV01000113.1 GCA_013791935.1 Desulfobacteraceae bacterium | reverse complement strand
TCCCATTCCCATTTTGCAGCATTTGTCCATTCTGGGTTTTTTCTGGGGCATGAGCGTCATTTTCACCGTGGCCATTTTCAACCCGGTGTTCGTATCTTTCCTGCCCTTGAAGGCGGATAGCTTAAAGGAAAATCCCCACTGGACCTTTCTCACCAACATGATGCAAGGGGCTGCAAGGCTTTCCATCACCAAAAACGGAAAGATTTTCATCAATATAATCGGCCTGGTGGTTCTTGCCGGAGGGATCTGGGGTTTTTCCCGCGTACCCATCGGAGATGCCAACCCTGGCGACCCGGTTCTTTGGCCGGATTCAGACTACAACCAGAGCGTTTCAAAGATCAACAAACGGTTCCTGGGCATGGAGAATATGTATGTGCTGGTGAGGAGAAACCCCATGAGTGCCGGATATGTCCTCAGCGTGGACACCGTAAAAGCCATGGACAATCTCGGGAACTACATGGTGAGCCGGGGGGATGTGGCTTCATCCATTTCCGTGGCCGGTGTCTTCTCAAATATGAATTCCCTGGTGCGGGGAAGCGACCCGAAATTTGATCTGATCCCCAACAGCGACGACGAAATCTCCGGCCTTCAGTACGTGGCCAACGTCAACTCGGCTCTGGGAGACATGGACAAATACTATGATCCCCAGATGTCAGCCGCCTGTTTGAGGTTTTTCTTGAGGGATCATAAGGGATCCACCCTGAAACATGTGATGACGGATATCAAGGAATGGGCGGCTCGGCCGGAAAACATCGTCATGGGTCAAGATACTGGTGGTCAACCGCTTCAGCACGTCTTCTTTGAACCCGCAGGGGGCCTTGGCGGCATTCTGGCGGCAGCCATTGAGCTGATTGAAAAAGCCAACGACGCCCTGGTGGCAGGCATCCTTTTCTTCACCTTTATCTGCTGCGCTGTGGTTTACCGATCCCTGTTCGCGGGATTCATTTTCACCATCTCCCTGATCCTGGCAAATTTTGTGTCCTTTGCGTACATGGCCTGGAAGGAGATCGGGCTGAACATCAACACGGTTCCCGTGGTGTCCCTGGGCGTGGGTCTGGGGGTGGATTACGGTTTGTATATTGTGAGCCAGATTCAGGAACTCATTGAAGCCGGAGCCTCCTGGGAAAAAGCCATCATCGATGGCGTGGCCTCCACGGGCCGGGCTGTGTTCTATCAAGCAGTGATGATGAGTTCCAGCGTTTTCTTCTGGGCTTTTTCTCCCCTTCGTTTCCAGGCGGAGATGGGCTTTTTGCTGGGCATCCTCATGATGGTGAACATGATCGTAGGCGTCATGCTCCTGCCCTCCTGGGTGCATATGTTCAAACCCAAGTTCATGACTCGGGGAATCCAAGTGGTGCCCGCAGTATAAGCGGAGCCATCCATTTATAATACTAAGGGGAGTCCTGGGGGATTCCCCTTTTTGTTTGCATTGCCGGACTAAAAGAAACTACAGAATTTTAACAATGGTCCTGGAAAGGGGTTTTCCCTTCCCCGTATCGTGGGTCCGGGTTTCAACCCTGAGTCGATTTTCTGCAAAAAGTCGAATACATTCCGGATACAATTGCCACTCCAGTTGAAGACCCCTTGCCTGAATTTCTTCAAGGGTATCCCGGTCGCTAACGGGAAAAGTCCTCTGGCCGATGATGGGCCCGGAGTCTTCTCCATAATCCACGAAATGAACGGTGCATCCTCCGATTTTACACCCATACCGGAAGGTGTCGCCGTACCCGTCTTCCCCCGGAAATGCCGGCAGCAGGGCAGGGTGGATGTTCATGATTCCGGGTGGATTTCGGTCCAGGTTGACCCCGTCGATGAAATACGGGGTGAGCTTTCGCATGAATCCGGCCAGAATGATAAGATCAAAACCATGGGCCTTAGCATGATCCAGGACTCTTTTTTCAGCCAGAGCTCTTGAGCGCAGGAAAAAATCCACGGTTTCCCCGGGTGCATTTCTTTGAAACAGGGTTTGCTTTTTCCTCACGGTATCCAGATGAAAATCTTCGGGAAGAGAAAATATCTCAGGATTGTTTTTATAATCCTGAATCAGGGTTCGGTAGTCCACCACAAAAGAGGGGATATGGTGTTTTGCCGCCCTGGATAGACCATAGGCTGAAGGGTTGTCCGACCCCACAAAGGAAATATCGCCAAGAATTTCACCGGATACACAGGCATCTATGATGGCCTGGAGATTGGACCCTCCCCCGGACAGGAGAACCCCGATTTTGATTTTATCAGACATTTGTTTTCCCTTCATCCTTTATGAACGGGTTCCATTATGACGGGTTGACAATAATTAGCAAAGTGAATATAAATAGCAATCTTTAATTAGCGCTGGGAAAGCTCTAATCCCGACCAAAGAAAGGAAGACATCATGGCAGAGGGTATCAAGGAAATAGATGACAGTAATTTTGAAGATGAGGTATTAAAGTCAGACCAGCCTGTTCTGGTGGATTTCTGGGCCCCGTGGTGCGGCCCCTGCAAGGCCATTGCGCCCATTATCGATGAACTCGCAAAAAGTTTTTCAGGAAAATTGAAATTCACCAAATTCAACGTGGATGAAAGTCCGCTTACCCCCGGCAGATACGGCATCAGAGCCATTCCCACCCTGATGATCTTTAAGGATGGCAAGGTTTCAGAGCAGATCACCGGCATGGTCGCCAAGGCAAAACTCGAGGAATCCCTTAATAAAGTGACTTAGAAAGTTTATTACAATGAATCAAGTGGATTATGATCTCCTTATCCTGGGAGGCGGGCCGGCAGGGCTAACGGCCGGTTTGTATGCAACCCGTGCGAAACTCAATACCCTGCTTCTGGAAAAAACAGTTCCCGGGGGGCAGATTCTGGTCACGGACTGGATTGAAAATTATCCCGGTTTTCCAGAGGGCATCAGTGGCTTGGATTTGGTTCAGAAAATGACCGAGCAAGCAACAAAGTTCGGATTGAACATTGAGAGCAACGAGGTCTTGTCCGTTGATTTTTCAGGCCCCGTGAAAAAAGTTTCGGTGAGTGACCGAACCCTAACCGCCCATGCGGTGATTCTCTGCACCGGAGCTTCCCCCAAAAAACTCGGGGTGCCAGGCGAGGATCGATTTTACGGCAGAGGGGTGTCTTTCTGCGCCACCTGCGATGCGCCGTTTTATAAAAACCGGGTGGTGGTCGCTGTGGGTGGTGGCGATACCGCCGTGCAGGAAAGCCTCTATCTCACCAAATTCGCAAAAAAGGTTTATTTGGTCCATCGCCGGGACAAGCTCAGGGCCGAGGCGATTTTGCAGGAAAGGGCCTTGTCCAACCCAAAAATCGAAGTTCTCTGGGATACTGTGGTCACGGATGTCCTCGGAGGGTTGACCAACGTGGAAGGGGTCCGGATCAAAAATGTCAAATCGGGTGAGTCCCGGGACATTTCAGCAGACGGTTGCTTCATCTGGGTGGGGATTCAACCGGCCACGGGTTTTCTCAAGGACGCCGTTGAACTGGATGAATTCGGCTTCATCCCGGTGAATCAGAAAATGGGAACCTCGGTCTCCGGTGTTTTCGCAGCGGGCGATGTCCGCACCACTCCGCTTCGCCAAGTGGTGACGGCTGTTGGAGATGCAGCCATAGCGGTGAATTCAGCACAGCATTATCTGGAATCCATATTATGAAAAATATACTATTGGCGGGTCTGGTTTTATTGTTGGTTCTTTCGGGTTGCTCCGGAAAAGAAGTGAAAAATGAAAAAACGGCAAAGGAATTGGCGGAAGAGGGAACCGTCCGGTATGAAGATGGAAACTTCATGGGGGCTGTGGAAAGCTTTCAACGGCTGAAGGAGTGGTATCCTTTCAGCGATCTTGCCACACTGGCCGAGCTGAAAATTGCGGATGCCTATTACCACATGGAAAAATACCCGGAGGCGTCCCAATGGTATGTTGAATTTGAGAACCTTCATCCCAACAACGAGGCCATTCCCTATGTGATTTATCAGACCGGACGGTGCAGTTTTGATGAGCTTGAAAAAATTGACCAGGATCCCACATTCGGACGCAAAGCCCTTAATATTTTTTCAAGACTCATTCGGGAATACCCCAACGACCCCTATGCCCTGAGAGCGGCCCATCATATTGATGAATGTTATAAAAGACTGGCGGGCAACGAATTTTATATCGGGAGGTTCTATTACAAGGAAAAAAATTACAAAGCCGCCCTGTTAAGATTCAAGAACGTCATTTCCAATTACCCGGATGTCGGGGTTCAAGGAAAAGCCCTCCAATACATTTCCCTGTGCGAGAATAAAATCAAACTCCAGGCGGAAAAACCGGAGGATCCGGAGGACGCTTCGGGAAATACCTTTGATTCTTCCCATGTAACGGATACCGGACTTTAAAAAAAAGACTTTACACCTGAAATAGATTGGTGTAGTAACTCAAATTTTCATTCAATCGACTTGAAACAAAGGAACAACTCATGTCACGAGTATGCGAAATATGCGGCAAAAAGCCGCTGGTGGGGAATTATGTGAGCCATGCCCACAATGTGAATAAAAGAAGATTCAATCCCAATCTTAAAAAAGTGAGGGCACTTAATAACGGCACCGTAAAACGCATTGTGGTGTGCACCGGATGCATTAAAGACGGAAAAGTTCAGAAAACCGCCTGAGTTCGGTCCGGGGTTGGTGCTGTGGAAGGCCTAAACATCCAGTCTTTTCGCTTCCTGAATATATTTCACTTTTCTCAAGGATGACAAAACCTTTTCAAGGTGATGGGTATCTCCCACGGCCAGGGTCAGGAAGATGCTCACCACCTTGTCTTCGTTGGTTTTTGTGTTCACGTCTTGAATATTCGCTTCGTTCTTGCTGATGGTGGCGGCAATGTCCGCCAGAAGCCCCACCCTATCCATAGACCGGATTCCGACTTTCACCGGGAATGTTTCCGTGCTTTTCTTGTCCCAATCCACCTCAATCTGTCGTTCAGGATTGGTTTTTAGCGCATTGACGCAAGTCTTGCGGTGGATCGTCACACCAAACCCCTGGGTGATATAGCCGATGATCTCATCCCCTGGAACCGGCCGGCAGCATTTGCCGAATTTGATGAGGATATCATCTATCCCCTTGACCAGCACGCCGGAGGATACTTTCTTTTTCCGGACTTTATCGATGATCTTGCCTAAAATCGTATCCTCGGCTTCTTCCCCGGTCTCTTTGGTAACGAATTTTCTAACAATCTGAAGGGGGGTTGTCTTTCCGTAGCCCACGCTGGCGATGAGGTCTTCCACGGTTTTGAAATTCATATGCTCCATGGTTTCAATCATTTTTTCCGATCGAACCAGTGCGGTGAAATTCAGATTGTTTTTCCGGAAGGCTTTTTCACACATTTCCCGTCCCAGGGAGAGGCTCCGTTCTTTATCCTGGGTTTTTATCCATTGCCGAATTCTGGCCCTGGCCTTTACGGTTTTGACGAAATTAAGCCAGTCTTTACTGGGGTGATGATTTTTTACCGTGACGATCTCAATGATATTTCCCGTGGCCAACTCATGCTTTAAGGGAACCATGCGGCCATTCACCTTGGCCCCTACACACTGATTGCCCACTTCGGTATGGATCAGGTAGGCAAAATCCACCGGCGTTGCGCCTCTGGGCAGGGATTTCACCTCGCCCTTGGGGGTGAACACATACACATCTTCAGGGAAAAGATCGATCCGCACATTTTCCAGGAATTCATTGGGGTCTTGTATGTTCTCCTGGTTTTCAATGATGTTTTTGATCCAGGTGAATTTTTTGCTGATATCCGAATCCGGAGAGGCGCCTTCCTTATAGCTCCAGTGAGCGGCGATTCCCGAGGTGGCCACTTCATCCATTTCCCGGGTACGAATCTGGACTTCAATTCTTTCCCCCTTGGGGCCGATCACCGTGGTATGCAGGGACCGGTACATATTGGGTTTGGGATTGCCGATATAGTCTTTGAATTTATTGGGAACCGGCCTCCACAGGGAATGAACCACCCCCAGGGCTTCATAGCACTGGGGGATGGTGTCCAGAATGATTCTAAAGGCGATGATGTCATAGATATCCTCAAAATCCAGATTCTGTTCCAGCATTTTCTGGTGGATGCTGAAAAAATGTTTGTATCGTCCGAGAACTTCTCCCTTGACGGTATTCTTTTCAAGGTTTTCCCGAATGATGGTTTTGACCTGCTCCACGTAGTTTTCCCGTTCTTCCTTGTCTTTGTTAACACGGGATTCAATGTCGGTATAATCTTCAGGCAGAAGGTATTTAAAGGAGGTGTCCTGGAGCTCTTTTTTGATCCATTGAATACCCAGCCGGGCCGCAAGCGGGGCGTAAATATCCATGGTTTCCCGGGCGATGAGTTTTTGCTTGGGCTCCTTCTGATACTGAAGGGTCCTCATGTTGTGAAGACGGTCGGCCAGTTTGATGAGAATCACACGAATATCGTCGGCCATGGCAAGCAACATTCTTCGAATGCTTTCCGCCTGCCTTTCTTCGGAGCTGTTGAAGGTGATGACGCTCAGTTTGGTGACACCGGAGACGATGTGAAACACCTCATCCCCGAAAATCTCTTTGATTTCTTCCGGGGTGGCGTGGGTATCCTCAATAACGTCATGGAGAAGGGCCGCGGCAATACTCACCGTATCCATATTCATGTTGGCCAGAATATAGGCAACCTCCAGGGGGTGGGACAGGTAGGGCTCGCCGGAGAGACGAACTTGCCCATCATGGACCCTGGCAGAATAAATGTAAGCCCGATCAATGATGTCCAGATCCGCATCGGGATAATTCTCACTGACTTTGTCGTTGATATTGTTGATCCGGATCACAGCGCAGATTCCCGGTTTATGGTTGCCAAGGGCATAAAAAATGTCATAGAAAAAAACGTGAATGACAACATCCACGTTTCATTCTTTTTAAATGATCTCTGATCTTCTGTCAATCATCAGGCCTTCATCATCATAAACGAATTAATACGCTTTGGCGAAAACAACGCGTTCTTTGCTATCTTGGCCGCAGCCGATGCATTGGCCGTTTTCAGGGGGGTTGTCAAAGGGAATACAACGAATGGTGACGCTGAGATCCTCTTTGATTTTGGCTTCGCAGGAGGCTGAACCGCACCAGTGACATTGGGCGAACCCGCCGTGAATTTCCGGCTTTTCCGTATCTTCGGGTGTAAAGAAGTCGTAAAATGCTTTGGGATCATCAATCTCCTTGGTATGATCCGAGAGATTCTTCCGGGCCTTTTCAAGCAGGGCCTCTTGCATTTCATCCAGAATGGAGGTGATCTGAGTCAAAAAATCCGAACGTTTAAGGGAAGTCTTTTCATGGGGTTGTTTATCCCGCCGGGCCATAAAAACGGAATCTGCGGCCATATCCCGGGGTCCGATTTCAAGGCGAAGGGGAATGCCCTTTTTAATCCACTCCCAGTTTCTGGTTCCTCCGATATCCCGGGTGTCAATTTCCACCTGAATGGGAATGCCATGGTAGGATTGTGCCTGAAGGGCTTGGGCCAGCTGGTTAATATAGTCCATCACCGGGGCCTGCTCCTCGGGTTTTCGAAAAATGGGCAGAAGCACCACATGGGATGAGGCGATTCTGGGGGGTAGAATAATGCCGTCATCATCCCCGTGGGCCATGATGAGCCCTCCGATAAGGCGGGTTGAAACCCCCCAGGAGGTGGTCCAGGCGAATTCTTCTTTTTCAAGAACGCTCTGGAATTTGATCCCGGAGGCTTTGGCGAAATTCTGCCCCAGAAAATGGGAAGTGCCCATCTGCAGGGCTTTTCGGTCCTGCATCATGGCCTCAATGCAGAGGGTTTCCACGGCTCCAGGGAATTTTTCAGAGTCGGATTTTCTGCCGCGAAGCACCGGAACCGCCAGGTAATTTTCAGCCAGGTCCGCATAAATATCCAGCATCCTGGTAGTTCTTTCCAGGGCTTCCTTGCTGTCCGCATGGGCTGTATGGCCTTCCTGCCACAGGAATTCACTGGTTCTTAAAAAAATTCGGGTACGCATTTCCCATCGCACTACGTTGGCCCATTGATTGATGAGAAGGGGTAAATCCCTGTAGCTGGTGACCCATTTTGAAAAGGAGTCCCCGATGATGGTTTCCGATGTGGGCCGGATCACCAGGGGTTCGGAAAGGGCGCCTGCGGGAACGAGGCCGGTTTTGTCCGCATTGGGCTCCAGGCGATGGTGAGTGACCACCGCACATTCCTTGGCAAACCCTTCCACATGCGCTGCTTCCTTTTCCATGAAGCTCAAGGGAATAAAGAGGGGAAAATAAGCGTTTTTTACTCCCGTGGCCCGAAATTTTTTATTCAAAAGCGCCTGAATATTCTCCCAGAGGGCATACCCCCAGGGTTTGATCACCATGCATCCCCGCACAGGGGAGCGTTCGGCCAGGTCCGAGGCCTTTACCACCTGCTGATACCATTCGGGATAATCCGCTTCACGGGTGGGGGTGATGGCCGTTTTAATTGGTTTGCTCATGGGTGGGACAATTTCCTTTCCTGTTTTTCAATTTCCTTAATGAGTTCATCCACCAGCTGGTCTTGGGGAAATTTTTTGATCACTTTTCCTTTGGAGAATAAAATACCCATACCATTGCCCCCTGCGATGCCGATATCCGCTTCCTTGGCCTCGCCGGGCCCGTTCACCACACACCCCATGATGGCGATTTTGATGGGCAGGGTCCGGGTCAAAAGGGCTTTTTCCACTTCATCGACAATATCAAAAAGTTGGATATTGCATCGTCCGCAGGTGGGGCAGGAGATGATTTCAGGACCCACCCGGCGGATGTTCAGGGCTTTTAGAATGTCATATCCCACCCGAACTTCTTCCACCGGATCCCGGGTGAGGGAAACCCTCAGGGTATCCCCGATGCCTTCGGCCAGAAGCATACCGATGCCCAGAGCGGATTTGACCGTTCCCGAGTACAGAGATCCGGCTTCGGTAATACCCACATGGAGGGGGTGGCGGGTTTTTCGGGAGAGCAGGCGATAGGCCTCCACGGTTTTCAGCACATCCGACGCTTTGATGGAAATTTTGATCCGGGTGAAGTCCAGCTCATGAAACAGTTCAATGTGCCGAAGGGCGCTTTCCACCATGGCTTGGGCCGTGGGGTGGCCGTGCTTTTTCAGAAGATCTTTTTCAAGGGAGCCTGCGTTCACCCCGATGCGAATGGAAACCTCGGAATCTTTGGCTGCATCGATGATGGATTTGATTTTTCGCCGGCCTCCGATATTGCCCGGGTTGATTCGTAAGCCTTCAGCGCCTGCCTTGATGGAAGCCAAGGCCAGCTTATAATCAAAATGAATATCCGCAATCAGGGGGATGGAGATATTCTTTCGGATTTCAGCAAGGGCTTTCGCCGATTCCATATCCGGAACCGCAACCCGTATGATCTCGCAACCGGCCTTTTCCAGACGATGAATCTGTTCAACCGTAGACTGAACATCCAGGGTTTGGGTGTTGGTCATGGATTGAACGGAAATGGGGGCTTTGCCCCCCACCTTAACGTTACCCACCTGGATGGGGCTGGTTTTTTTTCTTTTAATTTCTATGGCCATGAATTTTTACGGTTTGCCCGGAGCAACCGTCCTGTGATAAGATTCTTGACAACAAACTAACAAACCCTTGGTTTTTCTTCAAGGTGAAATCGTGGCCCGCCACAGAAAGCAGACAAAACATGACCGGCGACAAGTCTTCTGATTTTTCAAAAAAACATGGGGATAGGGTTCTGGATCCCGGACTGGCAGAGGAACTATTGAAAAAAGCCAAAAACGGGGGATTGCCCTGTGCTGTGGCCCTTGACCTGGCCGGGACTCTACAGGTTGGCGCAAAGGACATGGGCATCGCTTTGGATCTGATGAATCTTCGCATCACCCAATGCCAGCTGGGGCTCTTCGGATATCTTCCGGAAAAGAAAATCGTAACCCCTGCTGACTCGGTTTCTTCGGATCAGGCCGCGGAGATTCGGAGGGAACTGGTGGACGGCAGACTTTCCTGCAAGGCGTCCTGGGAGATCGCCTCCCGGCTGAATCTTCCTAAAATGGCTGTCAGCCGGGCCTGCGAATTCATGGGGATAAAGATCAAGCCCTGTCAGTTGGGCGCTTTCTAGCTTATAAAGTGTCGGCCCCCACAAAGGGGTTGTATTTTCTTTCCTCCCCGATTTTTGTGGGTCCCATATGGCCGGGGTAAACTACCACATCATCCCCCAGAACAAAGAGTTTTTTCTGAATACTGTGGGCCAGGGTTTCAAAATTCCCGCCGGGAAAATCCGTTCGTCCCACGGAACCGGCAAAAAGAGTATCTCCTACGAAAACCGCGCCTTGGGTGAGGAATGACACGCCACCCGGCGTGTGGCCAGGCGTATGAATCACCGAAAGGGTGATATCCCCGAATTCAATAGTGTCACCGTCTTGGATGATGCGGTCCGGGGGTGGTGAGCTTTTGACCCCCATGCCGAAAGCCATGGGAGACGGGCCGCCCAGCATGGGTGCATCCTGGGCATGGATGAGGATTTCCGCACCGGTGGCATCTTTGAGGCCTTTATTGCCCCCCACATGGTCGAAATGACCGTGGGTGTTGAGAATATATTTTACGGTGAGATGTAATTTCGCCAGGGCCATGAGGATGTCTTGCTCGTCTCCGCCCGGATCGATCACAGCGCATAATTTGGTTCTTTCGCAGCCAATAATGTAGCAATTGGCCATGATGGGGCCAACGGTAAGCATTTTAATAATCACGGTTTCTCTCCTTCGGTTGTGTCGGATTTTTCCATGGAAAGATTTTTCCGGGTCTGGGCAATCAGTTCCACGAGGCTAAGCATCTTGGGTTTTGGCTTGGACTCGGCAAGTCTTTGAAAGGCGGTGTCAGACAGGGCCTGTTTCAGGAATCCGGCCACATCAAAAGTTTCCCACCAGCAGTCGAATACTTTCCAGCAGGGCAGGTCGTTTCCGGCAAACAGCCTGCAATAATGAAAGCTTACGGGTCCACCCAGTCTGGGGCATCGGGTTTCAAGAGCATCATGGTCCCCGAGTTCGGGGGCTGCCTGTTTTTCATCGCTCATATCGGGTTATTTCATACCGGTATGGGGGCCGGCTCCCTTTTCACATGTATTTCTCCGGATTCAAGAAGCTTCAAAACACTGTCCAGAACCCCGTTGATGAAGGCTCCGGACTCTTCGGTTCCATATCGTTTTCCGATATCAATAGCCTCATTGATGGCCACTTTTGAAGGAATGTCTCCCAGAAAGCACAGTTCATAGATGGCGATTCGGATGACATTCCTGTCCACACAGGCCATTCTTCCAACCCGCCAGTTGCTGGAAATCTGCTCGAGGATGGAATCAATGGTATTTTTGTTCCTTAAAACCCCTTTTGACAAAGTCAGGAAAAAGGGGACCATGTTTTTCGAGGGCTTGAAATTTTCAACAAACAGCTCGATCAAGTCCTCCGAGGTTTCACCCTGAATGTCCATGAAAAACAGGGCCTGCATGGCAAACTCTCTGGATCTGCGGCGATATCCCATTAGTAAACCTGATTAAAGCTTTTCCACAAGATTAGCCATTTCAATGGCGGTGATGGCGGCATCCCATCCTTTGTTTCCAGCCTTTGAACCGGCCCTTTCAATGGCTTGTTCAATGGTGTCGGTGGTAAGTACACCGAAAATCACGGGAACCTCGGATTCAAGGCCCACGGCGGCAACGCCTTTGGACACTTCGGAGCTTACATAGTCAAAATGGGGAGTGGCTCCGCGGATGACGGCACCCAGACACAAAACCGCATGGTATTTTTTCCCCATGGCGATTTTTTTAGCCACCAGCGGGATTTCGAAAGCTCCCGGGACCTTCACAATTTCAATGTCTTCATCTTTTACGCCGGAACGGACCAGGGCATCCACTGCCCCGCCCACCAGCTTATCCGTAATAAAGTCGTTGAACCTTGCTGCAACAATGGCGAATCTTTTCCCGGTGCCGGTTAGTTTGCCTTCAATGATCTTAGGCATGGGGTTTCCTCC
>VMSV01000039.1 GCA_013791935.1 Desulfobacteraceae bacterium | reverse complement strand
TTTTAACGGTTATGCGTCCTTTTCCCTTTATTTTCCGACCGGCAATGGCCTGGGCCGCGTTAACAAGAATGTTGAGCAAAACCTGGTTGATTTCATCCCCCCGGCATTGAATCTGTGGAAGGGGGGCAAACATTGTTTCCACCTCGGTCACGTATTTGGTTTCATTTCGGGCCATCACCAGGGTATTGGTGATGCCCTCATTCAGGTCATAAGGCGCCACCTTCACGGCCATATCGATATGGGAAAAGCGCCTCATGTTGTCCACAATGGATGCCATGCGTTCCAAACCCTGTCTGGACTCTGAAACAATGTCCCCCATGTCTTCAATGATAAACGCAAGATCATTTTCTTCCACGTAACGAAAAAGATGCCCCGCTTTTGAATTCTCCTCCATCTCCTTGTCCTGTTTCGAATACTCCACAACAAGATTAAAACAGGCGGTGAGTTTTTCAACGTATTTGCCAAGGGTCATGAAATTGCTGGAAACAAAACCCAAAGGGTTGTTCAGCTCATGGGCGATGCCTGCTGCAAGCTGGCCAATGGCGGCGAGTTTTTCCTGTTGAATGATCGCGGCTTGGGCCTGTTTGAGATTTCGTGAAAAATCCGCCAGGGTCTTTCGTGCTTTTTTCAGTTCTGCTTCCAGGCCCTTTATTTTTTCTTCTTTGGAATCCGCCATTTTTTCCCCCTCATCCATCGCGTAGGGAACAGGCATGCCTGTTCCCTACCGTTGACCGATTTTTTCAATCAATTCTCTTTCGATGGATTCCATCCTGCCATCTTTTAGAAATCCGTTGAAAAACCGGCTCAAATCATCGGGGTCGGTTTGTTGATCTTCCATCAGCCGGTTGACCCACAAATTGGCGTAATAGAAGATCTCCTGAATCTCGGGTTTTGCCGGGTCGCTGGAGGATTTACCCGCGTGATGGAAAAGGGCCAGTCGAATATTGGCATCCGGCAGATTCCACCAGTTGAGAAAATACGCCCCGATTTCACAATGGGTCATACTCGCATACCCAAGCTCAATCTCACAGGCCTGAAAGTCCTTGCCCGAATTGGCCCTCTGATGATTCACCGTATCCTCATAACGTTCTGTGAAGAACTGGAGCAGGATAATCCTGCCGATGTCATGGGTGATTCCTACCGAGGCGTACCGGTCGTCGAGTTTCTTTCCAAATGCCCTTTCATACACGGCTTTTACGGCAAAGCTCACCAGAGAGGAATGAAGGAATATCTGCTCAAGATGCCGGGTCTGGTGTTGGGTCCATTTCATGTTCCGGACCAAGGATACGGTAAAAACAATATCCTTCACGAACTTCAGGCCCAGGGCCAGGATGGCCCGGTCAATGGAGGAAATGGTTCCCTGGCCGTAAAAAGCGGAATTCACCACCTGGAGAAGCCGTGTGGCGATGGACACATCCTCTGCAACAATGCCGGCGATTTTTTTAATGGGCAGGTCTTTTGCCATGGCACTTTCAAATTCCTGGTAAACCAGGGGCAGGGTGGGCAGGCGGTCGATCCGGCTGATGAGGGCCAGCAATGCCTGGTCTTTCAGGGTTTTTCTCAGAACCAGGGTTTGCTCCACAGCGTTTCGGAAGGATTTTGTGGTCCAGGGCTTGGTATAATAAGCGTGGGCCACCCGCTGGGTAATGGCCGGGATCACAAGGGATTCTTCCACAAAGCCGCTCAGGATGATCCGGGTAAGATCCGGGTGCTTGTCCTTTACAATTTTCAGAAATTCCAGGCCGCTCATCCCCGGCATGGTGATATCGGTGATCACCATGTCGATATCATTGTTCTGAAGGAGTTCAAGACCTTTTTCACCGCTGTCGGCCAGAACCGTTTCGAAATCCGCATCATGAAACTCTCTTTTCAGGGATTTCAAAACCAGTTCTTCATCATCCACAATCAATATTTTTTGTTTTTTTTCAGGCATAATTCATCAGAAAGGAGAGGGTTGAAAATTTTTCATGGCCGGAAGCCTAAAACAAACCGGGTGTAAAAGCAAGAGGTTAAAAAAACGCGTCGCCAAGGGCCTTGGGATTTCATCCTTGTTTTCCTTGTCGTCATGGTGTAGTAATCCGCCCCAGGAAAAACGAAGATATTGTTTGTCTCTTTTTCAGCGTATAAAAACCATAACACAGAGGACTGTGACGTCATGTTGAAAAAATTTTTGCCCAAGGAAACGAGTTTTTTCGATTTTTTTGAAGCCCATATCGCCCTGACCATGGAAGCCTGCGATCATCTATTGCAGCTCTCCGAAGGGGGCATGGATGTCGTTCCCATCTGTTCTAAAATCAAGGAGATCGAAACCCGGGCGGACACCATCACCCATGATTGTATTTCAGCCCTTCACCGCACGTTCATCACGCCTTTTGACCGGAATGAAATTCGTCGACTCATCGGCAGGCTCGATGATATTCTGGATCTGATCGAAGAAGTCGCGACTTGCGTTAATCTTTATGAAATCAAAGAGATGAAGCCTGAGGTCCAGGCGTTTGCCAGAATACTGGTCAACGCATCCAGAGCCCTGGGCGAGGCTTTGCCGCTGCTTCGGAATCTTCGGGATTCCAATACCATCATCGACAAATGCAAGTATGTCTCCAAACTGGAGCAGGAAGGGGATTTCATCCTCCACTCGGCCATGGCCAGGCTCTTCAAGGAGGAAAAAGACCCCTTCACCCTCATTAAATGGAAAGAAATTCTGGAACTCTTGGAAAAGGCCACGGACAAGTGCCATGACGTGACCAAAACCGTTGAGGGAATTGTAATCGAGGCTTCATAATATGGACTGGACATTGATGATTGTTGTTTTTACCGTTGCCATCGCCTTGATTTTCGACGTGATCAATGGTTTTCATGATTCGGCAAATTCCATCGCTACCGTGGTGTCCACCCGGGTGCTAACTCCGGGGGTGGCCGTATGGTGGGCGGCTTTTTTCAATTTTGCCGCCATGTTTATTTTCGCACCCAAGGTCGCCAACACGGTTTCCAAAATCGTTAAAATCGACCCCTTGGACCCGGTTTTTATTTATGTGGTGCTGGCTGGCCTGATCGGGGCCATTGTATGGGACCTGATGACCTGGTGGTGGGGGCTGCCCACGAGTTCCTCCCATGCCCTGATCGGCGGATTTGCCGGGGCTGGAGTTGCTTACGCGGGTTGGGATATTATCAATTGGGAAAAAATCTGGGTCACCGTCAAGTTTATTCCCCTGGCCCCCTTGATCGGCCTTGTCCTCGGCATGTTTCTCATGTTCACCGTGATCTGGATTTTTCACAAATGGCGGCCCTATACCCTGGACAAGTTATTCCGGAAAGGCCAATTGGTTTCAGCCGCCCTTTATTCCCTGGGGCACGGCGGAAACGACGCCCAAAAAACCATGGGCATCATCATGGCCCTTTTGTTTGCCGCCGGGATGATGCCGGCAGACGAGCAGCTTTCCCTGACGGACATGAAAACATCATGGATCATTGTATCCTGTCATTTGGCCATGGGTTTGGGAACCGCCTTCGGAGGCTGGCGCATTGTTAAAACCATGGGGATGAAAATTACCAAGCTCAAACCCATCGGCGGATTCTGTGCTGAAACCTCGGGGGCCTTTACCTTATTTTTTGCCACCCACCTGGGTGTGCCGGTGTCCACCACCCATACCATCACCGGTTCCATTATCGGCGTCGGAGCCGTTAACAAACTATCCGGCATCAAATGGGGTGTGGCCCAGAGGATTTTGTGGGCCTGGGTGGTCACCATTCCGTTTTCAGCCTTTGTTTCGGCCCTCTGCTTCGAGGCGGGCAGACTCCTGCATGATTTTCTCGCGTGATTTATTTGTGGGTGGTGAACTGTGAACGGGGAAAGGCGTAAAGAAAAATCCTATTTTCACTCATTGCTCATCACCCATAGTTCGTCACGATGTTTCATTAGCACTGGTAAGCCTTAGCCTGTGCTTGAACCACTGACAAATGAGATTATAGTTGGATATGGTTGGCAATTCCATTGAATCAGGAAATCACCTTGATTCTGGACACTTCATTCAGTGCTCTCCGAGTCTGGCTTTCGATGTTCTTTAAAGCACCAGCCAAAGGGTCCGACTTTCCAGTTAATGATGCCAACCCGTCAAGATCCCGCACAATAGCATTTTGAGAATCTGAAATATTCGTTAACATATTTGAGATGTTGTCAATAATTCCATTGATCTGATGGGCTTCCTTTTGAAAAAAATCATAGCGCCGGAGATGGATTTTCTGTGAAAGGTCCCCGTCGGAGATTCTATTCAGCGTTTTCTTGAAATTTACGAACGGACCGCAGATTTTATGGATCACGAAAACCTGCTGGATCAAAACAGGAATAAGAATGATAAAAAAAGCAAGGGCGCATCGCTCCAACAGCACAATAAATAGCTTTGAGGATAGATTCTGCAAGTAAATGTCCTCTGTTTTAAAAATATCGGAATAAAAAGGCGAAAGTATGGCCAAGACAACAATCCCGATCACCAGCAGCAAAAGAATCAGATTGCTTACAAAAATGGTCACCTGGGCCTTGTTCACGAATAAATAGTTTTTCAGTTTTCTTCGTTCATGTATGGGTTTCATAAGATTTCACCTTTTTCATTCCTTCATTGGATCATTTTTGCGCCACTGGATTTCGTTTTGATTCTTAAACCGGAGAACCGGAGAAGCGCTGTTCTCATAATAAAAAGACTGTTCGTAGCTGTTGCCATTATTGTCTTCAAATGTCACGGTAAACAAAGTTGGGTCGGCTTCAGTATTTCTTTGGATACCGGCCAGTGTGTAAACAGCCTCATTGCCTTTCCCGACGCCGAATACAACCTTGTCCGGAGTGATGTTGAAATACCGATCCTCGTATTTGGAGTTCGTTGTTTCCCATTTGCCGAAGATTCCTTCGGGGATCTCCTGAATATCGTCTGAAGGTTCTTTCGATATGTAAAAAACGGCAATCAAGACCAGGCATAAAATTATGACGGCAGTCCATTTCAGCTTCAATGTGCTTTTCTCCCATACTTTAATTGTAGCCACCTCATCATAAAAATTCCTAACAATAAACTAAGTCAAGGCCCCAGTTGAATGTGGTTTTCGATAAACAAACCTTGGGGAACCAACAGGTCCTTGTTCGGTTCAACAATATCAAAAAATGCCTCCAGAACCTCAGGATCAAACATTTTACCGGATTCTTCGACCATGATATTCATAGCCTTTTCCAGAGGCATGGCGGTTCGGTAGGGACGGGCGGATATCAATGCATCAAAAACATCGGCAATGGATAGTATCCTGGCACACAAATCGATTTTTGTTCCTGAGATACCTTCCGGATAACCGTTACCTTCGAATTGCTCATGATGCTGGAGGATCATGGGAATAATGGGTGAAAAAACCTTTATGGGTTCAAGAATTCGCGCACCAATGACCGGGTGTTTTTTGATAATATTCATCTCTTCTACGGTGAGTTTGCCCGGTTTGTCCAGGATGAAGGCTGGCACACCGATTTTCCCGATATCATGGAGGAGACCGGCGCGTTCCAGCATATCAAGCTTCCTGTCATTTAAACCCAACCGACGGCCGATTTTTACCGCCATCATTGAAACCCTCTCCGAATGCCCGGCTGTCCATGGTGATTTTGCGTCCACGGCGCGCCCGAAGGCCATTAATGTGCCCCAACCCAACGAATTCAGCTCTTCCAGGAGCATGGAATTTGACAAGGCAACAGCCACATGATCCGCCATCTGCCGGGCCTGCGCAATATTCTCTTCTTTATATTCGGCGGAACTCTGGCGGGCTAAAGCGATGGCAGCCACAGGTTTTTCATTTAAAATCACCGGAAGCACAAGAACCCTCTGATGGTTTAAACCCTTAAAACGGGAAAGAAAGTCCGGCATCTCTTCCCCTTGACGGTAAACCCTATGACGCTGGATGGTTTTGAATATTTCAATATCCCGGCTATTGTAAGAAACCGGAATTTGACGGACTTTCTCATCGTTCATGGAGATCGCATAGGTTTTGGACTCGTTGTTGTCAACGGGGGGGATCAGGCTGATGGCGATGGAATCATCCATGAATATACCCTGCATCCCTCTCAGTGTGACTTCAATGATCTCTTCCATCTTCAGGGAGGATAAAATGGATCGATCAATTTCTGCTCTGGCAAGGATGGTCTTGAATTGACGGTCGAGCTGCGTTGTCATTTGGTTGAAGTGAGAAGCGAGCTCTTCAAACTCGTCCCCACTGTTAAGAATAACAGAACGTTGAAAATCCTTTTTAGATACCCGGAGCATGCCTTCCTTCAGGGCGTCAAGGGGGATGAGGCTTCTGCGGATGTACGCAATACTCAGCCAGAGCACCACAAGAAAGGAAGCAATGACGACCGCCGGAAACGTTAGCTTGAAGGTGATCATTGGTTGTAGTATGAATGATTTGGGTTGCCGAAGAACCACGGTGAACCCTTCCAGAAGAAACTTCGGTTGGGTAAACAACATGCGGTAAGCCAGGAAATATTTTTCTTTATGATCCTCGACATCGAAGAAGCCCGAAGATTTTATTGAAATCCGGTCCATAATGCCGGAAAGAAACGGCTCGGAGTCGGCAACGGAGCTGAAAAGAAGTGCTTTTGAAGGTCCCAGGATGAAGATGTCCGTCAGGGGGGAGACGCTGTTCCCGATATTTTCTCCCCACAAATAGTCCGTAGCGACTTCCGCAATCAGATATCCGGCCTGAATGTTAGAATCGGGAAGTGCCTGGAGCATGAATATCCGTGGCCTGGCTTCAGCTTCTTCGAGCACCCACAATACGGTATTGCCCGACTTCATATGATCTTCTTCTATCCCGGTGGGTTTCCGGTTGTTCAAATGGACTGAACCCTGGATGGAAGCCATTTCCCATGAGCTGTTCATGAGGGATATGGCCTTGAATCTGGTTGGAAGGATAACCCCCTCGGCGGCTTTGTCCCTCGACGCTCCTTCCCTTGCCTGGCTGGCCTGAGATGCGCCGATAAGGTTAAGCTCGTTTTCAAGGAAATTAAGCCGCTCGTAGATCGCTAAACCATGGGCCTTTGCCTCTTTTTGAAGTCGGTCATAGCATTGACTTTGGAGCTGTTCGGAGACTTGGAAATAGGAAATCGCACCGAGCAGGGCAATGGGCAATAATGCACACAGCGCGAACATGGAAAAAATCCGGCGCCCGATTTTACTTTTTATGAATTGAAGCTGAATGTTCATTTTTTAATTTGTCTTGTCCACAAATCAGAATTCGGAGGCCAGGCCAACATACCTGCCGTCATTGGCCCGGACAATGTCGTCCCTACTGTCTTTTGCCGTAAATGGGGCGGCGCTTTTTCCGTCCTTTCCCATACTGTAAAGGTCATAATCCGTGTTTACCGGAACCAGAAAATGGTCTTTTCTCGGTTGTCCTGTTTTGCCGCCTCCCGGGTCACGGCCTCCTGCATTTTTTCCTCCCCTGCCTTCCTCTCCCTCGTCTTTCCCTTTATCTGTATCCCCGAGATTCAGGTACTCATAAGGGTTTCCCCAGGGGTCAAGGTCACCGAAGCGGATTTCAGACAGGCTGTCCGGCAATCTTCCATGATCCATTTCAAACATGACAATCATCCGTTCAATGATCCGGATTTCCGATATGGCGGCCGCAATGGCCGCTTTCTCTTTATATTTTAAATAATTGGGGATTCCTATGGCGGACAGAGCGCCCAGAATAGCGATGATGATAAACAATTCTATGAGGGAAAACCCCCTATTATTCATGTGACGATTCATGCAGATTTTGATTCTCCGCCGAATGGACACCCCTCCGGATGATCAGGAAAAAACAAGCTTTTGGAGTTTCCTGATTTCAATTTTTTAAAAAACATATCAATTTTCTCTTTTGTTCAATAGGTTATCGGCAAAAGTTAGTTTAACTTAATGATTTATTGGCCCACCTTCCATTTCTTGCCGTTTATTTACATTTATGTTTACATTGACATTTACATTATCCAGCGCTATGATGTCCTCCAAATTGTTTTAAAACCCAAAGGAGACCCATGAACCCGGATCTTACCCCTAGGCAAGCGGAATTTTTGCAGTACCTGGAAAAACGGATAGCCGGAACCGGCAAAGCCCCCAGCCTCCGCCAGGCGGCCGAAGACACGGGGATCAGCCATGCGGCCGTGGCCCAGTTGATCCGGGCTCTGGAAGAAAAAGGCACCATCCGGCGTGAGGGCCGCTACGGCCGGGTGATCCATCTGCTGAATGCCTCAGGAGAAAAGGCCGGGACCATGCGTTGGCGGGAAGTCCCCGTCATCGGAACCATTGCCGCGGGTCTGCCCCTTTATGCCCAACAGGAATGGGCCGGAAGCCTTGTGTTGGATTCGGGCCTCTACAAGGGCCAAAACCTGTTTGCCCTGAAAATCACCGGGGATTCCATGAAAGATGCGGCCATTCTGGACGGGGACATGGTTATCTGTGAGCCCCGGCAATTTGCCCGAAACGGCGAAATCGTCGTGGCCCTGATTCACCAGGAGGAAGCCACGGTGAAACGGTTTTTTCACCGGGAAACCCACATTGAACTGCGACCGGAAAACCCGGCGTATAAACCCATGGTCTATGCCTTTAACGAGGTTTTGATCCAGGGCAAGGTGATCGGGTTGGTCCGTGAACTGTGATTATGTGGTTACGTGGTTAAGTGGTTAAAAAAATAAATCTCTTTAACGGTTTTGCTTAGCGATCATTACATTCTGGATTTGCTTTTTAAATCTGCGAAAATCTGCGTAATCTGCGGATGTTTTTCTTTGCGTTCTTTGCGTCTTAAGCGCAGCGGACGGTTCAAATTAAAAAATGAAAAATGGATACAAGCAAAAACACCATAAACATAACCATCGGTACCAGCGGCTATTCCTACGGGGAATGGGCGGAGGCCGGATTTTATCCGGCCAAAACCCAGTCCAGCCGGATGCTGCCCTGCTATGCCGAGCAGTTTTCCATCACCGAGCTGAACTACACCTGGTACCAGATGCCCAAGGCCGAGGCCATGGAACGGCAGCGCCGGATGGTTCCGCCCCATTTTTTATTTGCCGTGAAACTCACCCGGACCCTGACCCATGAAATCGACCCTGGAAACTGGCCCCGACAGGCGGAAGCGTTCCGGGAAGGCATTGCCCCCCTGGTTCAGAGCCGCCAGCTTTCAGCCGTGCTTATTCAACTGCCGCCCCAATTCCAGCGGACCCTGCCCAACCGCAAACACCTGGGGGCCCTTCTGGATAAACTGGCCGGGCTTCCCCTGGCCGTGGAGTTCCGCCATGATTCCTGGGCTTCGGATGCCGTATTCGCCGAGCTGGAACGCCGGAAAGTCACCCTGGTCACCGTGGACGCTCCGAAAGTCCCCCACCTGTTTCCCGGCTTGGATGTGGTGACCAATCCGGAGCTTATTTATGCCCGGTTTCACGGCCGGAACACCAAATCCTGGCGCTCCGGGAACATGCAGCTTCAGTTTGACTACGATTACAGTTCGGAAGAGCTGGAAGCCTGGATTGCTGCCCCGTTTGAATCCATGGCCCATCGGGCCAAAAAATCCGTTTTTTTCTTCAACAACCATGTCCGGGCCCAGGCTCCGAAAAACGCCCGTGAAATGGCGCTGTTGCTGAAAAACCGGGGGTTTTCCGCGGGGTGAGATGGAAAGAGAACGGTTTATTATCCATCTGAACGTGGCGGACTTTGCCGTGGCCGTGGAACGGATGTCCGACTGCCGTTTAAAGGGCCGGCCGGTGATCATCGCTCCCTTGGGAGCGCCACGGGCTGCCGTATACGACATGAGTGAGGAGGCCTTTCGAGAGGGCGTCCGGAAAGGCATGCTCTTGTCTGCGGCCCTGCGCCGGTGCAAAGAGGCCCATGTGGTGACTGCCCATTTTCAACGGTATGAAAGTGCTGCAAAAGCCCTGGTTCAATGTGCCCTGCCTTACTCTCCCCTGGTGGAAATGTGCGACCTTAACGGGCACCTGTTCGTGGACGCCACCGGCACATCAAAGCTTTTCGGTCCGGCCCCGGATGTGGCCTGGCGAATTCGAAAGGCGGTGCGCTCCTGCATGGAAGCAGATCCCATTTGGTCCGTGGCCCCCAACAAACTCATCGCCAAGGTGGCTACCCGCCTGGTTAAGCCGGTGGGGGAGTATATTGTGGAGGCCGGGGACGAAGCCGGATTTTTAGCACCTGTCCCCCTTCCCCTGATTCCGGGGATCGACCGTGGTGAGTTGCATAGCTTTCACACGTTAAACGCTACTTGTGCGGGCCATGTGGCTTTATGGTCCGAAGACCAGCTTCGGGTGGTGTTTGAAAAGCGAAGCGGTTCCATCTATGAGGCGGTGAGGGGGATTGATTCCACCCCGGTTCTTCCCGTGACGGAAAAACAGCCCCGGATTGCCGCAACCCATGAATTCGGTACGGACACCCATGATCCCGGAAGGGTTTTCGGGGCACTATACCCCCTTACGGAGGAAGCCGGAAGGGAATTGCGTCGACGAAACCTGGCTGCCCGGCATGTGGACGTCACTCTGGGTTATTCCGACGGGGGCAGGGCAGGGCAGAGGGCCAAAGTGGACCCGGCCACCGACAATGACATGGACCTGTTTGCCACGGCCCGGGAGGTTTTGAACAAGGCCTGGTCCCGCAGGGTGAGAGTTCAACGCCTGGGGCTGACGTGCAATCAGCTGGTCCGCAAACCGGCCCAGCTTTCCCTGTTTGAAGAGGCTGAAAAAACCAGGGCCGGGAATTTGATATCCACCCTGGATGCCATTCGGGAACGCTTTGGAACGGCTTCGGTTCAGATGGGGCGAACCCTTGACGCTTTTGCATAACCGAGGGCATTCATGATCCCCCTAACCGTCCGATCCTGCTACTCCCTCATGTGGGGAACGGATTCCCCGAAAAAAATCTGCCGGGCAGCCCGAAAAATGGGGTATGACCGCCTGGCCATCACCGATACGGACAACCTGTACGGCCTGTGGCCCTTTTTGAATGCCTGCCGGGAAGAAGAAATTACTCCCATGGTGG
Organism: Desulfobacteraceae bacterium; assembly: GCA_013791935.1. GTDB lineage: Bacteria > Desulfobacterota > Desulfobacteria > Desulfobacterales > UBA5616 > VMSV01. Next base: position 8,667 of record VMSV01000039.1, on the reverse strand, counting down.
GGGCGGAAATCACCGACCGGAACACATCCGCAAGGGCCGTGTGTCTGGTGAAAAACCCGGAAGGGTATAAAAATCTTTGCCGCCTCATCACCGCCCGAAAAACCGATCCGGCCTTTGACCTGAAAACCGGCCTGGCGGCCCATGAAAAAGGCCTGGCGGTGCTGACCCAGTCCGAGCCCTTGCTGGCCCATCTTCGTGAAACAAACAGCGATGTATTTGCCTCTGCCCCCCGGAAACCCACGGAAGCCGCCTCCCGATTGAAAAAAACCGCCGAAAGGCTCGGGGTTCTTACGGTGGCCACGCCGGGCAGTTTTTTTCTTGAACCCGGGGACTGGGGGCTGCATCAGCTGGTCCGGGCCATTGACCTCAACACCTCCCTTTTTAAACTGACATCCAAGGATATGGCCCCGAAGGACGCCTGGCTCGCGCCTCCGGAGGCTTATGGGGAACGGTTCGGCATCTGGCCCGAAGCCATCAATGCTTCGCACCTTCTTGCGGAAAAGCTGACCTTCACCGGGCCCGACCAAACCCTGGTCATGCCGCCCCTGGACGTGGACCCGTCCAACCCCTTCCGGACCGCGGCCCGGCTTCTTCGAAAAGCCGCCTATGACGGCGCGAAAAACCGTTACGGAGAGGACCTCTCTGAAACCGTGGTGGACCGCCTAGAACATGAACTCTCCACCATTGAGCGCATGGGCTTTTCCTCCTACTTCCTGGTGGTCAGAGATATCGTTCTCCAAAGCCCCCGCATCTGTGGCCGGGGGTCCGGAGCCGCCTCTTTGGTGGCCTATTGTCTGGGCATCACAAATGTTTGTCCCGTCAAGTACAATCTCTATTTTGAACGGTTTTTAAACCCGGGAAGAAAAGACCCCCCGGATATTGATGTGGATTTCGCCTGGGATGAAAGGGATGATGTTCTCAATGCCGTGCTTTCTAAATATGCCGGTCACGCGGCCATGGTGTGCAATCATGTGGGATTCAAACCCCGCATGGCCATCCGGGAAACCGCCAAGGTTTTCGGCCTGACGGACTCGGAAATCGGCGCGGTATGCAAGCGCCTGCCCTGGTTCTGGCGCACGGATTTTGAGGAAGAGGAAATGCTGCACGATATGAAGAACCTGCCGGAGCTTTCCGGACTGGATTTTCCGGCGCCCTGGCCTGAAGTCTTCGGCCTGGCCCAGCGGCTGATCCGAATTCCCCGGTATATTTCCGTGCATTCCGGCGGGGTCATCATCACTCCGGATCCCCTGGCCGATTATGTGCCCCTGGAAATCGCGCCCAAGGGGGTTCCCATCATTCAGTGGGAAAAAGACGGCACGGAAGACGGGGGCCTGGTGAAAATCGATCTTCTGGGGAACCGCAGCCTTGGCGTCATCCGGGACGCCATCGCCAATCTTAAGGAGAATGGCGTTCCCTTTGACGAGAAGCGCTGGGAGCCGGAAGAAGACCCGGCCACCCGGAATGCCGTGGCAAGAGGTGACACCATGGGGTGCTTTTATATTGAAAGCCCGGCCATGCGCCTGTTGCAGAAAAAAACCGGAAAAGGAGACTTCGAACACCTGGTGATCCACAGCAGCATTATCCGGCCTGCGGCCAATGAATTCATTCGGGAATATATCCGAAGGCTTCACGGCGGAACCTGGGAGCCCATTCATCCCCTGCTGGGAGAGGTGCTGGAGGAAACCTACGGCATCATGGTATATCAGGAAGATGTTTCGAAAACCGCCGTGGCGTTGGCCGGCTTTTCCCATGCGGATGCGGACGGGTTAAGAAAAATCATGTCCAAGAAAGACAAGGCCCGGCAACTGAAGGATTACAAAGGCCGGTTTTTCGCAGGCACGACCGCCAACGGTCTTTCCGTGGAACAGATCCACGGGATCTGGGACATGATGATGAGCTTTTCCGGCTATTCCTTTTGCAAACCCCATAGCGCAAGTTACGCAAGGGTGTCTTTTCAAGCCGCATATTTAAAGACCCATTTCCCCGCGGAATTCATGGCGGCTGTCATCAGCAATCAGGGGGGGTTCTACTCCACCTTCGCCTATGTGTCCGAGGCCATGCGGATGGGAGTCAATATTCTGCCTCCGGATGTGAATGTAAGTGGTATTCGCTGGAAGGGAGAAGGGAAAACCATGCGGGTTGGTCTTTTGCCAGTCAAACATCTATCCTTGAATACACAGCAGCGTATCCTCGCCCAAAGGCAAGAAAAACCCTTTCAAAATCTGACGGATTTTCTCCATCGGGTAAGGCCGGATGATACGGAAGTCCGATCTCTGATCCATGCCGATGCTTTTTCTTCCCTTCACCCGAAGGATTCCCAAGCCGACCTGTTGTGGGCCTATGCGGTCCATGAAAAACAAAGGCGGTCTGAAAAAAAGGAACGGCCGCTTTTTGAAATCCCTGCGACAAAAATTCCCAAACCGGTTTTCCCGGACGAAGACCCCATTCAACGCCTGCGGCATGAATTTGGGGCCCTGGGGTTTTTATGTTCCCGGCATCCCATGACCCTGTATGCGGACCGGCTTGCCGGCAGGGGGATCATCAAAGCAAAAGACCTTTCCCTTTTTATAGGCAAGAGGTTAACGGTGGCGGGGCTTCTTATCACCGGAAAAGTGGTGCATACCAGGCAGGGCGATCCCATGGAATTCCTCACCTTTGAAGACGAAACCGGCACCCTGGAAACCGTGTTTTTCCCCGACGCCTATCACCGCTTCTGTTCCATCCTGGACAAAACCCGTCCCTTTATCCTCACGGGCAAAGTGGAGGAAGATTTCGGGGCCGTCACCCTCACCGTATTCCAGGTCCAACGGTGCTGAACAGAAAGTCCCGAATCCTGTTCATGGGCAGAATCCCAACCCATCACTCGTAACTCTTTACCCATTAAGCCTTAATAACACAGGGGGTCCAGGAAGGCGGGATTGGATAGACGCTCCTCGATGTCCACCTTGAAAAATGAAGCAATGGGCTCAAGGATTTCCGGGTTGTTTTTCCACACGGATTTCACCGCATCCACCACGATTTTCATGCCGTTTCGGGTCATTTTCCCCAGGGGTTGCCTGCACGGACCGGTGGGCATGCCCAGCAGGGCCATTAGGGTTTTCACGGGCACGGGATTTCTGGCCTTGCAGACATATTCACCGTAGGGGGTCATTTCCGTGGTTTTTACCATTACCAGGTCGAACAGCGGGGTCAGGGCCGTCATGAGTTTTCGGGCCTTGTCTTCATCTCCGGTCATTGAATAACGGATCATATCGGTCACAGCTTTGGGCGCAATATTGGACATGACGCAAATGGCTCCGGTTGCCCGAATATCCGGGTCTGCCATCATCTGGTAGGTCAGCCCGTCATCCCCGGAGAAAATCGTGTATTCTTTTCCGCAGAATTTCCGGGTTTTTTTCATGTTGTCCAAATTGCCCGTGGCTTCCTTCACCGTGTTGATATTTTTATGAGTGTCATACAGGACGGCCAGGTCTTCCGGCAGAAGCTGGGTTCCGGTCCTTCCCGGAATCACATAGGGAATGATGTCCAGGGTTGGAAAGGTTTTTGCGATGGGTTCATAGTATTCTTTCCTGATTTCAAGGGAACTGGGTCCGTTGTAATAGGGGTCCACCAGAAGAACAGCATCCACACCCATATGAAAGGCATGTTCGGTAGCGGAGAGGGCTTCTTTCGTATTGTTGCTTCCCGTGCCGGCAATGCAGAGGCATTGGTTTTTTGTGCCCTGTCTTATGGTTTCTATTACCCGGTTATGCTCTTTCCAATCCAGGGACGGGCTTTCTCCTGTGGTTCCAACGGCAAGAATTCCCGTAATCCCGTTTTGAATCTGGAATTCAGTCAGCCGGGCTAGATTGTCAAAATCAACGGTATCCCCTTGAAAAGGGGTGATCAAAGCCGTGTAACATCCTGTTTTCATAGATCCTCCAATAAATGGGGGTGTGGCGTTAAGACCAATAAAAGAGATCTAAAAGTAAATAGTAACCCGACTTTAGTCAAGGGAAAAGAAGGTCCCGTGGACGTTGCCGGGAAAATTATTTTCCCTTGACAAGGTGTGGCCTGCATATTAATTCAGGGCTCTAATTCAATAAAACAACAAGGGGATATAATGGAAAAGTCAAAGAACGTCCATGAATATATAGCCGAACAGCGAAGGGCCATCGCGTCCAATCCGGATTGCGGAACCTCCCATTACAATCTGGCCGTGGCCCTCATGGGGATAGAAGAATTACACGAAGCGGAAAGGGAACTGCATTTGGCCATAGAAAACAGCCCCGGGCTTGCCGAGGCCTATGTTCAGCTTGGAGGACTGTGTCTTAAAAGAGGGGATTTGGATGGTTGTTTATCCTATAACCGAGCTTCGGTAAAAGCCAGGCCCGGATTTTCCGAAGGGTACGGCAATATCGGCTTTGTTCATATGCAAAGAGGGGAAATCGAAGAAGCCGTAAAAGCCCTTGAAAAAGCCACGGCCTTTAATTTCAGGTTTATTCAAGCCTATACAACCCTCGGTAATGCCTACCTCATGATGGGCCGAATTGAAGATAGTATTCAAGCCAGCCAAAAGGCGTTGGGTATCGAGGATAATTTTGCCGTGGCCCATAATAATCTTGCGGTGGCCTATCTGGAAAACAATGATTTTGAGAAGGCGGTTCATCATTGTGACCGGGCCCTTGAACTGGGATATGATGTGTCCGAGGGACTTTTGAAAGAAATTGAACCCCACAGGAAAAAATAAAAGGCTGATCATGGCTGCGATGTTATCCCCCCCTGAATCCACTTACCATGTGGAATAACATGGCAGCCCCCATTCCATTTCACTATTTTATCGCAAGCCTTGAAAACCCCGTCACCCTCCAAAACCCTATCCATGATCTTGACCTTCCCCTCAACCGGCACCAGGATTCGAGTCAAAAAATCACCCTCGAATCTTCCATCACCTATGGCGAATACTTCAAGGCCATTACCGTATTTTTATCCAGGGACCGGTTTGAGTCCCTGATCGGTGCTGTAAAAGCTTGTTTTGGCTATTCCCTGGAAGAGACCGGGATGGATGAGATACGGGTTTTTCTGATGAAACACGGGGAATTTTACCATCCGGCAAAGGTTGAGATTTATTCCGGCGTTGAATGTTTCAATTTTGTCGTCAATGTTGCTGTATCCAAAAACGGGCTGGAATATATCGAGGCTGAATTCGGCAACCTGAAAGCAATGGAGGAACTATATCCTTACGCCTTTATACCCAGGGTATTTGATAGCGGAGGGGCATGGTCCGGCCGGGATGTTTGGATTCCCATGTTTTTGGGGGAGTGGTTTGAAGGCTTCCATGAATTCCATTATTCTGAAAAGCAGGGAAACGAAGATCCCGGTTTGAGGATCTGGGATGATCGTCAGGGGCCTTATTTTCTCGATGAAGTCGGGGCGCTGGATATTTTCACCCGGGCTTCAGCAATCCTAACCTCGTACTATGATTTTTTTTCCTCCCGGCATATCGCCGCATGGCATCATGCTGCCGGGGATTTTGTGGTCTGTTTTCAGGAAAACATCACCACGGTGAAGCTCATCACCGTCCGGCAATATATCCCTTTGGTCAGGATGGACGAGCCCGACCTGGGCAGTCTTCTGGATGCCATGGTGCTTTTTTTCCTCAATCTTTCCGTGAGAATGCGTCTGGATCGGCTGGATGGGGTGAAGGATACCTTCTGGATCGGAGAGCCTGCCGTAATGGGAGCGGTAAAGGGTTTTTTTTCAGGTCTGGGAAACCAGATCTCGAGCAAGACAATGCCCGAGGAGCTGGTTGCCGGCTTTAAAGCTTATCTTGGATCTTTTAAGCCGGAGGACTTGCTGGACTGGAGCAGGGATATGGTGGAGCGCCTGTTTAAAGACAACCCGGACCTGGAGATCATAAAAAGCCATTTAGAAGCGCATGTCCTTTTATTACATGGATATACGGCTCAGGAATTGGGCCGATGAATCCAACTGGGTGAAAAAAATAGACCGGAAGAGAAAATATCCATGGGGCTTGGGTCATGTGTAGCCCCATGGATCCATTATGATTTAAAAGTTGTAGGCAAGACCAACGCCGCCGAAAAGATTGGTGTCAGCTTTCGCTTTCCCTTCAATTAGAGCATCTTTATCCGCAGAATCCGCGTAGGCAACCATGGCGGAAAGACTCAGTGCGTCATTTACGGAATATCCCAGCTTTGCGGAGAGAAGATAGTCAAAGAAACCTGCATCTTCACCACCGCCATAATATTTAGCAAAATCTTCACCCGCATACCCGATACCTGCGCCCAGATTAAGGCTTGTGGCGTCGGTCAGAGGGGCATTGTACGTCAGGCTTAAATTTGCATAGATATCCTCCACTTCATCAACATCGTAATAAATGGAAAGGCTTGTGGAAAGGTTTTCAATGATGTCCATGCCAAAATTTGCGTACACTTCACGGGTGCCCAAGGCTCCGGAGTTTTCGGTGGTGGGGAAAAGATATTCGATATATCCGATGGTGATGTTCAGGGGCTCCAAATCAAATCCGTAGGAAAGGGTAAGGTCAACCTCAGAAAATTCTCCGGAATCCCAGGTGCAGTCGTATGTCCCGCCATCCAAGTTCCCCCACACATTCAAACCGAACCCGCCTTTGGTAACATTGAGGCTGGGTTGAAAAACAATGCCGTCATTAACGGTCATTCCTCTCCAGACATAGGCGGAATTCATATCCAATCCAACGGTGGCATCGGCTGCAAATACGGATCCATGGGCGCACAATAAGGCCGCAAATGCAATGAGTAAGCTTTTGAACAATCTTGTTTTCATCATTTTTTCTCCTTTTGTTTTTTTGTTGAAGCAATCAAGCGGTTAAAAGATATATCGAAAGGTCGTGATTCCGGGACCTGCCCGTTTTTTATTGCATGGTAAATTCGTTTTCGCCATTTTTTCCTCTCCTTTGTATTTGCCTTACATTGTCAAGCCGTCTGCCCGTGGCAGACAATTCCCATCCCGGGTTGAAAAGTTATAATGCACGCGTTGTGCCAACAGGCTCCAGTGCTTGGCGCACTATAAAAATACCATATTATAACAGAATGTTGATATTGTAATGAAATATTTTGGCCGAAGCCAAAAACAAACAAAATAGTAATAATTGATATTCCATAAGACATAAATGTAAACCAATGCCATGGCTTGACCTGTCTATTACCAGAAAACGGGCCGATGGGAAAGTACGATGAAAAAAATATTTTGCATGGATGAAAAAATATGGTATAGAAAAAAAACTTTAGGAAAACCCCGGAAAGCCGATACTGATTTCAAACTGATAAATCATTGTTCATAGCCCATGATGTTCATCTGATTTTCAATCTCGGAGGAATTTAGCCCTGGCACCAGCACTTTGGAACCCGAAAAGAAGCAGCCATAATCAAAACCGCAGGCATTTTCTGAAAACAAGTCTTTTGGCCCTGGCAGGAACCGTCTTGCCCACATCCGTTTGGGCCTATGCCGGGAAAACGCCCTCTGTAAGGTCTTTGTCTTTTTTCCATGAGCATACCCGGGAAAAACTGACTGTGAATTATTATAAATACGGGGTGTATTCAAGAAAGGCCCTGAAAAAGATCAATTATATCCTCAGGGATCACAGATCCGGAGATATCCACCATATGGATACGGATTTGCTGGATTTGCTCTATGTGATTTCCAGAGACCTCGACACGCCAGGCCCTTTTCATATTATTTCAGGGTATCGATCCCCATCCACCAATAGCTTGCTTCGTAAAAAAAGTACGGGGGTTGCTAAAAGCAGCTACCACATGGTCGGGAAAGCCATTGATGTTTCTTTGCCGAGCATTCGCCTGGATAAATTAAGAAAGACGGCCGTCAGGCTGGAAGCCGGAGGGGTGGGGTATTATCCGCAGTCTGAATTTGTTCATGTGGATATCGGGCCGGTGCGTCACTGGTAATGCTTCAATAAACCATTCGATTTCTTCCCATGGATTTTGCCGCATAGAGGTTTTTGTCCGCATCCCGAATCAGGTCAGCCAGAACCATTCCGTTTTTAAACTCAGACAGCCCAAGGCTGATGGTAAGCCCCCTTGCCAAGTCGGAATCCAAGGTCTCATTTTCGATGGAATGCATCAGCCTCAGGCTCACATCCCTTGCGTCTTTCATGCAGGTCTCGGGAAGGAGAACACAGAATTCCTCACCACCGTATCGTCCCGGAATATCGACTTTTCGGATGACCCTTTTAACAACTGCGCCGATTTTTGCCAGGGCCTTGTCCCCTTCCTGGTGCCCGTATGTGTCATTGTAAGTCTTGAAATGGTCGATGTCGAGCATGATGAAAGACAAGGGGTGATTGTAGCGGCCTGCATTGTCCAGCACCTGTTCGGTCAATTGAAGGATATAGCGTCTGTTATACAGGCCCGTTAAGCTGTCCATGATATTCTGCATCATCAAGGTATCGATATCAGAATAATATCCAAGGGTTGACTTTCGGCCATTGTGCAGGGATGAAACCACTTCGCCACGAACCCAACGTTCCGACCGGCTTTTAGGGTGGAGGATTCGGTATTCAAAGGGATAGGTGGATTGGCCTTTGAGCATGAGGATCATTTTTTCGCGAAGCATGATTCTGTCCGGCTCCACCACCAGGTCCATGGCCTCCATGCCGACCAATGCTTCTTC
>VMSV01000033.1 GCA_013791935.1 Desulfobacteraceae bacterium | reverse complement strand
CCGGCTTTTAGGGTGGAGGATTCGGTATTCAAAGGGATAGGTGGATTGGCCTTTGAGCATGAGGATCATTTTTTCGCGAAGCATGATTCTGTCCGGCTCCACCACCAGGTCCATGGCCTCCATGCCGACCAATGCTTCTTCCGGGTAACCGGTTTCGTTGATGAAACGCTGGTTCACCCATACAAATTTACGGTCTTGAACGATATAGATTCCGATGGGGGCGTTTTTCAGAGCATCCCAGTTCTGCTTTAAGGTTTCCTCCATGATTTTTCTAGTGGTGACATCCCGTATGATGCCCTGAATCCTGAAGGGTTTTCCATCTCTAAAAATGGCGATGCCGCTGCTTTCCGTATAAACATATTGGCCATCGGGTTTTTTAAGGACGAATTCCGTTAAAGACCTCTGGCTTCCGGTGGTGATGATATCGGATAAAACAGATCGCCAACTTGTTGTTTGATTTTCAGCCAGAAAGTCATTGAAGTTAAGACCTTCTATCACCGGTCCCTGGTAGCCCACCAGATTCAGGGCAGCAGGGTTGGCCAGCAAGATATTTCCCTGAAGATCCATCAAGTACACGCCATCTAAGGATTGGTTAAAAAGGGAGTTGTATCGCTCCTTGATTTCCTGGACGGATAAAAGCTCATCACGGCATTGCTGGAGCTCTTTTTCCAGAAGTTGGATTCTTTCTTTTAATTCTTTGGACGAGGGGCGGGTTCTCATGATCAGTCCCTTTTTTGGAAACAATATATAATGACCGGTTAAAAAGATGAAGAGTAAACTTCAGGCGTCGGAGTCCAGCTTCGGCAGGGATACCCGACTCAAGGTGTCCGGCTGCCATGCCGGGGTATTATCCTTGTCCACCAACCGGGCACGGACCCCTTCTATATAGTCCGGGTGGGAAATGATAAATCGGGTTGCACTGGTTTCCAGTTTGAAAACCTTTTCCAAGGGCTGGTTTTCATTCTCACGGAGGAGCCAAAGGGTCAGGACTGAGGCCGTTGGCGAGCGTTCCGAAAATTGTTTTAAAGCAGATTCGCACCATTCCCGATGATTTTTCCCCTGTGAAAGACTTTGGAGGATGTCTAAAACCGAGGTTTGGCCGTAAAAATGCTCCCTGATCCAGTTGTCTTTCTGTTGCGCTTCCCGGGAAGGCGTTGCCTTCAGAATAGAAGCCAGGCCGCTTCTCATCTGTTCAAGGGCTTGTTCTTTTCGGAAGTCCAGTTTTCCCGCAAGGTTTTTCAAAACAGCCGTGGCTTCGGGAATTCGGAAAGAATCCAGGAGGCCATGGGCCAGACCCAAGCCAACGCATTCCGGGCCTTGCACTTCCTGGCCCGTGAGGGCCAGGTATTCGGCATAGCCTTCGGGGCATTTTTCAAACAGCCAGCCTGTGGCCCCCACATCCGGAAAAAACCCGATTCGGGTTTCCGGCATGGCCATTCTTGAGGTTTCCGTCACCAGAACCAGTCCCGCCCCTGCGGCAAGGCCCAGGCCGCCTCCCATGGTAATGCCGTGGGCAAGGACCACAACCGGTTTCGGAAAACGGTGAAGGGTCAGATCCAGGGCATATTCCTGGATGAAAAACCGCATGGCTTCATCTTTCCGGCCTTGCCCCACGGCTTTTGAAGCTGCTTTCACATCCGCTCCGGCGCAGAAGCCCTTTTCTCCTTTGCCCGTAATAAAAACAAGTTGAATTTCCGGGGAGTTCGCCGCCTGATCCAGGGCATTTTGCATGGATTCAATCATGTTAAGGGTGAGGCTGTTGATGGCCCCGGGGCGATTCAAGGCAATGGTCATGAGGGAATTTTCAATCGAAATCAGTACGGAAGAATCTTCATCACGGGTCAGGGTCATTTGTATATCCTCAATCAGGGGGAAAATGAACTTCTGCTTTCCATTCAATGGTCGGAGCTTGTTTGCCCGGGACACAACAAGATCATCCCCAAGCGCTCCTTTCATATTATAAAACCGGTTGTATGCCAACCATTTTATAATCTTTTATAATGATAGAACCGCGTCATTAATTGCCTTCGCCTAATGAAAAAAGGCCAATCGCCGGTATCATCAAGGTGGATATTCTAAACAAATGTTTTGAAGAGATCCGGGAAATCTATTCAGAAATTAAAGATAAAAAAGCCCTGAAGCTTGGGGAAAAAGTAGACACCCGGGAAATGTTCCATTTTTTGAAGGAACTGGGTTTGGACCTTTACCCGGGATTAGATTTCAAAAATCAGGCCAAAGGGTCCGGCATTGATCACCGGCACCTTGCCCACGGCATCCTTCTGGTTCCATGCTTCATGGATGTGACCGCAGACCACAAACAGGGGGTCCTTATCTTCAATAAAGGCCTTGATGGATTTACTGCCGATGTGTTTTTTGGGGGGCGAGATGGCATCCAGGCATTTATAGGGGGGGGAATGGGAGATGAGGACGGCGTTTCTTGGACAGGCTTTGAGCAGTTCAGCCGCATCCTCTTCTGAAACATCCACCGACCATGGGATAAAAGGGGTAACGGGGGTAGCTCCCCCTAAACCGAAAAAGGTGATGCCGTTGATCACAACGGACGTTCCGTGAAGAACATGGGCGGATTTCCAGTTCCTGCAGGCGGATTTCAGTTCATCAAAGGTTTCATGATTGCCGTGAACCAGCAGGGAGGGTTTTTCAATTCGGGATAGGATGGCTATGGGTTCCTCGATGCCTTTGCGGAATGAGCCAAAATCCCCGGCGCCCAGAACAATATCCACTTTTTCCGCTTTTTTTACCAGTTCCTCACATTTTTCCAAATCCCCATGGATATCGCTGAAGAGCAAATATTTCATAGAAGGTCTCCTTGGCCCCTAACCTATAAATTTATTTAATGTTTTGACGTCTGTTTTCAGCTCCACAGCCAGATGCTCCGGGGTTGCGCCGCTTTGTCTGAGAACATCCTGAATATAATCTTTGATGCCGGAGCTGAGCTCACAGGTGCTGAAATAGTTTTTCAAAATTCCAGCCAGTCCTTCGGATGGAATGGCATACCCTTTTTTTGTCGCTTCCATGTCGCTGGTTTTTTCAGGAATGCCCAAGACCACAACCCGGTCATCCACCACGATGTACCTCAGATTATGCACCATGAGACAACTGCTGAAGGAAACCTCGGCCCCGGCCAAAGCATACTGAAGACCGATTTGCAGCCGATCCGGGAATTTCGGCAACAGGTAGCGGACCCGGACCCCTTTTTCCGTCATTTTTTCAATGGCCCGAATGATGTTTCTTGTCAAAGCCTCATCATCCCCCCGGGGCGCTCTGCCGGTGATGCAGCCGATGATTTCACTTTGGGCATTGTACATGGCGTTCATGATGGATTGAAAATACTCCTGGCGGGTGAAGATCTTGGAAGCCTTTGTGACTTCCTGAATCAAATGGTCCCGGCGCCGGCCTTCATGAATGCTGTAGCCGAGAAGAATAAGGGTGGCGATCAATAAAACAGACTCAAGGAGAAGAAGGAGCAATTCCAGGGACATTCTTTTTCCTTTCTTTCGGTGTTTTTGGATTCTGAAAGGTCTGGATTATCAAAAGATTCATCCATAATCAACTTCAGTTTAAAAAAGAGGCGTAAACGACCTCTTGAGATATTTTGAACAGGGCCATCACAGTTCCCTGTCTGCAGACGAATTGGAGGGTGCTTGACTTCGGAATAATCGGTTATATTTTATTAACTATTTGATTTTTTTGTTTTCCTGGGAACCGCCCCTCAAAAACCCAAACCAAGGAGCTTGCTCATGGCCGCAACAAATTACACCCAAAAAAAGATCGGATGGAAATATTTTTTGTTCCTTTCTGTGGCTGTATCGTTAACAGCCTGCTCCGGAGGCGGTGGTGGAGGGGGGACCTCGGACGGTACCCAGCCCCCACCCCCCCAGACCGGTTCGGCCACGGTTCTGGCTTATAACGATCTCGGCATGCACTGTATGGACAGGGAATTTTCCGTATTCTCCATCCTGCCTCCCTTTAACGTATTGAACGTCCAGGTGGTTTTAAGGGATGCCCGGGGGGAGCCCTTTCTTGCCGACCCAGCGGATGTGGATGTTACCTACGACTCGGTTCAAGACGCCAATGGATCGGAAAATTCCTTCAGTTATTCCGCCGCATCGAGCAAAACGGATTTCTGGGTTTATGCCAACAGCCTTTTCGGGGCTGCCCTCCAACCCGGGCAGGGGTTGACAGGCCTTTATATGCCGGAAGATCATCCCACTGATCCAGGTCCGCAACCCATGACATACAACGTTACCCATGGCTGGTTTTCTGCCGAGGGGATTCCCATCACCCCAAAAGACGACACCATGAATGTGAATCCCTTCCCTTTGATGCGGGTAGCGGCTTTGGATGGAACATCCGGTGGGCCCATGGGTACCCTCGATGTCGTGGTTCCGGTTGCAACGGAAACCGATTGCCAGACCTGCCATGCCACAGGGGGTATCGCCGCGGACGATCCTGCCATACCATGGTCAGCCCTTCCGGATTTGGAAAAACAAAGCAAAATCAATATTCTTTTGCTCCACGATGATACCGAAGGAACGGACCTGGCCTCCAATCAACCGGTGCTGTGCGCCCAATGCCACTATTCCAAGGCCCTGGATCTCTCAGGCACCGGGCCATCCGGGGACCAAGTGGGTCATTCGACATTTTCAGCCGTCATGCATGGCTACCACGGGGGTCTCACGGAAGACGGATCACCCGTGTTTCCCCCCAATGGAACAGTCGGTCAGAACTGCTACCAGTGTCACCCGGGTCAGCAGACCCAATGCCAGCGAGGCGCCATGAAAACAGGAGGAATGGATTGTTTTGACTGTCACGGGAACATGACGGCGGTGGGCGGGGCTCGTGAACCCTGGGTGGATTTGCCGAACTGCCAGTCCTGTCACACCGGGGATGCGGTGAGTCACTTAAGCGGTGCGGGAATGGTGCCGGATCCTTCCGGCATACGTCTTGTTCAGGCGTATTTAACCGGAGATACCGCTGCAACCCCCATTTTTGCCGCAAATAAGCGGTTTGCGGAAAATAACGGGGCGTTGTATCGACACAGTAAAGGCCACAGCGGAATTGCCTGCGAGGCTTGCCACGGAAGCACCCATGCCGTTTGGCCCAACGCCGATGCTGCCGCAAACGATAATGTGGCTGCCAAACTTCTGCAAGGCCACGACGGAACCATTATTGAGTGTACAACCTGTCACGCTTCAGGAAGCCTTTCCCGTACTGTGGAAGGTCCCCATGGCCTGCACAATGTGAATGATACTCGATGGGCGGATGGAGGGCACGAGGATTTTTATGAGAATGATGAGGCCCACTGTAAAGCCTGCCATGGCACAGCCCTCACCGGAACGGTGCTTTCCAGAACTGCGGCGGCAAGGTCTTTTGAGGTGGAAGATGAACCCGTCAGTTTTACAAAAGGGGAAGCGGTGAGTTGTGACAAATGTCATGATATGCCATAAAAAACTCAAACGATTGTGTGATCCAGATCCATCAGGAGAGTTTTCGTCTGTTTGCATTTTAGAGAATAGGCCTTGGAGAGGACTTCATAAAAGGCCTGTTCCGGGGCTTGGTCTGTATGAATTTCCATGTGGGTATCGGGATTTAACACCCTGAAAGGTTCTGTATTTTTAAGAATGTCGTCCAGGTGTACCAGCCGGGCATCGGATTCTCCGGGGTTGGTTTCCCGCTGCTTCAGACGGTTTTTCATAGTTTCGGTGGTACAGACGCATTGAATGAAAACCAGGCCGCAATTGGCGTCTTGTGCAAGCTGCACCGCTGCGTCCCTCCATTTGGAACCGGAAAACGTCGCATCCAGGGCCACGGATTTACCTTGTTTCAATTCCTCCAGGGCCAGATTCAGAAGCCGTGCATAAACCCGGCCTCGAACGATGGGCCGGTAATCTCCCGTATTGAAAGCCACAACCTCCGGGGATGGTTCTTTCTGATCATCCTTCCGAATCACATCGGACTGAAAAAGGGGCATGAACAGGGCTTCGGCAACCTTGCGGGCCAGGGTGGATTTGCCGGAAGCCGGTAAGCCGCAGAAGACCCATAAGAAGGGCCGACCGAATAAAACCGCATACTGATAAGCCTGGTTCAGGTAGCGTCTGATTTCAGGCATGACCGGTCCCTGATCCTGAAGATTCCCGTCCATGGCCAAGCAGGTCACTTTTAAACGCACCAGGGCCCGGTAAGCGGCATAGAAATCCAGGAGAGCATAAACCTCCGGGTCTCGGGCTGTTTCGGCATAAACGGAAAGCAGCAAACGGCCTTGATCCGGGTAGCCCAGGTGATCCAGATCCATGATGAGAAAGGAAAGATCCAGGGCGCAATCCCCATAACGGAACCGCTCATTGAACTCGATGCAGTCAATCACCTGGATGCTGTTGTGAAAATAAACGTGATCGGTTCTCAGATCCCCATGGCCATCCCGAATTCTTCCTTTTTCCATCCGATGAAAAAACAGACTCTGGTGGTGGGTCAGGAAAGACCGGCAGACCTGTCGAATAAACTCCCATTGGTCCGGCGCAAGCCATTTCTCCGCAAAGGGCTGAATCTGCGTGAAATTTTCCTCCATGTTCCATTGAATCAAATCCGGTTTTCCGAATTCGTCCATTCCGGGACTTCTTTCCGCCTGACTGTAAAATGCCGAAAGCAGCTCTCCCAGGGATTTCACCTGATCCGTTGTAATCCGGCCATTTTTCAGAAGGTTCCCGAAATTCGCATCATCAGGCAGTTGAACCATTTTCACGGCATGTTCAATGATTTTTCCGCCCGGGTTGAGGGATATTCGGGACGAGTCGTCTTGGAAAATGTTCACCACTTCGATATAAATCCCACGGCTCATACGCCGGTTGAGGGTCACCTCCCGGTCGCAGGCCCGTTTTCGGTTCGCCAAGGTTCGAAAATCCAGAAAACCGAGATTCTTTGGCTTTTTCAGTTTGTAGGCCCGGGTACCGGTTAAAAAAACCACTGAGATATGGGTTTCCCGCATTTCTATGCCCCGAACTTCATGGGGATAGAATTCAGGAGCCGACATGGCCTCCAGGATTTTTTCAAAGGATTCCGTACGGTTCATATTTGACCTTAATGAAAAAACAAGCCGTTAACTTCCAATGCATGGTTTCATTTGTGATGGTTCAAATCATAAATTCGAATAACCGGTAAGTCAATATCGGGTTGCCATGTTTTATAGGGAAAATAACCGTCAAGGTTTTTTCCTAAAGGCCGATAACCATTCTTGAAGAGGCGCAAACATCCTCCAGGAAAACAAGGCTTGGATATTGATAGGCGTTTTAATCCCATGACCAACCCCAAGGACAAAACAGATATTTTCAGCAGGTTCGACCGCCTTTTTGACGGATTGAGCCTCCTTGCTTCTCCTCTGGCCAGCGATTGGGAGGATCGGTTCAAGCGGCTGAATTCCATTCTGTTTGCCATCATCGCCATTCCGATTCTTGTGGGGTTTTCCATTTCAAGCCTTCGATCCGGAAAAACCATGCTTTCGGCCTTTTTGTTCGGGAATGCCTTTTTGTTTGCCATGGGTTTTGTTGTGGCCAGGATTTATGAAAATGTCATGTATTTTTACAGGACATGCATAGGAATTATCAGCCTGCTGTTTCTTTATCTCCTGGTGATCAGCGGGCCCGACGGGCACATGGCCCTGTGGTTGTATATCCTTCCCGTGGCGGTTTTCATCATAATCGATCGAAAAGAAGGGCTGTTGTTCCTCATTTTTTTCATCCTCTGCATGCAAGTCGCTTTCCATGTTCAGTCCTCCTTTCCGTCTCTTGCCCCTTTAAACGACGCTTTCCGGTTCAGGCTTTCCTTCACTTTCATCATTGTGGTTGTTTTTTCAAGCAGTTTTCAGAACATCCGCCAGAGATATCAGGACATCCTTATTGAAAAAAACACGGCTTTGGAAGCGGAAAAAGAAAAGCTGGCCGAAGCTAAAAAAGAGGCTGAGGCCGGAAGCCTTGCTAAAAGCGATTTCCTGGCCAGTATGAGTCATGAGCTTAGAACCCCGTTAAACCATATCATCGGTTTTACAGAACTGGTGGCGGGGAAGAACTGCGGGGATTTGAACGAAGAGCAGAGTGAATACCTGGAAGATGTATTGCACAGCAGCAGGCATCTTTTATCCCTCATCAATGACATGCTGGATCTTTCAAAAATCGAATCCGGAAAATTTGAGCTGGTTCTAACCGAGGTTCCTTTGAAGGAATCCCTGGAGCAAAGCCTTTTGATGATTCGGGAGAAAGTGATTCAGAAAAACCTGGAAACCTTGGTGGAAAGCCACGATCCTTGTGCCCATGTCAAAGCCGACATTAGAAAACTGAAACAGATCCTGTATAATCTGCTATCCAATGCAGTGAAATATACCCCGGACGGGGGGACCATCAAAATCATCGCTCAAACTCTTTTGGAGCAGGAAAAAGAAGAATCCCCGCCCATGGTTGAAATCATCGTCCAGGATTCGGGCATCGGGATCAGTGCCGAAGACCTGGATCGCATTTTTCATCCCTTTGAGCAATTGAAAAACAAGAACAATTCCATTCACAGGGGAACGGGTCTCGGTCTGGCCCTCACCCGGAACTTCGTGGAACTCCATGGCGGAAAAATGTGGGCCGAGAGCCTTGGCCAAGGCAAGGGTTCCACCTTTCATTTCACCTTGCCCCTGGCTCCCTGACACAATCCGGGGGGCCTTCTTTTACGCAAAATGTTTCCCCCCGTTTTTTACAAGCAGTCATAGACAGCGTCTGCCAGAAGTTTTGAACGGATCGGGTCGTCCTGATTGACCTGCATCTGGTTCATCACATATCCGAAACCGATGTTGGCCGAAGAATCGGCGAACCCCAAAGACCCGCCTGCCCCGGCATGTCCGAAGGCGTTGGGGTTTTTTCCGTAAAGGCCTTCGTCTGAATTGAGGGAAAAGCCCCTGGCAAACCTCATGTTCCGTCCGGTCACCAGGTTGGGCTCACTGCCATTGACTTCTTCAATGAGAGCGGCTTCAATGCCTTTTGAACGGAGGATTCGAATGCCGTCGATTTCTCCACCGTTGGCCAGCATTCCGTAAATCCGGGCGATTCCCCGGGCATTGGCCTGGCCGTTGGCAGCCGCGATTTCCGCTTTTCTCCAGGCCGTGGAGCTGGCGTCCTTGAATGGCCGGATATCGGGATTCAGCAGGGCGATGGGATAAAGGTCCGGCATTTTGGGGGGCGGATCCACCGGTCTTATGGGAATTCTGGCCCGGTTGGCTCCGATCATATAACTGGTGCGAGACATCTCGGAATCCGGCAAACCGATGAAGAAATCCGCTTTCAAGGGGACAGCCACTTTTTCCCGGAAATAGGTTCCCAGGGATTTACCGGTGATGCGCCGGGTCAGTTTTCCGGGAAAATAACCCCAGGTCACGGCGTGGTACCCGCAGCCTTTGCCCGGCTCCCACAGGGGTTTCTGTTCCGCCAGGAGGCGAACCATTTTCTCCCAGTCATACAGGTCCTCAATGGTCAATTTCTGCGTGATCCCGCAGAGCCCGGCCTGGTGGGACAGGAGTTGGGCCACGGTGACGTTCTCTTTTCCATTGGCTCCAAATTCCGGCCAGTAATCCACCACTTTGGCGGTGTAGTCCAGCTTGCCTTCATCGGCCAGAATGGCCATGGCCAGAGACCCCATGCCTTTGGTGGTGGAATAAACATTCACCAGGGTGTTTTCCTGCCAGGGATTTTTGAAGTCCGTGTCCAGCCATCCTCCCCAGAGATCCACCACTTTCTTGCCCTTGTGCACCACGCTGCATGCGGCCCCTACTTCGCAGCCTTGCCAGTTTGCAGCAAACGCCTCTTTGACTTTTTCAAAACCCGATTCGACCGTGCCTTTGATTTCAACGTCCATGGATTGATCCTTTTCTCATCTTCCTTGGTTTGTGGAAAGGGTTTACAGAAAAAAGCTTTTCCTGCCTTCAGCGAGAGTATCCTCTGGGGTATCATTTTCCACCAGCAATGTAAAGTCCTTGAAATGGAAAAGAATATCACCGGATAACCCGGATAAAGCCCTTGATATGCGAGGGTATTTTAGATACATAGAATGGACGTTCAGCGTTAGACTGAAGGGCGGGAAACCGCTAATGGACGCGAATACACGCGAATTGGAAAATAACATTGGCGTTCATTGGCGGCTCAAGAATAGCTTTCACTCTCGAATGCCGCAAGAAGCAAGCATATCACCAAGGTGGACATATTCGGCAATGACTCGAAGACGATTGTTGAGACGAACGTTTCCAAGAACGGGGGGAATAAATAATGGCTAAGAAAATTGTTGCGACCGGGACCCACCTGTCACCTTTTGAACGGATTAAACGCACGAATGATGCGGGAATGGAGTTCTGGTCAAGCCGCGAGTTTTCTGAAATTTTAGGTTATGGTGATTACCGGAATTTTGAGGCGGTCATCGAGAGGGCCAAGTTGTCCTGTTTTAACAGTGGACATCGCATCGAGGATCATTTCGTTGACGTCACCGAAATGATCGAGATCGGGAAAGGCGGGCAGCGGGCAGTTAAAACCGTTCTTCTGTCCCGTTATGCTTGTTATCTTGCCATCCAGAACGCCGACCCCAAGAAGGAGATTGTAGCGCATGGCCAAACCTATTTCGCCATGCAGACGAGGCGGCAGGAGCTGGCGGATGGGCGTATTGAGGAAGACAGGCGGGTTCTGTTGCGTGAGGAGATGCGCCGACATAATGTTCAATTGGCTGATACCGCCAAAGGAGCGGGCGTTATTGAACCCATGGATTACGCTATTTTTCAAAATCATGGGTATATGGGGCTTTATGGCGGCTTGAAACAGGAGGACATCCACCGGCGGAAAGGCTTGAAAAAGAGCCAGAAAATCCTGGATCACATGGGCAGCACGGAATTGGCGGCAAACCTCTTCCGGGCCACCCAGGCAGAGGAAAAACTCCGGCGAGACGAGGTGAAGGGGAAATACGAGGCGAACCGAACCCATCGTGAAGTCGGCGCGAAGGTGCGGCAAACGATCCGGGAATTGGGCGGCACAATGCCTGAAGAGTTGCCGGTGGTGGAAAGCATCAAGAAGATCGAAACCAAAAAGAGCAAGCACCTCGGAAAGGCTGAGGCGTCTTTAAAAAAGTGAACACTCAATATTGTACTTGAAAGGAACCGCTAATGAACGCCAATGAACGCGAATTGATAAATCCAAAAGAAATCATTAGCGTCCATTCGCGTGTATTCGCGGTTAAAACAAAAAAAGAGGAACCGCCCATGAGCGAGAAAGAATATGAATTGATTTTGAAGGACGAGGTCTATCAGATTGTGGGAGCGGCCATGGAAGTGTCCACTCATCTGGGGTGCGGCTTTCTGGAGGCGGTCTATCAAGAAACTTTGGAAATTGAATTCGAAGAAAGGCGCATTCCCCACGTGCCTCAGAAGCGGATAGAGATTTCCTACAAAGGCAGGGTTTTGAACAAGGAATACATCGCGGACTTTTTGTGCCATGACCGGATTGTTGTCGAAATCAAGGCTATTAAAGCAATCACAAACATAGAAGAGGCGCAAATGCTCAACTACTTGAAAGCAACGAATCTTCCGCTTGGGTTGATCGTCAATTTCGGTGGACCCCACCTCGAGTGGAAGCGCTATGCCAATACCAAGGCAGGGAACCGCGAATGAACGCCAATGAACGCGAAAAAAAAATCCAGAAGAAATTATTAGCGTAAATTCGCGTGTATTCGTGGTTAAAACAAAAAAAGGGGACCCGCAAATGGACTTAAATATATTAAGAGGAAAAGCATTTATTAGCGTCTATTCGCGTTCATTCGCGGTTTTATAATTTCATTCAGAAAGGAAACAATAATGGAAAAAGTGGAAGGCATCAACAAGGTGGCCATCATCGGCGCGGGGCTCATGGGATTTGGTATCGGGGTGGACTTTGCCCGGGCAGGGTATGAAACCTGGTTGTATAACACCCGGGAGGAGAGCAGCCGTAAGGCTTTGGAAAACGCAAGGGAAGCCCTGGATCTGTTCATCGAAGCGGGCATGATGACCCAAGAAGAGACGGATGCCGCCTATGCCAGGCTCCATCCCACCACGGATATGGCGCAAGCTGCTGCTGATGCGGATTATGTTTCGGAATCCGTCCTGGAATCCCTTCCCTTGAAAAGAAAGGTTTTCGCCGACCTGGACCGCCTTTGCCAGGAAAGCGCCATATTGACCACCAATTCCTCCAGTTTCACCACCACCATGATTGTGGGCGATAATGGCATGGCACACCCGGAACGATGCTGCGTGGCCCACTACTTTCAACCGGCCCATCTTCTGCCCCTGGTGGAAGTGGTGGGTGGGGAAAAGACGAAAAGGGATGTCCTGGATCGTACCTGCGAAATTCAGGCAAAGATGCACAAAAAGCCCGTTCTGATTCCTGTGGAAGTACCTGCCCACGCGGGGAACCGGCTCCAGGGGGCTTTGGGCAGGGAAATCAGCGCTTTGATTGATAAAAATATCTGCACGCCGGAAATGATCGATGACATCATTATGTACAGTTTCGGGCGGCGCATGGTGAACACCGGGTGGTTCATCCGCAACGATCTCATCGGCCTGGACTTCACCTATAATGCGGCAAAAGCCGGGGGACGCGAACCTTGGGGGCCTTTTAAAGAGCGGGTGGAGCGGGGAGAGCTGGGCATGGAAACCGGAAAAGGGTTCTACGAGTGGCCGGACTTCGGAAAGGCCATGAAACACCGCCAGAACATGGAGTTGCTGAGGTTTTTAAAAAGGGACATTGAGGAAGGGAAAATTTAATTCCTTCAGTGATCCATAAAAATGGGGCGTTTTGAAACAAGCTCCTTTATCTCCATCGCCTCAGCATAAACATGAGAAGCAGCCCGAATACTTCCAGCCGTCCGAAGAGCATGGTGAGGCTCAAGATCCATTTTCCCGGTGTGGGGATGTGCGAAAAATTGCTTGTGGACCCCACGGTTCCGAATCCCGGACCGACCCCTCCCATGCAGGCGGCTGACCCTGAAAAGGCGGAAAGGCCGTCCACCCCGATAAACGTAAGCAGAAGGCTGGATATGAAAATGATGGCGAGGTAGATGACGATAAATATGGTGGTGGCCTCAATGGTGTCCTGATCAATGGACATATTGTTGATTTTGGGCATTACAACCGCTCTTGGGTGCATGACGATCTGAATTCTTTTTAAAAAACCCTTCCAGAAAATAATAATCCGGTCGACTTTTATGCCTCCGGAGGTTGATCCTGCGCAAGCGCCCTGAAGGGTGAAGAAAATCAGAACCAGTTGGGAAAAGGACGGCCATATGGAAGAGTCTTCCGTGGCGAACCCTGTGGAGGTTCCAATGGTGATCACCTGGAAACCAGCCACCCGAAAGGCATGCCCCCAGTCATAACCGGATCGAAGATGCAGATTGACGGCTACCAGAAGAATTCCGGTTGTCATGGCAGCCAGGTAATATCTCAGGATGGGGTTTTTGTAGAAGTCCATGACCTTGCCCCGGGAAACGGAAAAAAGCAGC
This sequence comes from Desulfobacteraceae bacterium, assembly GCA_013791935.1. Taxonomy (GTDB): domain Bacteria; phylum Desulfobacterota; class Desulfobacteria; order Desulfobacterales; family UBA5616; genus VMSV01. Next base: position 8,687 of record VMSV01000033.1, on the reverse strand, counting down.
CCGAAGTGAATGCCTGAAATCAGCATGAACGCCATGAAAACCATTTCTACGCTGAGGCTGTGAAAATGGGCGATGCTGAGATTTTTGGTTGAAAAACCGCCGGTTGCGATGGATGCAAAGGCGTGGGTCACGGCATCAAAAAGATTCATGCCGCAGAGCAGCAGAGCAACAATATGGGCCAGGGTTAGCCCCACATAAACCACGGCAAGGATCTGGACGCTTTTTTTTGTGCGGTAATGGAAATTTTCCATGGACAGGGAAGAGGCTTCCGAACGGTAGAGCACCATGCCGATATTTCCGCTGGAAGGCAAAACGGCGAGTACGAACACAATGATGCCGATGCCTCCGATCCAGTGGGTGGCGGCGCGCCAGAACAGGAGCCCTGCGGGAAGAATTTCAACATCGGTTAAAATGGATGATCCCGTGGTAGTGAAGCCGGAAACACTTTCAAACCAGGCATTGGTCAGGGAGAATTCTCCTCCCCAGAGCACGTAGGGCATAGCCCCGATGACGCAGGAGGTGATCCAACCGGAGACCACGATGACAAAGCCTTCCTTGTTTGAAATGTTCGTCACCGGCGGAACAAAAATCAGGGGGAATATACCGAACATGAGGGCAATGAGCGCCGTATAGGTGAGGGGATAAAGAGCCGTATCGGATTTAAAGCCGGAGATGCAGGCGGATAAAGTCAGAAACAGGGCGTTAAACAACAAAACAATTCCGGCATACCTGAAAATAACATGGGGTCTCATGGAAGGATTTCGTTATTCCTTTGGGGTTGAAGTAAAACTATGCAGAACACCTGCCAGTTGTTCGATCTCATCTTTTGTCTCCACATGAACGCTGACGGGCCTGCCTGTTTTCTGGTACTGTTTCAGGGCATTGGTAATCGCGATGATGGGGTTCACCATGTAATGGTTGATGAAATAGCTGAACAGGAAAGCAAAAACCAACGCGGACAAAAAGGCTACAATTCCGGGCATGACCGCACGGTTCGCCCTCTCGTGGAGTGCGGTTGCGGTTTCATACATGACTTTCTGATTAATGGCCATCAGGCTTTCAATGCTTTGTTTTGCCGCAAGGAATGCAGGGTGGGCTTTTTCAAAATACCATGCCGGATTCTTTTCATGGGCCAGGTGCCTGATGGAATTTTCACACTGATTTCTGTAATCGGCGTAGGCGGTTTTGACAGCTTGAACGTATTGGTCTTCGCCGGGAATGGTGACGTTGTTTTTGGCAGCTCCAAAGGCTGAGAGAAATGCGATGTCTGAACTTTCAAGGATTTCGATGGCTGTTTCCCTGCTTCCGGAAAGAAGCATTAATACTCCGCTATCCTGCCTTTCCAGGGCTTCCGTCATCAAACGGGCAGCATTGATGCTTTGATAATTTTCATCCAACAGTTTTTCAACAGAAGTGCCCATGGATTGCAATTCATAGATGGACCAGGCCCCGGCAATAATCAACATGCAGACCAGAATCAGAAAACCGGATAAAATTTTCAACCGTATTCCCATAAGCCCTCTCTTTACTTCTGACCACCGGCTACTTTTCTTCTAAAAACCGGTCCAGAACTTCATGCAATTTCTTTTCAATGACCGCCAATTGATCTTTCCTGGACAGGATCTCGTCCGGGGTTTGAATATAGTTCCCGGGTTTTAGCTTTTCCCCCGCGTTTTTCACCCAGTCGGCTATGTCACTTTCCCGGACATCCAGGTGGAACTGAAGAGCAAGCACATGGTTTTGGAAGCTGAAAGCCTGATTTTTGCAGGCATTGTTTTCGGCCAGATGTCTGGCTCCTTCGGGCAGGCCAAAGGTATCTCCGTGCCAATGAAAGACGAGAAACTCAGGAGAGAGCCCTGAAAAAAACGGTGAGGCCAGGCCGTCAGGGGTCAGTTGAACAGGGAACCACCCGATTTCCTTATGCTTGTTGCGAAATACCTTTGCCCCGAGTGCCGAGGCGATCAACTGTGCCCCCAGGCAGATCCCCAGAACCCTGATTCCCTTGTCAGTGGCCCCTTTGATGAACCGCTTTTCCCCGGCCATCCAGGGATGAATAGCCTCGTCATTGGCCCCCATAGGTCCGCCCATGACCAGCAGGTAATCCATGTCTTCAAGATTGGGGAGGGGATCGTCTGCAAAAAATCGGGTGACGGAGAGCTGATGCCCCTTTTTAGAAATCCAGGTTTCAATGTTGCCCAGGCCTTCAAATTCCACATGTTGGAAGCAGTGTATTTTCATGATGCCTCTGTGATGTCCCTTGTTTTTCTTGACCGAAAACATTATCCAATGCAGAGTCGTTTTGCAATGCAAAACAAACCACTCGAGGTGAGAACCATGAAGTCAGTCAGGCTCTTGGATGTGAAGAGGATCGAACCAACGGATGCGGATCTGCCCCGGGAGGGCAAGAGCAAGGTCTTGATCAAGGTGGAACTATGCGGTATCTGCGGATCGGATCTCCACATCTGGGAAAACGGCAGGCCCGAGGGATTGATTCCGGGACATGAACTCTCCGGGACGGTGTTTGACCCTGGCCCTGCCGGAGGGGTATTGAAGGCCGGTGACCGGGTTACGGCCGTGCCCGTCAATCCCTGCGGAACCTGTTCCGCCTGCATGAGCATGCAGTTTAACCGGTGCCTGAACCTGATGGCCGATGCTCCGGGCATTACCACCCCCGGTGCTTTCGCCGAGTATTTTGCCATAACTGCGGGGAGTGTGCGTAAAATGCCGGACTCCATGAGCTTTGAGGAAGGGGCCATGGTGGAGCCGTCGGCCGTTGCCCTGCATGCCGTCAACCTGGCTGGTATTGAGCCCGGAGACAAGGTCCTGATTGTGGGTGGCGGCATCATCGGTCTGCTTTCTGCAGCCTGGGCAAGAATCTGCGGAGCGGCCCATATCGGGCTTTCTGAGATGAACGCCAAAAGGGGGGAAAAAGCCCTGGCCCTGGGGGATGTGGATGAGGTGTACGATGCCAGAGATCCCAAGCTCCAGAAGAAGCTGCTGGCCCTCACCGGAGGGGGCTTTGACAAGGTCATCGAATGCGCTGGACCGGCTCCGGCCGTGAAATCCGCCATCGGCGCCACAGCCCATGGAGCCGTTGTGGTTCTGGCCGGGATCAGCTATTCCGACATTCCTGTTTCCACCATGAGAATTGCCATGCGGGAGCTGACCCTGAAAGGCTCCTACGCCTACACCCTAGGAGAATTCGACACTACCATGGATTATATTGCCCGGAAGGTTTTGAAAACGGAACGCTTCATTGATGAAACCATTGGATTGGAAGGGGTCCAGAGCGCTTTCACACGCCTGGCCGATCCCACAGGCCATGTGGTGAAAATTCTGGTGAGGCCGCATTAAATTTATAATTTCGGGATTCAAATTCATTGTTTGCAAATAGGTAAAATCCGGCCTCCCGGCAGGTTGCGGTGACCAACTCCCCGACCGTTAGAATCCCCTGACCGGCTTCTCCACCGATGATAACGGAAAGATCCACAGCCATTTTCATCCTTTCATTCCGCTAAATGATCAGACGGATTCGATATTTGCCTTGAGCTGCGCGATTTGGAAACTCAAGCCCATACATTGCTGGTCTGCCATGCAGGTGTCGGCATCTTCCGGCTCCAGGTAGGTTTTTAGCTTGTGGGGACCTTTTTCCAGGTCTACCACGTAGGCCTTTTTCTGGGGGTCATAGGCGACTTTGACCTCGATTCCGCACGACCCGATATCGGGGAAAATCTGCCTGATTTTTTTACATAAATTTTCAGTATTGTGCATGGGGTCTTTCTCCTTTCGATTCGTTGGGCCGTGAAAAAAAGCCTTCTGTTAAAGGGTGAGAGTCGTGTCGAAAAAATGGAAAAAAGAAAGGTGAGACCAGAGAGTAGCGTTGAGATTGAATAATTTTTGTTCATAGTTTATTATGAATCAGCTTATGATACAACAGGTTTTTTTCGATGCGCTGTAAAGCAAAAGATTCTTGGCATGAATGGGAAGAACCAAAGGACCAGGAGGTGCGGTATGACGGAAAAAAGAGGTTTTAAATGCGAAGGATGCAACCGGACAACCACTTTGGAGGCCGAAGACAAGGCCATTCCGGAATGCTGCGGGCAACCCATGAAACAGGACCTGGCCCCATGCACGGTGACGGACACCGCCGAGCATGCGAGGATGAATGAATCCGGGGAGCCCTGCGATGATGGAAGGGCCGGAAAAGGATGAGGAGGGAGGAGATCCCGCAGAACCAAATGCGAAATGAAACAGAATTGATTCTCATCCGCCACGGGGAGACCATGTGGAATATCGAAGGGCGGTGGCAGGGCCATGCGGACAGCTCCTTGACAGACTTGGGTATTCACCAGGCAGAGGCTCTGGCCAGGCGGCTTTCCAATATGGTTTTTGCAGCCCTTTATACCAGTGATCTGGGCCGGGCACTGGATACGGCCCGGATCATATCCCGTGAAACCGGCCATGAAATCATTTTCGATTCAAGGCTCAGGGAACGCAATGTGGGCATATTCCAAGGGCTCACCCTGGTTGAAATGCAGGACCGATTTCCGGAATCCTTTGAAAGATACCGGAATTTTGACCAGGAATATGTTATCCCCCAAGGGGAAAGCATGAACCAGCGGTATGCCATCAATATCGAATTCATCAATGAAATCGCCGAAAACCACAGGGGACAATCGGTGGTGGTGGTGACCCACGGAGGGGTTCTCAACAGCATGTTCCGGTATGTCCTGAAGCTCCCCCCCGAATCCAATCGGCGGTATAAAATCAAAAACACATCCATCAATTCATTCGTTCATGGCGAAAACGGCTGGGTCTTGCAGACCTGGGGAGATATCAGCCATGTGAAGGAATAGGTCCCTTATAGCCTGTTTTTCCCGTCGGCAGAGTAAAAAAGTATGTTGTTTTTCATCTCTTTTTGAATCAGGTTTTTTTCCACCAGATAACGGAGATGGGCCAGGGCCTCTCCTGTGGCGAACCATTTCTGCATGACCGGAAAATCGGCCCAGGATTTGGCCACAATGTCCCAGGTCATGCGGGAGGCCACTTCATAGCCGGTGATGGATTGACCTGTTAAAATGTCAATGACTTCGTTGGCCCGCACCCGGTGGTGTTCAATCAATTCCCCGATACGTTTTTTAATATCCTTAATCACGGTCCGGTGGCCGGGCAGGCAAAGGTCGATATCCAGGCCGGCAACCCTGTTCAGGCTTGTAATGTACTCCTCCAGGGGATCTTCATCATCGCTCCAGGCATTGATGTTGGGGGTAATGTCCCCCAGAACATGGTCACCGGAAAAGAAAAGTTTCTTTTTGCGGTCATACAGGCACATATGGCCATGGGTATGACCCGGTGTTGCTATGGCTTCAAGGGAATAGTCCCCGATATTGAACACATCACCTTCCTTCAGGAAGAGGTAATGAATGGGAGCCTGGGGGCCGTATTTGAATCCGGGATGATTCTCCTGGGCATCTTTAAGTTCATCATCCGGAAAACCGTTCATGGCCGCATAATTCCCCATGGGCATTTTACGGGCATGGGCGGTGGTTCCCTCCATCATGGGCGCTGCGTCAGCTTCCCCCATATAGGCCCTGGAGCCTTCCTTCATGAACAGGGGAATCAAACCCTGATGGTCGGCATGAAGATGGGTAGCGATGAAATCGGTCCTTTCAAGATCAATGGCCAGATCTTTCATGGCTTGCTCATAAACCTTGATACAGGCCGGACGGTTCATGCCGGTATCGATGATCAGGTTTCTATCGCTTGAGGTAAGAACATAGGAATTGATTTCTTTTAAAGGGTTCCCGGGAAGGGGAACGGGGATCCGGAAAATACCTGGAAGCATTTCTTCAAACATAAAAAAGCTCCTCTCCAAAATAGGAAGGGTTAGATGATATGTAACAAATCTTTACATTGATTTTATCTTATGCCAATGATCGGGAAAAGTCCACATCTAAAAAACCGGGAGACAATTTCAAAAATCCGCACCATTTCCTTATTTACTTTTATGGGGATTCAGTTTAGGGAAAGAACATCTCTCTTTTTTTCATTCCAAATTTTTCTGAACAATCGCTGAACAACCCGGTATCAAGAAAGGATTCTTCCATGGCTAATGGTTCAACAATAAAACCCGGTTTCTACGGATGGACCAATGTTGTGCTTTTGTTTGTGATTTACATGGCTGCCTTTGGTATGGTCTATTATGGATTCTCTGTGATTTTCCCCATGATGATCAAGACCCTGGATTGGAATCGGGGAACGGCCTCCATCGCCCATACCATCAACGCCATCCTCATGGGGCTTGCAGCACCGGCTGTGGCGATTTCCATCCAAAAGCTGGGGCCGAAAAAAACATTGATGTTCGGTTTTGTCGTGTTGTTGGTCGGCATGCTGCTCATGGGAACGGTCATGTCCAAGATGTGGCAGTGGGTTGTGCTTTGGGGAATCGTCGTATCCATCGGGTTTGCCTTTGGCGGGGCTCTGGCCTTGCAGACCATCCTCCTGTTCTGGTTTAATATCAAGCGGGCCACTGCCATGGGTATTGTCATGACCGGTGCTGCCATCGGCGGCTTTGTGGCCCAGCCCTTTTATTCTTGGCTCATGAATGTCACCCACACCTGGCGAAGCGGTTGGCTCTGTGCTTCCGTATTTGTTCTTCTCGGCCTGATCTGTTCCCTGTTTGTGATCAATAAACCCCAGGATGTGGGTCAGCACATGGACGGGTTGTCCCCTGAAGATATCGAGCGGGCCACCCGGGAGGGTCGGCCAAAAAGCAAGATCCATAAAACGTCCCAGGTCTGGACCATAAAAGAGACTTTGAGAAGCCGAACCCTTTGGATCTATATTGTGGTGGTTACCGGCCATCTCATGGCCTTGACCTTCATTGCCACCCACGGGATTCTGAATTTCCTGGATCGGGGATTTTCACCCACCCAGGCCCCCATGATCTTCAGTATGGTGCTTCTGGGAAGCGCCATCATTCGTTTTCCCATCGGCATGCTGGGGGATAAAATAGAACCCCGTCATATCATCAACGCTTCCTTCGGCATCATGATGGTAATGTTGTTTTTCATCTGGAAAAACCAGAGCCTTGCCATGATCATGGTGGCGGGGTTTTTGTTCGGGGCTTGCTACGGCACCCAGTTGATCATGTTCCCCACCCTCATGGGCAATTATTACGGGCCGGAAGTTTTTGCCGGGGTTGTCGGAGCCCTTTCTCCTGCTTTTGTCATCTTCGGCGCGGTGGTGCCGGTGGGGGGCGGGTATATCTTTGAAGCAGCGGGAAGCTATGACCCGGCCTATCTTTTCCTGGTTTGCCTTCTGGTGGTGGCCTTCGCCTTTTCTTTTTTCCTGAAACCTCCGATCAAACCGCAGGCCGCATGATTGCAGAATAAACCCTAGTGCGAACATAAGGTTCGCCCCAACAAAGGATTAAGACCGGGCATTATTAGGCCTTGGAGAAGCCCGGTTGACGATTTCTTTATTGAATGAGTCAGGTCTGTCAAAGAGAAAAAATAAAAGCCGTCAAAGCCAGTTCATCGGAACCACAGCTTTGACGGCTTTTTTGTTTAAACCATCAGGAAAAACCGGAATCTGAATTACCCTTGAAGGAAGAACATGGTCAGTTGCTCCGCAACGCATGCCGGCTTTGCCTGGCCTTCAATCTCGATGGTATGGGTGACGGTCATAAGGACACGGTTTCCCGGTTTTTCTTCCACATTGGACAATACGAGATTTGAGCGGACTTTGCTGCCCACCGGAACGTTGTTTACGAATCGGACTTTATTCAAACCGTAATTTACAGCCATCATAACCCCTTTGGGAAAATACTTGCTCGCACCGGAAAAAACCGGCAGCAAAGAAAGGGTTAAAAAACCATGGGCAATGGGACCGCCAAAGGGGCCTTTTTTGGCTGCTTCAATGTCCACATGTATCCATTGATGGTCACCGGTACAATCCGCAAAAGCATTGATCTTGTCCTGCTCAATCGTAATCCAGCCGCTTTGTCCATAGTCCTGGCCGATTTTGTTTTTCAGCTCTTCTACAGTTAATTGTTCTGGCATTTTTTCCTCCTTTTATGATTTGTTTGGATGTAAAACTTATTTACGATATAGACCATAGCGGGCGAACCTGTCAACATGAGACATTCAAAATCTGCCTCGCATGCCCATGGGATTGGCAGGCATACCCCCTCCTTCTTCCTTGATGGCGGTTTCGATTCTTTGATTCATTTGTCTAAGGGCCGGACTGAACATGAAAAACAGGCATGCAATCAACATGGCGAGAATTGCTGCGGTTCCCACGGCCAGGGGCGCGCCGTATTTTTCAGCAGCCGCGGACACCGGTAATGTCCCCAGCATGGGAAGGGAAAAGGACATCATGAGAAAGCTGGATATTCGTCCCCGGACATGATCCGGAATCACCAGCTGGATGGCTGTATTGTTGAAGGTCCCGAAGATACTGGCAAAAATATTGGCGATAAAAATCAGCGGAAGGGCCAGCAGAAAATACGGGCTTAACGCAAACCCCATGAGAAATGTGCCGAACACCATCATGCTGGTCATCATCCATCCCAAACGACGCTTGGTGCCGCCGATGGACGCTACCCACAGGGAGCCGAGCACGCCTCCTGCCCCCCCCAAGGGGCTTAAAAACCCCCAACCCCGAGAACCCAGGTGCCAGATTTT
>VMSV01000150.1 GCA_013791935.1 Desulfobacteraceae bacterium | reverse complement strand
TTTCCATGGCCTTTCGGATTCTATCCATGGACGGATGGATATAGGGTTCCGTGCTTCGGGTGGAAGCATGGCCCAGGATACTCTGGATGACCAGGATATCCACGTTGTTGTTATTTGAATGGGAAGCCAGGGTATGGCGAAGGGTGAAAGGGATCGGGGCCAAACCTTGAAACTGTGAATTGCCAACATTATTCACTGTTTCAAGGTTTGATGTCATGTCACGACCTTCTTGAACATTGCCCCGTGATGGCAATTGGATTGGGGCTGATATCTCCCCTAAAGTCGATTGCAACCACATTGGAATAGGATTGCCACCAAAACATATGCGAGGAATGATTTATCAAAACGGAAAGATATTTTACCTGTTCATCCTGAGAACTACTATCTACCTGGATTCTTATGACAATATAAGGTTGCAAGAGGTCCAGAATTGTGGTTATATAGGTCATGCTTGCATACTGGAATAATCTTCTTTCATTGCAAACCGAAACATTTCCAAACCATTTCTGCGGCATGTAACTATGAGAGAAAATCTATGAGTGGTCAGATAACCATTGCGATATGGCTGTTTGTTTTGCTTCTGGCAATAGCCATCTGGGCCGTTTTAGATCGCGTGTTAATTCCAAGCACCCGCTGGTTTTTGCGGCGTCGGATTAATCGGGTAATCGATGAAATCAGTACGCGCCTGGATATACAGATTAAGCCATTTCAGATAACCAAGCGTCAGGTATTGATTGACCGTCTCGTATATGACCCTAAAATTATCGAAGCGATTCGACAAGAGGCGGTTGAACGAGATTGCCCCAGGGAGATTGTCCAGTCTGAAGTTATTGTCTACGCTAAAGAAATTGTCCCTTCCTTCAATGCTTATCTGTATTTTCGCTTTGGCTACTGGTTATCCAAAAAAATTACCAAACTGCTATATAGCGTGAACATTGGTTTTAGCGAAGATGAAGCATTTAAAAACATTGATGCTGATGCTTCGGTTGTTTTTCTAATGAACCATCGCAGCAACATGGATTATCTGTTGGTGTCATTTTTAGCAGCGGAAAAGACGACGCTTTCGTATGCCGTCGGTGAGTGGGCTAAAATCTGGCCTTTGCGGACCTTGATTAGAGCTATGGGCGCCTACTTTGTCCGTCGCAAATCCGGTAATGCCTTATATAGGCGGGTACTGGAACGTTATATCTGCATGGCTACGAAAGAAGGGGTTTGCCAGGCGGTTTTCCCGGAAGGTGGGTTGACTCGCGATGGTTGCCTGCAAAAACCAAAATTAGGCGTATTAGACTATATGCTGCGCAATTATAAGCCGGAATCGGATCGAGACATCATCTTTATTCCAGTCGGGATCAATTACGATCGAACGATTGAGGATCGCAGCCAGTTGCGCGCGCTGGATTCTGAAGCACCTAAACGCAATAAATGGTTTGTCATTATGACAACTCTGCGCTTTATCCGGCGCAGTCTGTTTTTGATGGTAATGAGCCGCTGGCAGCGTTTCGGGTATGCCTGTGTCAACTTTGGCCCACCAATCTCTATGCGGAAATACTGCCAAGATTCGAAAATCGATTTTAGCGGAATGGAACACAACATCAGATTCCAAGAGGTTGCTAAACTTGCCGATCAGCTTATGACAGCCATAAAAAAGCTGATTCCAATTTTGCCGATATCCCTGGTGTCCACTGTCATTAACGATGGCGATCGGAAGGGCTTAAGTGCTGCTGAAGTTGAATCGCAAACCAATCAACTCATTGAGACTCTTCGCTTGCAAGGCGCGCCGCTGTATTTTACTGCCGGCAGTCGCGTTGAAATCATTATAAACGCATTAAATATGCTGGCATTGAGAAGACTGGTAATAGAAACCGACGGGCGTTACACACCCGTTGAACAAGAGCGTGACATGCTGGCTTATTATGCGAATTCAATCGTACATTGGCTGCCGAAGGGTTAAGATGACATGGGGACGCCTGGCTACCAGAGGGATAATCCTCGGGGCTATCCTTTCCGGGGTTTCCAAGCGGTTATCGATTACGTCGGAAGAAATTATCGGAGTCTCCAAGGAACGTGCGTTGGTAAAGGCGAGGAATTTGATTTGTTACTGGGCTGTGCAGGATCTTGGAATGACCATGACCGCTGATGCAGACATTTGATTTCCATTTCAACAGCCAGTGCAGTAGCCAAACGGGGAAAAAATCTCTCTGGATGAGCGCCTTTCCTAAACGATCGATGAGATCCAGAATACCCTGGGCTTCAATTTTCAGAACTTCAGCAGCTTGTTCGATGATCATGAATGATCCCATTCTTCCCGTCCACCAAGGTCAAACAGTTTAGAAAAAAAACCCCGATTGATCAAACAAAATCATCTGAAATCATTATCGTCCTTTTTGGGGAAAGGATGATTCCTCATTTCCTGGGGGTTTTCTGCTAACCCGGTTTTGACCTGTTGATTTCTTATGACAAAATAGGATAGATCATAAAAGAAGAGATAGGATAGATCCCCATGAAAATATAAAAACAACATTTTAAATTGAATACGGATGGTCAAACCAAAAAATGATCGAACAATCAAATAATAACAAAGGAAAGAAGACGGCGGTCTTGTTTTCAGTTCAAACTTATGGCGTTTCCGATGAGGAGAACGATTCGTCTCTTCTCGAACTCAGACGTCTGGCAAAAACCATGGGACTTGAAGTCGTCGCCACGCTAACGCAACGCCGGTCAAAACCTGAGACAGGAACCTTATTGGGCGCAGGAAAATTAAAAGAACTTGCCGGCTATACGGGCGGCACTGGGATTGTTGAAGGATTTAGCCGGAAATCAGAAGATGAAACCTCCGATGACATGGACGAAGATTACCCAGTCGGCAGTCTCGCCGAATCAGATGAAGAGAGTTCAAGCGATGACCCCATGGCAAAAAACAGCGTGCAAGCCGATGTTGTCGTCTATGATGGTGAAATTTCCACGAAGCAATTGAAAAACCTTGAAAAAGCAACCGGAGTCGAAGTTTTAGACCGAACCGGTGTGATCCTCGAAATATTCAGTCGTCATGCCAAAAGCCGAGAGGCCCTCATTCAAGTGGAGATCGCCAAGTTGACTTATTTGGCGCCAAGGCTGAGGGCATCTCATATTGGAGGTGATCGTCAAGGCGGCGGTATTGGATCAAAAGGCGCAGGAGAGACTTCTCACGAACTCGACAAGCGTCGTATTAGAGACCGCATATCCGAACTAAAGTCCAGCCTTGTTGGAATTCGCGAAGAGCAAAATAGACGGCGTAGCCGCAGGAAAGAAAACTTCCAAGTCTCTCTGGTCGGTTATACCAATGCCGGCAAGTCGTCGCTGATGCGGGAACTGACCGGCAGCGATGTATTGGTAGAGGATAAATTATTTGCAACGCTTGATACCCGTGTGAAATCTTTGCAGCCAGAGGCTTTTCCTCCGGTACTCGTCTCCGATACCGTTGGATTTATTAAGAAATTACCTCACGATTTAGTTGCATCATTCCAATCTACTCTTGATGAGGCGCTTGCTGCTTCGCTGCTTTTGTTTACAGTCGATGCCTCCGATCCGGCTTTTCGATCTCAATTGGCTGTGACGCAATCGGTCCTGAAAGAGATCGGTGGTGAAAAAATTCCAAGCCGGCTAATCCTGAACAAAATTGACAAACTCACAACCGGGGAACTGGAAGAGCTACACCGTGAATTTCCCGAAGCCATCTTCCTCTCTGCGCATAACCCCCAGGATGTCGCATTTCTACGAAAGAAAATCCTTCAATATTTCGAATCAAATATGATCGAAACGACGATGGTGATCCCGTACGACAAAGGACACCTTTTAGGACAGTTAAGAACCAAAGCCGGCATCCTAAATGAATCCTACGACGAAACAGGAACAAAAGTAACATTCAAGACTTTTCCGGAAACATTAACCTGGTTACAAAAACAAATGGATTAAACAGATGGGAACTTATTTTTTCGGCGCAACCCATGGCAGGGATCTGTCGTTGAACGCAGCCTTTTCCGTTTTCTAATTTTTTAGCCAAGGAGTTGAAATGAAAGATCTGGATGATCATAAAAAAATTGCAGTACTTATTGATGCTGACAATGCCCAGCAATCAAAGGTTAAATCAATCCTCGATGAAATTTCGGCTCAGGGACATATCGTAATAAAAAGGGCATATGGGGATTGGTCTAGTGAATATTTAAAAAACTGGAAACAATCTTTAAATGAATTGGCAATACAGCCTATTCAGCAATTCGCATACACTATTGGAAAAAACTCTACTGATGCATCGATGATTATTGATGCGATGGACTTACTCTATTCAAATAAGTTCGATGCCTTTGCATTGGTTTCAAGTGACAGTGATTTTACTAAGCTTGCAGCTAGACTTCGAGAATCTGAAATATTTGTGTTTGGTGTCGGGGAAAAGAAAACACCAATTTCATTTCGAAATGCGTGTGACGATTTTATCTACACGGAAAACCTTGGTTTAGAAGCTGCCTCAACAAAAGTTCCTATTCATTCATCTAATAATGAAAGTAATATTGCGGCTGAGTTGATTCCAGTACTTACTAAAGCCTGGGAGCAGTACCAGGATGATGAAGGCTGGGCAAATGTAGCCTCAGCGGGAAGTTTTTTGAAAAGAGCAACTCCTGACTTTGACCCACGCACATATGGTGCGACCAAATTGACAGAAATAATTAAACAACTTAGCAGCAGCTTTGAAATGAAAAAATATAAAGGCAAAGGTACTGTGAATATAGTGGCCTACAAACCAAAACAAAGTGCTTAACAAGTGCTACACTCAGACGGCGGGGAGTAGCGTTCTTAGATCTATTTCAGTGGCCACCGCTGGCCCGACTCCCCAGTTAAAAATAGACATTAATAAAAATGGGTTAATCGACAAAGAAGACCTTTGGAAGAAACGCTAAACTTTTTAGGAAGGATAATTAAGTTTCAAATGAATTCTCAGGATGTTTTCTTCCCTATTATTGATGGTATTATCTTGGATCTTAAAGGGTTATCCTCTATCAACCATTCTTGTGCCTCCAACAATTGTAAAATTTCGCAATGTTGTTGCAGTCACTATGAGGTACTCATTAGCAAAGCCGAACTATCCAATATCATAAATGTTATCCCTCATGCTTCACAATACTCACGTAATTTGAGATTGGATAAGGATTTTGGCAACGTTTTCGAAGATGAAGGCAGAAACACCTATTCAATTGATAAGAACGATAATGGCTTTTGTGTGTTCGGATATAAAGCAAAAGGAAGAAAGGTTTTATGCTCCCTGCATCAGGCAGCAGTTGATATGAAAATACCCATAAATTCAGTAAAGCCTTTAGCATGTATCCTTTGGCCATTAGCCTTGGTTGAGTCTGAACCTATAATTTTGTCGGTACAAGAGGAAGTTTCAATATTTCCATGTAATCAGGATCGAACTTCTTCAACTTTATTGTTAGACCGTGGAATCGCTCAAAACATAGAAATTGCTTTTGGGGGCGCTTTCCTTAATAAAATTCTAAAGAAAATTGAAGCTCTGAATGGTAATTCAAGAGGGAGCCGTTAACTATCGGCTTAACCTGACAGCGAAAAGCACGGCAGGGCTGAAGCGTCTAATTTGCGTGGCTCTGCAGGCTGGTCGGGCCGAACCCCACAGTCAGATAACGAGTTAGGCGCAAGCAAAAAGGCTGTAATTGATAAAAAGGGAACTCCCTTCACATTTATATTTTTGCAGGATTATGAGGGTATGTTTATGGAAAACCATGCCAAGACATTAGATGAATCCAGTGAAATTTACGAAAAATTAAGAACCTTGCTAAGCCCCGATGCCCCTGGATTTGTAAAGCTGCCCCAACACCCACTCACAAATCTACTCCTTGAGAACTTATACTCCCCAAAAGAAGCGGCCCTTATGGTCGCCATTTTTAATCATACGTGGGAGGAAGTGACTCTGGCTCAGGCATCTGCGCGTTCCCGGAAAACTTTGGAAGAACTTCAAGCCCTCCTTCTGGACATGGCGGTAAAAGGGAAAGTCCAATCGGGAGAAAACGGGGAGGTCTTTATATCCGCTTACATGCCCGGAATATTCGAGTATTATTTTGTGGCAGCCAAAGATGATCCCGAAAAAATGAGCAACGTAGCCCGGGCCCATTACGGTCTTATGGGAATGGCATTCAATCCGGGCCTAAAACTGCCCATAAACTTTCCCCACGATTTCGACCCCCAATCCCGGTGGCGGTTTATACCGGCCATTGAACCAACCCTGCGAACCATTAAAATTAATGAAGTTCTTGAGAGCAAGCCGGAAATACTTCCTTTTGAGGTGGTAGCCCGGCTCCTTGAAAAATATGATATTTTTGCTGTAGCCCCGTGTGCCTGCAGAACCATGGCGAAAATGTCCGGCAACCCCTGCAAAAGAACACATGAGAATTTTTGCGCCCTTGCCGGAGCTTCGGCGGAAAAACTCATAAAAGCCGGGTTCGGGCGTCAGGTTGATTTTGATGAAATGATGACCCTCATGAAAAAAGCCGAAACTGAAGGACTGGTCCACTCCACCCAGAATTTTGAAGAGCCTGCATCCTATATCTGCAATTGCTGCTCCTGCTGCTGCGGGCATTTAAAGATCATCAAGGATTTTCGGTACAAGGGGCGCGCCGCATTTTCAAATTTCACTCCCGTGATCGACCATGAAAAATGCACCCGATGCGGTACATGCGAAACCATTTGCCCCATGGAAGTTGTTTCATTCAGGGAGGAGGATTCACAATCCCTGATTCACATGGATCTTGAATTTTGCATCGGGTGCGGGATCTGTGCGTCAAACTGCCCGGAAGACGCGATTGACCTCAAAAAAACAAGAAATAACAAACCCATTCAAGCCCCGCGTAAGCATGGCTTTTTCGGTTGAGAAGGCATTTCGTTTACGAATCCATCAACCACCGGTTTGAATTGCCGGACGAATTATTTCAGAACATCTCCCGAAGAAAGTCCCCGCCTTTTCCACAGGAGATAAATTACAGGATAGATGAGCAGTTCCATGAGCACGGAAGAGGTCACGCCCCCGATCATGGGGGCTGCAATCCGTTTCATGACGTCGGCCCCTGCGCCGTGACTCCACATGATTGGCAGCAGGCCCGCAATGATCACCGAAGCCGTCATGATTTTCGGGCGCACCCTCTGTACGGCACCATGATGAATGGCGTTTTTCAGATCAGCCAGGGTGTTCATGAGGCCTTTGTTCTTTAGTTCGTCGTAGGCCACATCCAGATAAAGGAGCATCACTACCCCGGTTTCAGCATCGAGGCCGGCTAGGGCGATGATTCCCACCCACACCGCAATGCTCAGGTTGTACCCCAGGAAATAGATATACCAGAACGCACCGATGAGGGAAAACGGCACGGCCAGAAACACAATCGCCACCTTGGGCAAAGATCGCGTGTTGAGGTAGAGGATGAAAAAGATAATGAACAGGGTCATGGGGATGACC
Source organism: Desulfobacteraceae bacterium (assembly GCA_013791935.1). GTDB lineage: Bacteria > Desulfobacterota > Desulfobacteria > Desulfobacterales > UBA5616 > VMSV01. The sequence goes on along the minus strand of VMSV01000150.1, from coordinate 83,936 downwards.
AACATGAGCCGTTTTTCCGCCCGGGCCATGTATTCGTATTGTCCGCTCCAGACAATGTTATACCCCTGTGGCAGTTTGATGGACTCCGCTACGGCGATTTTTGCCTGCCGTACATAGGATCCCACATCAATGTTTTTAATATCCACATACACCCAGGCATTGGGCCGGGAGCCTTCGCTCCGGATCACCATGGGTCCTTTTCGAGGGATGATGTCGGCCAGTTGATCCATGGGAATGTGCTGGCCTGCCGGGGTGGGAACCAGCACGCGCTTTAACGAATCGATGTTGTCCCGAAGCTCACGGCTGTATCGAAGATTGACCGGATATCGCTCCAGTCCCTCCACTGTGTAGGTGATACTCATGCCGCCCATGGCGATCTGGATTACCTTTTGGACATCCCCGACGGTGAGCCCGTATCTTGCCGCGGCCTGGCGGTTGATATCAAAATCCAGGTAGTTTCCTCCCACGGTTCTTTCGGCAAACGCCGAGAGTGTCCCCGGAACCTTGCGCACCACGGCTTCCACCTCTTTGCCCAGGTTTTCCAGGACGGCAAGGTCCGGCCCGGAAATTTTCACGCCCACCGGGGTTTTGATCCCCGTGCTGAGCATGTCTGTCCGGGTTTTGATGGGCATGGTCCAGGCATTGGTGAGGCCGGGAAACTGAATGGACTGATTCAATTCATCAATGAGTCGGTCCACTGTCATGCCTTGCCGCCACTGATCTTCGGGTTTGAGCATGATGGTGGTTTCCATCATATCCAGGCCCGCGGGGTCTGTTGCGGTTTCGGCCCGGCCGACTTTGCCGAACACCCGTTCCACTTCGGGGAATTGACGGATAATCTTGTCGGTCTGTTGAAGCAGTTCCCGGGCCTTGGTAATGGATATGCCGGGCATGGTTGTGGGCATATACAGCAAGTCCCCTTCGTACAGGGGCGGCATGAATTCCGACCCGATGCGGCTGAAGGGAATCCAGGTGATTGCCAACATCACCACCAGGAAAACAATCATCAACTTGGGGAATCGCAATACAAAATTCACCACCGGATGATAGATCCCGATCAAAAGCCGGTTTAGAGGATTTTTCGTTTCCGGAAGAATTTTTCCACGAACCCAGTATCCCATGAGAACCGGGACGATGGTGATGGACAGGATGGCCGCTGCCCCCATGGCATAGGTTTTGGTGAAGGCCAGGGGTTTGAAAAGTCGCCCTTCCTGGCCTTCCAGGGTAAATACCGGGATAAACGACACGGTGATCACCAATAGGGAGTAAAATAGGGCCGGTCCCACTTCTTTTGAGGATTCGAGGATCAACATCCAATGGTCCCGGCGCTGATCCGGGGGCTTTTCATTTTCATGTTCGATGTGCTTATGGGCGTTTTCGATCATAATGATGGCCGCGTCCACCATGGCGCCGATGGCAATGGCGATTCCGCTTAAGGACATGATGTTGGCATTAATGCCCTGCATTTTCATGATGATAAAGGAAATCAGAATCGCCGTGGGAAGGGTGAACACCGCCACCATGGCGCTTCTGAAATGGAGAAGAAAAAGGATGCATACAATGGCTACAATCAGAATCTCTTCGATGAGCTTACTTTTCAGGGTGTCGATGGCGTGAAGAATCAGCCCGGACCGGTCGTATGCGGTTTCGATTTTAACATCCTCGGGAAGGCCTCCCTTGAGTTCCTCCAGTTTATCCTTGACCTTGCGGATCACCTCCAGGGCATTTTGTCCGTATCGCATAACCACGATGCCGCCCACCACTTCCCCTTCGCCGTTGCTTTCGGCAATGCCCCGGCGCATGAGGGGTCCAATGGTGACGTCCGCAATATCCCTTAGATAAACCGGGGTTCCTCGCTTGGGATCGACCATGATGGGAATGGTCTTGATGTCCTCAATGGATTTAATATACCCCAGTCCCCGGACCATGAACTCCATTTCACCCATTTCAATGATCTCGCCGCCCACATCATTGTTGGAGTTCATAATGGCCATTTCCACCATATTGATGGAGATATCATAGGCCATGAGCTTGATGGGATCGATGGTGACCTGGTACTCTTTGACAAACCCGCCGATACTTGCCACTTCGGCAACACCTTCCACGGCCGTGAGGCCGTATTTCATGTACCAGTCCTGAATGGAGCGCAGTTCTTGGAGGGAGCGTTTTTTGGAAGAAAGGGTGTATTCAAAAACCCAGCCCACGCCGGTGGCATCCGGCCCGAGGGTGGGCGTAACGTTTTGCGGCAGGCGTTTTGCGGCGTAGTTCAGATACTCCAGAACCCTGCTTCGAGCCCAGTAAATATCCGTCCCGTCGTCAAAGATGACATACACCAGGGAATAGCCGAAAAAGGAGTAGCCCCGGACCACCTTGGCGCTGGGCACAGACACCATGGCGGTGGTAAGCGGGTAGGTGACTTGATCTTCAAGGGTTCTGGGTGACTGACCGGGAAATTCGGTGTAAATAATCACCTGCACGTCGCTTAAATCGGGAATGGCGTCCACCGGAATATTGTAAAGGGAGTACATTCCCCAGGCGATGAGAAACAAGGTCGCCAGAATAACCATAAATTTATTGTTGATGGACCATTCGATGATTTTTTTTAACATGATAGGACGTCCCTGTTGCTGATTCCATTGTTCCTGCCATGAATCCCGGCGTTATTTCATCTCCATGCCATCCAATTTATGCTCTTCCTCGGCGGATTTTGTTACGGGCTTTGGTTCAAAATCTTCAAAAAATTCGTCCACCTGTTTTGGATCGATCTCCGGTTTTTTATCGGTTTTTTCAGGCTGGTTCATGCCGGCGATGGACGCCTTGAGATTACTTTCCGAGTCGATGAGAAACTGGGCCGAGGTGACGACTTTCTCGTCTTCATGCACGCCTTCAAGAATTTGCACAAACCCATCGGCGGATGCCCCCAGTCTCACATTCCGGGGATCAAAATAGCCACCACCCAGGGAAATAATCACCACATTGCGTTCGCCGGACCGGATTATCGCTTGTTCAGGCACTGCAATATCGTCAAGGGAGACCAGGGAAACAATCTTCACGGTGGCGAACATTCCGGGTTTCAGATCAAAATCAGGGGTATTCAGGACTTGAATGCGCACTTTGGCCGTTCGGGTGGCAGTATCCAGGTATGGGTAAATATAGGTGACGGTTCCCTGAATGGCTTTTTCAGGAAGATAGGACATCTCCAGGCTCACCTCTTGACCCAGGCGTATCCAATCCAACTCATACTGGTAAATATCCGCTGTGACCCATACCGTGGTAAGATCGGCTATTTTGTATAACGTCATTCCGGGCATGACCTGCTGACCATCAATCACCATTTTATCGGTCACGATGCCACTTGCCGGTGAATGGATGGTCAATGCACGCCCGGGTTTTCCTCGCAGGGTAAGGGATGCGATTTCCCTGTCTGTAATATCCCAGTATTTAAGACGGCGCCGGGTGCTTTGAACCAGCTCGTCCGCCTCTCGCCGGGCTGTAGCCAGCTCGCTTTTCTGCAGCCGTTCCCGGTAGCGCAAGGCCTGAAGATATTCTTCCTGGGTGCTGACAATATCCGGGCTGTAGAGATCCAGCAGCGGCTCCCCTTTTTTCACGGCCCTTCCCGTGTAATCCACGTAGAGCTTTTCGACCCATCCCATGAATTTGGTGTTGATGCTGTAGAGCCGGGTTTCGTCGAATTCAACAATGGCCGAGGTGCGGATGGTTTTGGTGAGCTTCCTCCGGGAGATGGTTTCGGTAGTGACTCCGATGTTCTGCACCGTGGTCGGGTTGATATAAATCCCTTTGGCAGAATTATCCTCCTGATACACCGGCACCAGGTCCATGCCACAATCCGGGGCCTTTCCCGGTTTGTCCGAAGTATACCAGGGATGCATGGGGTCCTGATAATAGGCGATCTTGCGTTGGCCGGAAGGCTTCTCCGCTTCAGCATACACCGGCACGTAATCCATGCCGTCGGGCGCTTTTTTCGGCGTTGGCGAGGTCATTTCCGGATTCATCGGGTTTTGATAATAAAGAACCTTGCGGGCTGTTTCTTTTATTACAGGTTGGTTTTGGTGGTGGAACAGAAACCACCCGGCGGCAAAACCTATTGAAATGCAAACCATTGCGGTAAGGACTATTTTTTTCATTTTTCCGCTCCATGGCGAAGCCATTCTGAATGGCTTGGATTTGAATTCAGAAGAACCAATCCATTATTGAATCCGTTGTTTGATTTCGGCCAGGTCCAACCCCACCGCCTGCTCCAGTTCGGCGATGCTTTCCATGGTTTTCATGGCCGATCGATGATAATTGAGCCTTGCGTCCAGCAGCATGCGATAAACATCAATCAGGGCAAAAAATGCCGTTTTCCCGGTCTGGTAGGCGGATCGTGTGGAATAAAGGGTTTGCTCCGTCTGGGGGATCAAGGTGTTTTTATAAAGGGCTGCCAGATTCCGGTTGGATTCCACATTGACCAGAGCGTCCTGGATTTGAAAAAGTACCGTATTTTCCATGGCGCGAAAATCCTCTTCCGATTTTCGAAGAATCTGGTTTTTTTCCTGGATTTTTCCTTTGAAACTCCCCCGAGCCCAAAAGCCCAGGGGAATGCTGGCTGTTCCCATGGTGGACCAGTAATCCTTGGAGGTGTCGGCCATGTCTTTGTACATGACCCGGACCATGAAATCCGGATAAACGTCAAGTTCAGCCGCTGAAACCTCCGCCTGGTTCATGGCGATATATTCACGCATGGATTGCAATTCCGGGCGAACCTCCCGAGCCAGGGCTTTGAGTTGATCAAAGGTGGCTTCCGGAGGATCGGCAACAATATCCGGAACATTTCCGAGGGGTCCGTTGGTGGGACGGCTCAACAGGGTATTGATCACAGCCTCGGCGGATTTTATTTCCTGCTCAAGATTGATTCCTTCGTTCATCAGGATGGATAGCTCGGTCTGGGACCGAAGAATGTCCGCCTGGTTGCCCATTCCCACCTCGTATTGCCGTTTTGCTATCTCCGTAAATTCATGCATCAAATCCTGATTTTCCGCATTGATCCGGATCTTCCACTGGACAAAATAAAGGGCATAAACAGCGCTCTTGACGTCTCGAATGATTTTTTTCTCCAGAGTGCGGTATTTGCCATCCATCATGGCAGCATTGGTTTCCGCCGCCCGGCTTGCGGCTCTGCGTTTGCCCGGGAAAGGGACCATTTGCTGAACAAAATAATCCATTTCCATGGAACCATCCGCGGGATTGGGGAATTTATCAATGGGGGTCTTGAAAAACTCCACCCCGACTTGCGGAGGGTCCCATGCCTTGGCTTGGGAAATCCGGGCCTGGACGGAAGCGGTTTCATGACGGGCTGCTTTGAGGTCCGGGTTGTTGTGAACGGCCTCTTCAACGAGCTGGTCCAGCTTGAGTTCAACGATTTCTTGCGGGTATCCCGAAGACACTGCGACCCATAAAAAAAACAAAGAAAACCCGGCGATCTTTGAAATCATGCCATTTCACTCCTTTTATTGGATGTAAACAACTCGAAAATCATCAATCTTTAATGGGTTGAACTGGTTTTAAGATATATCGATGTTCTAAAAAAGCAAGTGCCGGAGTCGAAGGTGTCTCAGGGTGGACGTGGGTTCTTGTATTTTATTGCCGTCATGAATTTGACAACGCATGATAAATTATTATTTTAAAAAAATCAATTGGTTAATTTTATTTGAAACCTACTGAAGAGGAGATAACTTTATGAGAAAATCCATTCTATTTATTTTAATGGCCGGTTTCTTTGTCCTTGTTTCCACGACGTTTGCAGCCGAAGAGATGAAATCCCATGATATGCAGATGCCGGATACTGAAAGTCCCGGAAAGCTCATTCGGGACGCTGCGGTTGACGGTTATCATCTATCTTATCGCCTGATTGATTTGCAGGCCCAGGTGGGCACTTCGCACCAGGGGATGGATATGAAAGGCATGGGTACCCATCATTTAATGCTCGGTATTCAGGATGCCAATGAGAAAACGATTGATTCCGCAAAGGTGGGATATTTGATTATCGGCCCGGATGGCGTTGAACAAAAGGTGATGACCATGGGAATGAGCGGGGCCTACGGTGGAGACATCAATCTGTCTCAGCCCGGCGAATACACCATAAAATGCAAGGCGGTTTTTGGAGAACAGAAGCTGCTGGATGATTTTAAATATACCCTTTGATGCGTTCAATCCTTTAAAAAAAGATTTTCTTTCCTGCCGGAAAGTGATATTGGACAGACCTCTTTTGAGCCACGGGATTCATTCCCGTGGTTTTTTATTTGGAAAGGAAACAAGAAAAACATGATTTGTACCACCAACATCACCCTTGCCTACGGCAAGAGGGTTTTATTTAAAGACGTGAATATTAAGTTTACACCGGGCAACTGCTATGGACTCATCGGCGCCAATGGCGCGGGCAAATCCACGTTCTTAAAAATTCTGGCAGGGGATACCGAGCCGGACTCGGGCACCGTGTCTGTGGGACCCGGGGAGAGGATTGCGGTTTTAAGGCAGGACCATTTTGCTTTTGACGAAGAGACGGTTTTGAACACCGTGATCATGGGCCATGAAAAACTGTACCGCATTATGACGGAAAGAGATGCGCTGTATGCAAAACCGGACTTTTCCGAAGAAGACGGTATCCGTTCCAGTGAACTGGAGATCGAATTCGAAGAATCCAACGGCTATGATGCAGAGCCTGAAGCAGCGGTTCTTTTAAAAAGTCTGGCCATTTCCGAGGGCATGCATGGGAAAAAGATGAAGGAACTCGATGGCGGGGAAAAGGTGAGGGTCCTCCTTGCCCAGGCTCTGTTCGGGAATCCGGACATTCTCCTTCTGGACGAGCCCACCAACAACCTGGACATCAAATCCATTGCCTGGCTGGGAGAATTTCTCTTCAGGTTCCAGAACACGGTGATTGTGGTATCCCACGACCGCCATTTCATGAACCAGGTGTGCACCCACATTGCCGACATTGATTTCAGTAAAATCTCGGTGTATGTGGGAAATTACGATTTCTGGTACCAGGCCAGTCAACTGAACCTGAAAAAGAAATTGGCGGAAAACAAGAAAACCACGGAACGGGCGGATGAACTCAAAGCGTTTATCCAACGGTTCAGTTCCAATGCCTCCAAATCCAAACAGGCCACTTCCCGAAAGAAACTTTTGGAGAAGCTTACCATCGAAGACATTCCGGCCTCATCACGAAAATACCCGTTTATCAGCTTTAAGCCGGAACGGTCCTGCGGCAACGTGATCTTGGAAGTGGACCGGCTCACCAAAACCATTGACGGCGAAAAAGTGCTGAACAACGTGAGCTTTACGGTGAACGGCGGAGACAAGATCGGCTTTGTGGGGGGAAACCCTCTTGCCAAGACCACGCTGTTCCAAATCCTCTCCGGTGAGATGGCACCGGACAGCGGGACCTTCCATTGGGGGCAGACCATCACCCGGTCCTATTTCCCCAAGGAACACAGCGCCTATTTTAATGGTGAGGTCAGCCTGATCGACTGGCTCCTTCAATTTTCTCCCCCCACAGAGGGCGAAAGCTTTGCCCGGACCTTCCTGGGCCGCATGCTGTTTTCAGGGGAAGAAGCAGTAAAAAAGGTTAACGTGCTTTCCGGCGGGGAAAGAGTCCGTTGCATGCTTTCCAGAATGATGCTTTCCGAATCCAATGTCCTGATGATGGATGAACCCACCAATCATCTGGATCTGGAATCCATCACAGCCCTGAACAACAGCTTGATCCATTTTCCCGAAGTGATCCTTTTCACCTCCCATGACCACGAGTTTTTGAATACTGTGGTGAACCGGATCATCGAGATTACCCCCGGAGGCGTGATCGATCGGCTCATGACCTTTGATGAGTATCTTGAGAGCACGGAAATCGAGGAAACCCGGGAGGCGATGATTCGGAAAGCTGCTTAGGTCACCCGCTTGATTTGAATGGCATGGGCCGGGCAGGCCTCAATACAGTCCCAGCATCCCATGCACAGGTCTTGAAAAATAATGGGGGATTCAAACGCCCCGTCCATCTGTTTAATCACTTTATGGGTGCATGCCAGCACGGCTGCACAAACCCCGTTGTCCGGGTCGCAATTTTTGGCATCGCACATTCCATAGTCTATTGCAGCAAAAGTTTTTTTTGATTGCACCTGCATTTTCCACGTTCGAGTGTTTAAGAAATCCAATTAAAGCTTGATCTGATTCTCTGTTGGCCTTAAAAACAAGGTTAAATTATCAATGAAGCTCACGGATTGTCAATATACGGAGCATGCCATGTTCAAGTTCCTCCACGCAGCAGATGTCCATTTAGACAGCCCACTCCACCAGCTTGATCTTTACGAAGGCGCGCCCGTGGATGAATTTCGCCAGGCCACCCGGCGGGCGTTTATCAATCTCATTGAGACGGCTATTTCCGAGAAGGTCGCTTTTATCCTCCTTTCCGGTGATTTGTATGATGGTGACTGGAAAGACTATAATACCGGTCTTTTTTTGGTCAAGCAGCTGGCCAAGCTCAAGGACCATGGGATCGGTGCTTTCATCCTTGCCGGAAACCACGATGCCGCAAATAAAATCACAAAAAATCTTCGATTTCCGGAGAATGTGATTTTATTCCCCTCAAGTCAGCCAACCAGCTTTCAAATCAAAAAATTACAGGTGGCCTTGCACGGCCAAAGTTATGCTTCCAGGGACGTCAAAACGGATCTGTCAAAAAACTATCCTGATCCTGTGGAAGGCTTCTATAACATAGGCCTTTTGCATACCTGCGCAAACGGAAGGGAAGGCCATGAACCCTATGCTCCTTGTACCCTGGATCAACTCAATGCCAAAGGATACGATTATTGGGCCCTGGGCCATGTGCATCAGTATGAAATCCTTCAGGCGGATCCTCCCATTGTATTCTCCGGCAATACCCAGGGGCGTCACATCCGTGAAAGCGGCCCCAAGGGCTGCGCTCTGGTGACGGTGGAGGACAATGGGCGTTCCAAGGTTTTGTTCAAAACCATGGATGTTGTCCGGTGGGGGATGGCGGATATTGATGCCACGGATGCGGAAAGTGCCTTTGAGGTTGTGGACCGGTTCAAAGGGAAAATGGAGGATCTGGTTGAAAAAAACCGGAACATGCCCTTAGCCCTTCGGGTGAACATCACGGGAGAGACCCCGGCCCATGAAGCAATGCTTTCAGACGTTGAAAAATGGTCCAATGAGATCCGGTCCATGGCAGCAACCCACGGGAATGACAAAGTCTGGGTGGAAAAAATAAAATTCAATACCCGAATGCCCCTATCCAACCCCTTGCTTGAACCAAGCGATGGAGCCATGGGAGAATTATCAGGTTTGTTTGAGGAACTAAAAAATGATTCTGAAGCCAGGCTGAACCTTCTCTCTCATCTTTCGGACCTGGATAAGAAAATTCCCCGGGAACTGAAAGAAGGGGAGGAGGGTCTGCATTTTGATGATCCATGGATCAAGGATCTGCTGGAACAGGTCAAGCCCATGCTGATCAAGAGACTGATTGGGAAAGAGGGTGCCTCATGAGGATTGACGAATTGCGTTTAATCGCTTTCGGGCCTTTTACGGGGACCACTCTGGACCTAAGCCAGGGCAGGGAAGGGTTCCACATCATCTACGGCCCCAATGAGGCCGGAAAGAGTTCTTCCCTTCGAGCCTTGCGATATGTTTTATACGGAATGCCTGTGCAATTCGGGGATGATTTTATTCATCCGTATTCCAAGTTACGGATCGGAGCAGCCATTCGTTCCAGTCATGGCAATGTAATGGAATGGGTTCGCCGTAAGGGGCGGGAGAACACCCTCCGCGGGCCGGATGACAAGGACATCATCGATGAGATGGAGCTGAAAGGATTTCTGGGCGGTGTTGACGGCGACCAATTTTCCACCATGTTCGGGTTTGGTTATGAGGATCTTGTCAAAGGAGGAAGGGAGATCATACAAGGCGGTGGAAATTTGGGCCGGCTTATTTTTTCAGCCGGCTCCGGTATTGCCAATTTAAGGGAAGTTCAAAATGAACTCCGGCAGACTGCGGATCAACTTTTTAAATCCGCAGGACAAAATCCAATCATCAACAAGGCTGTGGGGCGTTTGGATAGAATTCGAAAAGATTTGCGGGAAGCGCAACTTCCGTCGGAGCAATGGATCAAACATGATGAGTCCATGCAAAATGCCATGATGGGGAAAAACAGGGTTGAAAGGGAATTAACCCTGAAAAATAAAGAGCATAGCCGCCTGATGCGCATCCATGATGCCCTGCCTTTTATCACCCGGCATGGAGAAGTGATTCATGAACTCGCAGCGTATGCAACGACGGCTCTGTTGCCGGAAGCGTTTTCAGAAACCCGTCAAAAACTGGTCACGGAGTTGACCTTTGCCGGGAAAGAAAAGATGTCTGCTTTGGGAATCATTGATTCATGCAAACAGGCCATTTCCCGATTGGAGGTTTATGATGTGCTCATGAATCATGGGGATTTGGTTGAAGAAACCTATCAGGACCTGGGCAGTCAGAGAAAGGCCGCAAAAGATCGTATTGCTTTGGAAACCAGTCGGAGTGCCCTGCGGCAGGAAGCCCGGGAGATTCTTTTGAATTTGCGCAATGACCTGACCCTGGATGAAGTGGAAAAACTCCGGATCAAAAAAACGGAAACGGTCAGAATTCAAGAGCTTGGTGCACAATATGAGCGTATCGTGACCCGAATCCAAACGGCAAAGGATCAACTTCCGGAATTTATTCGGGGGATCGCAAAGGTCCGTGAAGAACTTGAACACCTTGAGGAACCGGTATCCGTGGACGAATTGCAGAGGGCCCTGGCAGACGGCGAGGAATATGCCCCCCTTGAAAAACTCATGCGAACCGAACAAGCTGACCTGGAAACCTTGGCTTCCTCCCTGGAAATTGACCTTGGAAAGCTGGGCCTAAAAGGGCTGCCCCTTGAAAAACTGGAAGAACTCCAGGTCCCGTTTATGGAGACCATTCGCCTATTCAGCGGCCATTTTGATGCGGTGGACAAAGCCTTGGATAAATTGGATGAAGAATGGAAAAAAACAGACAAAACCCTGAAAGATATTCAGCGACAGATTGAAACCCTTGAGCTTGAGCAGGAAGTTCCCACGGAAGAAGATCTTCATAAAGCCCGAAAAAAACGCGAACAAGGCTGGCAAATCCTTTCAAAAACCCTCAACAACCTTCCGCTTTCCCAAGAAGAAGCAGAAGCATATCTTGAATCGGCCGGCCAATCCTCGGTGATGAAGGCTTTTGAAGGAGACATTCGGGAAGCGGATGCCATTTCAGACCGGCTCAGGCGTGAGGCGGACCGGGTGGCAAACAAGGCCAGATTGCTGGTCGACTTAAAGGTTCATAAGGAGGTGTTTCTTCAGATAGAAAAAGAGCTGGAAACAATGAAGGTAAAGAAAAAGGAAATTTCCAGAGAATGGTTTGAAATCTGGATGCCCAGCGTTATCCATCCAAAGTCTCCTCGGGAAATGGAAAGTTGGGTCCAGGATTTTCAAGCCGTGGTAAAAAATGCAAAAGAAAAAAGAGTTCGGCAAACAAAAGCCATCCAATGGCAGGAAGATGTGGAAACCCGTCGGAAAAAACTGATTCAATGTTTTCGAACCTTTCCAGGGCTGCCGGATCCGAACCAAGAATCCTTGATGAACCTGATAAAACAGGCCCAGGCGGTTATCAAAAGGCAAGGTGAGCTATGGGATAAGCGGGAAAGATTGTCCCATGAAAAATCCATGATGGAAAAAGAGCGGGACCTCTCCACCTCCCGGTTAAAAGCCGGTGAGCAGGAACTGGAAAAATGGCAGGATCACTGGGAACAGGCGGTTCAACCCCTGGGTCTTGAAGCCAAATCCTTTCCCTCCCAGGCCACGGTTGTGATGGAAGAATTGAAAAGTCTGTTTGAAAAGTTAAAGGAAGCAAAAATTCTGCAACAACGGATTGAGGGCATTGATCGTGACACCGAGGCGTTTGGCCAAAAGGTTTCCGGCCTGGTGGAGGTCATGGCAAAAGATCTGGCAGGGCGAACCCCGGAAGAAAACGTTCTGGAACTTCTGAACCGGCTGAAGCGATCCAGGGATTCATGGTCCAGGAAAGAAACGCTGAAAAAACAGGCGGATCAAGCAGAAAAGCAACTGAAAAAGGCGGAGGATGAAAGGATCAAGATCGAAATCCATTTAAAGAACCTGTGTGAGCAGGCCTATTGCCAAAATATTCATGAACTTGGAGAAGCAGAAAAACGATCAGACAGGCGCCGGCAACTTGAGATCGAATTAAAAAATCTCAATGATCAACTGCGCAAATTATCGGGCGGGGCCTCGGTGGATGATTTTATCCAGGAAGTACGGTTGGTTGATCCGGACGGCATGGAAGGTGAATTGAAAACCCTTTCCGATCAAATCGATCAACTGAGCCAGGAAAAATCCGCGCTGGACCAAACCATCGGGAGTGAACGCACCGAACTTGGCAAAATGGATGGCAGTGCAAAAGCAGCGGATTTAGTCGAGGAGATGCAAAACCTTCTGGGAAGGCTGGGAAACGATGTTGAGCAGTATGCCCGACTGACCCTGGCTGATAAAGTTCTGGCCCGTGCCATTGAGCAATTCCGGGACAAGCACCAGGGGCCTATTTTAATGAAGGCTTCGGAGCTCTTCACCCGGATGACTGGAAACTCCTTTGAAGGGATTCGGGCGGAATTTGAAGAAAACGGTCAACCGGTTCTTGTGGGCCTGCGCTCTGGAAGTAAAGATATCGTCCGGGTGGAAGGGATGAGCGAGGGGACGGCAGACCAGCTTTTTCTGGCCTTGCGTTTGGCGGCTTTGGAAGCATACGTTGAAAAAAACGAACCGCTGCCCTTTATCGTGGATGATATTCTGATTAAATTTGATGATGAACGAGCCGTTGCTTCTCTTAAGGAATTGGCGGAACTTTCTAAAAAGACTCAGGTGATTTATTTTACCCACCAAAGGCATATGGTGGAACTGGCAGAAAAAAATATTCATGGGTCAATGTTATTCCAACACACGCTGAATCATTAAAAAAATATCGTAACCAAGGAGGAAAAAAATGAATCATGAAAAAATCGCATCCATGTTTTCTCTGGACGGAAAAACCGCTTTGATTGCAGGGGCCAGCCGCGGGATTGGGGAAGAAATTGCCCGAGTCTACGGCCTTGCCGGGGCAAAGCTTGTGATCAGCAGCCGCAAACCCGAAGGAATTCAAGAAGCGGCAGCTCGCCTCCGGGAGCAAACCGGGGCCCAAGTCCTGGCCGTGGCAGCCAACATCTCAAAACCCGAAGACCGGAAAAAACTTGTGGACGAGGCCATGGCCTGGGCCGGCAGAGTGGACATTTTGGTCAACAACGCAGGAACCAACCCTGCAAATGGTCCTTTGGCGGATGTTCAGGAGTCTGCCTGGGATAAAATCTTTGAAGTGAATTTGAAAGGTCCGTTTATTTTATCGCGAATGATTTTCCATGCCTGGATGAAGGAAAACGGAGGCTGTATTATTAATACCACCTCCATTGCTTCCTATGGCACCGGGGGAAGCCTGGAAGGGGCTTACTGCATCACCAAGTCCGCCCTTACGCATCTGACCCAAATCCTTGCCAGTGAATGGGGGAAGCATCGTATCCGCGTGAATGCCATCGCACCGGGTGTGATCAAGACCAGGCTCTCCCGGGCCCTTTGGGATCATCCGGGAATGGAACATGCGGGACAGAACCTGGCTGTTCCCAGATTAGGAGAGGTGGAAGATATCGCCGGAGCCGCCCTGCTGTTGGCTTCCAAGGCGGGTGAATTGATCAACGGGCAGGATATTATTATTGATAACGGCACCCTGGTGAGTCGGTAAGGGGCAAAAAAACAAAAATGATCCTTAAAATAGTGATGTCTCTTATGATTTCTGTGGGGGTCTATCTCTGCGTCGCTGTTCTGTTGATTGCGGTCGGCAAGCCCACCCGGGTCGTACCGAATGAAAACAACCTGAAATTCAGCGAGTTGATGATGGATTACCAAGAACTTCCTGAACTTCAGAAATATCATGCCAGGGACGGGGAAGAACTGATGTTCCGGTATTACCCATCGGCATCCAACAAGGTTCTGATCCTTCTGCATGGGTCCGGCTACCACAGCCGGTACTTCATGACCCTGGCAAATTTTATCAGTACCCGGGGCCTGGCCCGGGTTTACACACCGGATCTCCGGGGGCACGGTCCATCGCCAAGGCACAGGGGGGATGTGGATTATATCGGCCAGTTTGAAGATGACATCGCCGATCTTTTGGTGATTTTGAGACAAAAACATCCCCATGCCAAGATGATTGTCGGGGGTCACTCGTCCGGGGGTGGATTGGCCATTCGCTTTGCCGGAAGTCGTTATGGGAACGAAGCGGATGCTTATGTTCTTTTGTCGCCTTTTTTGAAATACAACGCACCCACCACACGGCCACAGTCCGGAGGATGGGCACAACCCAATATCAAACGGATCATCGGACTGAGCATGCTGAACGCTGTGGGCGTTCGAAGGCTGAATCACTTGCCGGTAATTCATTTCAATATGCCCGAAGCAGTACGTGACGCGACGGAAACCTTGTCTTATACCTATCGGTTGAATGCGGCATTTGCGCCAAAAGATTATGAAAAAGACCTCCAATCGATTCAGAAGCCCCTTTTGGTGGTCGTGGGCACGGCGGATGAAGCCTTTTATGCCGACCGGTTCGGGCCGTTGATTTCGCAATATACCCACGCACAGGTGGAAATGCTGGAGGGTGTCACGCATATGGGAGTCGTCGTGGGGCCTGAAGTTCAACCTGTGATAAAAAACTGGCTGGAAAAGTTAGGGGAATAACAGAAGGGTAGGCGATGATCTCCTTCCATATAAACCATTTTTAACAAAAGGAGTAAACCATGTATGACAATATGTTTCGTTTTGATTCCGAAGTTGATGCCCTGTCCATTCAGACCTATGTGTGGCAGGCGGAGAATCCCAAAGCCATGATGGTTATTGCCCACGGCGCGGCGGAACATGCTTTGCGGTATGAACGGTTTGCCAGATCCCTGAATGCTTCCGGCATCGAGGTCTGGGCCATGGATCATCGGGGGCATGGCCAATCCCCGGGGCCTGAAGGCCTCGGGGATTTCGGCAAAGGGGGGTGGGATGCCCTGGTTGCGGATATCGGGCAACTCATTAAAATCGCCCGTCAATCCAGTCCAAATTTGCCGGTGGTTCTGTTCGGCCACAGCATGGGCTCATTTGCTGCCCAGCAATTTGTTGCGGATCATTCCCATGAGATGGAGGCCCTGATCCTGTCCGGCTCCACATCCCGTAAGCCCCTCAAGGAAGGTGAGGCACCTGCAGCCCTGGGAGATTTGAACCAAGGGTTTGAAGGCCGTACCGGTTATGACTGGCTGTCCAGGGATCCTGATGAAGTGGATAAATACATTGCCGACCCCTTGTGCGGGTTTGAATCCTTTGAACCCGTGCATGTGGCTAAAATGATGACGGCCCTGAGGCGATACCAGGATGGGGACACCTATAAAAATGTACGAAAAGACTTGCCCTGTCTTCTGGTGGCCGGAGACAACGACCCGGTGAATAATCATTTAAAAGGGCTGCTGTACCTGGAAGAATTGTGGAATGAAGCCGGGATACGACCGGTGGACAAGCAGTACTACCCGGGAGGCAGGCATGAGATGCTCAATGAGATCAACCGGGATGAGGTCAGGCAAAAGATCATAAACTGGATCAATGAGGTGCTTCACCTTTAAAATGAATCAAAGTATTGGGTGAGGATGATCCTTGAGGTGAAGGGAATCGATATTTTCAAGAAAAATCAGAGGGCTGGTATTCGAGACAACGTCTATATTTTTCATGAATCGGCCAGAAGGTTATCCACGGTTGAAACATCCTTCCCGAGGGTTTCATCGGACAAAACATATCCGTAACTGAAATGTTCCTTGAGTCTGGCTTTAAATTCTTCAAAAGAAAGCCCTGCTAATTCAACTGCGCGATGAAAGCTCACTTTTCTGGCATGATACAGGCTGGCGGCAAGAAAAAACTGGGCAGATTGAGCTCCCAGCGGCTCCAATATGTCATCGAATTGTTTAAAGGCTTGGGGTTCCATGATCAAGTTCCTTCCAAAAACGGAACGGCAAGAATGTTTTTGCAATAACAGATGCGAACTTCACGTTTTATGATTTATTAAACCAGAGAATATATTCTGTAATGAAAAAAATCAATTACAATATCCCGGGTCCCAGGAGATCCCGGTTAAAGGTTGAGGCTAAAGGCTTCTTAATCAGGGAGGGAAACCCGCTGTATTATTCTATCCCCCGGGGCATTGGGGGATTCGAACTCTTAAATTGTAAATAGGTCAAAACGACATTCCGAACATTGTCATCGATTTAAAGTGCCGGGATCTTTTTATTGTATTGAAAAGTCTTTGTTTTGATTTGCCCGTCGTTGTAGGACACCCATTGAACCTTTCCCTCCCTTGATCCCACAATATAAATGAACTGTCCCTGACTGAAAAAGGATTTGTCCAGAATGAACATTTTTACCGAATAGGATGGCTTGGACAACGTCAGATCAGGGTCAGATAGCAGGGAAAGAAATGTTTCATAGGACCTGCCGGTTTCCATCAGGGATTGATTCACCTGCAGAGCTTTGTCCTGCTCTTTCCGGCTCAGAACATGATCCAACCCTCCCACGGCGGCAAAGGGGAACCAGACGGGTAACCCTACGGCCATGACAGCGGCCGCACCGGCGTTATCCAGGGCATTCATGCTGAAGTCATCCAGTTTTAAGGGTTTATCGCTTTTCACCCTGTTCTCCTTGATCCAGGCGTGAATGACCCCCAGACCGTTTTCCATGGGTAATTCTTCTTTTTCCATGGACATTTTTAAAATTTGATCAAATTCGGACAGGGGTTTTGAAACCGAAGGCATGATGGTGTATAAAGCGCCATTTTCAAAAACAACCACGGATGGAGAGTCTTTAAATGAGATGAGGTCATATTTGGCGGCATCCGCGACATAGGAAAAAAAGCAGGAGGGCGGCCCGTAATTTTTGGCCACATCCTGAACCGTGGAAAGGGATTCAAGGGGTGGATGCTTCACCTGGCCTGATCCGCATGCGGCCAGAAGCAATACCAAGGTTGTAACTATGCCAAATTTTAAGATGTGCATGCTCTGCCAACCTTCCAAAGGCGAACTTTCGCAACAGAACAGGGATCTTTTCGGAGCTATTGTTTAACGGTTGAATTCATATGCCTGCGGTAGGTTTCCTGATCCTTCTTGAATTCAGGAACCTTGGTGAATGCAAGGCTGATGGAAATTATAAGCAACAACGCCGCGATGATGCGAACGGTCTTTTTCCCGAAGACTGCTGGAAAGATAGCGCAAATGGATGCTGCAACCAGAAGGAATAGAGCACCCGACGGTGACAGAATCATTCCGCCCGACAGAGCCAGGGCTCCGGAAAGAAAGGTGAGGGTTCGGGCCGATTTGGGATTCATGGGTTTCATTTTATATCACCGGGATTTATTTGGGATTGTTCTCCAAGGAATTGACCCATTCATCCAAAAGGGATTCCGGCCCTTCCGGCTGGTATCCATAGGCCTTGTCCTTCCCTTTTGACAGGTCATACACGATGTCGATTTGGAATTCATACTTCCCGTAATAGCTTACCATCTGGAGATAGATTTTCTGTCCGTTAAAAAAATCATCGGCTTCGGGTAGGATTTCCTTGAGCTCGGCTGGATTGATTCTGGCTGAGGTGCTGGCTTCGGAATAGGCCGGAAGCCCGAGAACGGCTTCCCCGCTGTGGCTATAGGCATCCAGGCTGGGCGTGCACAGGGTTCTCGGGATGATCAGGATAAGATCAATGCCGCCTTTACCGCCGAACGTGTTGGACGTTTTCAAGGGGTAGTAGAGTTGACTGCTCCTGAACCGGTACATCACCGGCTCAATGAACTTGGTTTCCGGGCTCAGTTCCACATAGTCCAGAACAAAATAGGAGATGTCCCTTTTTACATAGTCCCGGACGATTGCTTCAATTTCCGGATAGACTTTCTTCACCGGCAGGCCCTTTTTTTGAAAATAAGCGTTGACCCACTCCCTGAAATGAACAGGATCTGTGACTTGGATCACCGTCATGTCATGGGCTCCTATCTTGGTGTTGAGTTTCAGTTCAACCCCTTTGGTCCCGGAACCGCCGCCCTTGCTAACAAAAAGGAATTTCAATTCATGCTTTTTCATGAGCTCTGATGCCGCATCAAAGGCTCTTTCCGGAGCAAGGCTGACCAGGGGTTCGGTGGGAAAGGGAATGAATCGAATGATGCCGGTGTTGCTTTGAGCCTTGAGATCCGTGCCCAGGATCAGGATCTCTTCCTCCATATTGTGCAGGATAATGGCTTTCTGGCTCTCTTCGCTGACCCTCACATTGGACGCATGGATCTGACCCATGTCCGCTCCGGCATTGGAAAGGGGCAGCGCCACGGCAAGGATTAAAAAAGCGGCAAATAGTGGGGTGATTTTCATAAACCCGTCTCTTTTCGGTGTGTATTTATTTTCTGTTATTAGAGTGGGCCCAGTCTCATATCCCAGGCCTGGGTGGTTTTTTCCACAACCCATTGGCCGTTCTTTTTTTGGAGAAATACAAACTTCCCTTCGTTCATCACATCTTCGGGTTGAGCATAGGTGAGGCCCACCACGAGAAGTCCCTGTCCTTTTAACGGATCAAGCCCCACCCTTGAAAAAGTGATTTGCCTTTTTTCGTCCAGGAGTCCCACGGGCTCCTTTTTTGATTTTTGGACAAAGGATTCTAAAAGATCGTGTTTGTCCCGGTTTTTATCATCGAAATTTCGGATCAGTTCCGGTCCGGGTTTGATGGGATCCTCGAAGAAGTTCAACAGGTAGTTGGCCCACAAACCATTGAGGGTTTGACTGCTCACCGAAGACGCTCCTCCGATTTCTCCCATCACCAGGGTGTAGATTCCGTATTCCTCATCCGGTATTTTATCTTCCCCAACATTTTGGCAAAAAGCAGTCGTTGCCATGATCCAGACCAGCACCAGAATGCCGGGAAACCCTATTCTTTTTTTCATTGAAGCTCCTTTGTATCGATCTTTCTTGTCTCTTTTATGGGAACACAAAATTCTTCCGCCTCATAAAAAATATCAGTGCGCTTTCTTCCAGAATCAAACGCCAAATAATGATATGATACTGGTATGTTGTGAAACAATTCAAAAATATGCGAACATTATGAAACCATTCCTATGGGTTGTCAAGGTGGAAATGGTGGGCAATTAGTAGGCGAGCCGGAACCCCGGGAAGCTCCATCGTTGGGAAGGCCAATCAAATGAGCGTGGATATTCAATGGATAAAATGGTATTGTGGATTCAAATCGGTTGAAAGCCCGATGATCCACTTAAAACGGATCAACCAGATGAAATCATTAGTATAATCAACCCAGTCGTATGAAAGGGAAAACCTCATGACAACCTATGACTATGACATGGGAATTATCGGAGGAGGGGCCGCAGGTCTCACCGTGGCATCCGGGGCCGCCCGGTTGGGGGCCAAGACCCTGTTGGTTGAAAAAGAGAAGAACCTGGGGGGGGATTGTCTTCATTTCGGTTGTGTGCCCAGCAAGACCCTTATTCGATCGGCCCGGGTTTATCATGCCATGAAACATGCCCGGGATTTCGGACTTCCCGGGGTTGAATTGCCGCCCGTTGATTTTACCCGGATCAGGGAGAGAATCCAATCGGTTATTGCATCCATTCAAAAACACGACTCTGAAGAAAGATTTTGCAGCCTTGGAGCCAAAGTGGTGTTCGGAGAACCTGGCTTCACGGATGAGCACAGGATTCGGATAAACGGAAAGAGTTTCTCTGCAAAGACCTGGGTTATCGCCGGAGGCTCATCCCCCGAAAGGCCCTCCATTCCAGGGTTGGACAAAACCCCCTATCTCACCAACAAGGAGATTTTTTCCCTGGATGCTCTTCCCGAATCCATGGTGATTCTGGGCGCCGGACCCATTGCCATTGAAATGGCCCAGGCTTTCTCCCGACTGGGCACAAAGGTATCCGTGGTTCAAAGAAGCAATCAGATTCTCACCAAAGAAGACAAGGACATGGCCGATGGCATCATGGAAGTACTTGAATCCGAGGGGGTTGTGTTTCACCTCAACAGTTCGGTTCTTGAGGTGAGGGATTCCGGCCGAGGGAAAGAAGTACGCATCCAGACCAAGGAGGGCAAAATCTCCTCCCTTTTTGCGGAACAGATTCTGGTGGCCATGGGTCGTGCGCCCAATGTGAACGGTCTGAACCTGGACGGCATCGGCGTTGAGTTTAATCGGAAAGGCATTCGAGTGGATGCCCGAATGCGAACCACCCGGAAGCATATTTATGCGGCCGGGGATATCACCGGGGCTTTTCAGTTCACCCATGCCGCAGGATATGAAGGGGGCATTGTGGTGAGCAACGCCATCTTTCATCTTCCCCGAAAGGCCGACTATACTTTTTTGCCGTGGTGCACCTATACCGACCCTGAACTGGCCAGTATCGGGATGAATGAAAAAGCCGCCAAGGAAGCCGGGATACACTACTCGGTGGTTACGGAAGCTTTCAGGGACAACGACCGAAGCCTGGCCGAAGGAAACACGGCAGGCAAGATCAAAATGATTCTGAATGATGATGAAAAACCCGTGGGCATTCAGATCCTGGGACCCCACGCCGGGGAACTGATCAATGAGTGGGTGGCTGTGCTCAACGGCAAAGTGAAGCTGTCCACCCTGGCTTCCGCCGTCCACCCGTATCCCACCCTGGGAGAGATCAACAAGCGTGTGGCGGGAACCTATTTTTCCCCGAAGATTTTTTCAGATAAAATCAGGAAAGGGCTCAAGTTTTTCTTTCACCTCAAAGGGAGGGCGTGCGGAGAAGAATGAAAGAAGAAGACCGGCTTTCTTCTAAAGCTTTTAAAACAAAAAAACCTGTTCAAGAAAGGAGTTCAAAGAGATTGATGATGGAAACCTATTACAAGCCGGAAGACCTACCCAAGTTTTCAGAAATCGGGCAACAGGCACCTGACCTGGCACAAAAGTTCTTTGACTACTATAACGCGGTATTTGCTGAAGGAGCGCTCACCGAGCGGGAGAAAACCCTGATCGCGCTTTCCGTCGCCCATGCCGTTCAATGCCCTTACTGCATTGACGCCTATACCCGGGCCTGCCTGGAGAAAGGCTCCAACCTGGAAGAGATGACCGAGGCCATTCATGTGGCAACGGCCATTCGAGGGGGAGCTTCCCTGGTTCACGGGGTGCAAATGCGCAATATCGCTCAAAAGCTTTCCATGTAAAGAGGTGATCCAGAAGATGAATGCTGCTTATCCTTGGGAGCAAATAAGGCCACCGGAAACGTTCCGCCAGACCCTGGCCAACCATGGCCTTGTTCTTTCCCGGAAGAAGACAACCGCCCTGCAAGTCAATGTGGGGCTTCTCTGTAATCAGAGGTGTCGCCATTGTCATTTAAGCGCAGGGCCTGACCGAAAAGAGAATATGGACTCGGAGACGATGGATGATATCATCGCCTACGCAGATCGAAGCCGGTTCGAAGCCATCGATATCACAGGCGGGGCCCCGGAGCTGAACCCGAATATCGTCAAGCTCATCGAAGGACTTTTTCCACAAGCCCCAAGGATAACGTTCCGCTCGAATTTGAGTGTCTTAAGCGATGGGAAAAGGCATGACTTAATCAGGCTGCTGAAAGAAAAGAGCGTGGGCATTGTGGCCTCTTTCCCCTCTTTGAATGAAGCCCAGGCAGATGCCCAAAGAGGAAATGGTATTTTCAGAAAGAGTGTCGATACCCTTTTGAAGCTCAATGCCCTGGGGTATGGGAATCCTGAAACACGGTTGACACTGGATTTGGTTTCCAATCCGGCCGGGGCTTTTCTGCCCGGCTCCCAGGACCAGCTGGAAAAGAGATTTCGTGAGGTGCTTCTGAAAAAGTGGGGTATTGTTTTTAATAACCTCTATGCTTTTGCCAATGCGCCTTTGGGGCGTTTTCGAAACTGGCTTGACGAAAAGGGCAACCTGGAAGCCTACCTCGAAAGACTATCATCGGGGTTTAATTCCTGCACGGTTGAAGGTCTCATGTGCAGATCCCTGGTTTCCGTTTCTTGGGATGGGGTTCTTCATGACTGCGACTTCAATCTGTCCAGGGGGCTCCACCTGGGCGCACAAAGGACGCACGTCTCCGAAATGCCCGGGCCGCCGGAGGAAGGGCTCCCCATCGCCGTGGGTGACCATTGCTATACCTGCACCGCTGGAGCGGGCTTCACTTGAGGGGGGGCCATCAACCCTGAGGTCAGGGTCAAAGGAGAATCAACGTGAACAAAACACCGGTTCAGGGATCTTCCCCGGAGGGCAAGAAAGCCTGGTTCAAAGCGCTTCTTTTGTTTATCTTCATCATCGGGGCTATTTATGTGGTGAGATTCACCCCGGTGAAACAATTTCTTACGGCGGAAGCACTGGGCCGGTTTCTTGATCATGCAGGCCTCTGGGCACCGGTGGTTTATATATTGGTCTATGCCATAGGTGTGTGTCTGTTCGTGCCCGGGACCCTTCTTACCGGATTGGGTGCGGCCATCTTCGGACCCTATTGGGGCTTTCTTTACGTGTGGATCGGTGCCATGCTTGGGGCCAGCGGGGCCTTTATGATCGGAAGAACCCTGGGCAGGGATTTTGCCGCGTCCCTTGTTGGCGACCGGTTGAAGAAATATGATGAAGCCATAAAGCAAAACGGCTTTGCTGCGGTGCTCTACCTCCGGCTGGTCTACTTCCCATTTACCCCCATGAATTTCGGTATGGGGCTCACGAAAGTCCAATTTCGGGACTATTTTTTCGGTACCGGTCTGGGGATTATAGTGGGAACCTTTATCTTCACGTTTTTTATCGGGACGGTAAAGGAGGTGTGGGCTTCCGGAAACTGGCAAAATCTCATCTCTTTTAAGATCTTTTTTTCGGTGGGTCTGTTTGTGTTTTCCTTTTTCATCCCCAAAATTCTTCGCAAAATCAAAGGGGAGGACGGGCCGGATAAGGGTGCCGGAAAATCATAAAGGAGAGGCTATTCCAAGCGGTTCAGGATTTTATTCCGGGTGTCCAGGTATTCGGGTTTGGGGGCGATAGCGATGGCTTTTTCAATCCATTTTCGGGCTTCAACGAATTTGCCCTGTTCCATGAGAACAAAGGCAAGATTGTTCATGATGTCCGATTGATCCGGTGCTTTTTTCAGGCCAAGGCGATAATATTTGACCGCTTGTTTCGACTTTCCCATTTTATAATACACATTTCCCAGATTGAAACAGGGGACCGCCAGGGCCTTGTCTTTTTTCAGGGCCTTGAGGTACTCCTTTTCCGCCAGTTCCAGCTTGTTCTGCTTTTCATAGGTGTATCCCAGGTCGCTGTGCTGGGCTGCTGTCAGGGAGTCGTGGAGAATATGAACCCCGAGAAGGGAGCATCCCGAAAGGCATAAAACCGCTGCAATGATGACAAAAGATCTCATGGATGGATGATCAGGTAAGGGTGGCCCATTTTTTTCCAGGTTTTTTCAAATCCCTTATATTTGAACAAAATCGAAGGCTCGCTTCCGTCATGAGCAATGAAGCCCTTTTCATTGAACCCGAAAATAACAATATAATGGGGTTTGGCAGCCAGCCAAACCCCATTATCCAGAAGAACAATCACCGGTTTTCGGACCAGAACACTTTCTTTGAGGATTTGAAGGGTTCCCTGGCCGGACTTGGTTTTGAATCCGAGTCCCTTGGCGTAATTTTCAAGATCAGCCATGAGGCTTCCCTTCAGGGCTTGGCTATACGTTTCCCTGATAAGGATCTCCATATCAACGGGGATTTTATAATACGCCAATACACTGGCAAGGGCGGCCTGACCGCATTGGTGCCTTTCCTGTCTGAAGAAAGGAATCCCTTCAATTTCCCGGGCCCCCGAGCTGGCTGCAAAAGCCAGGCAGAGAAGCGCTGCCAAAAAGGCTTTCAATAGTTGTGTTACCGAACGACGATCTCTTTATTCAAGAGCTTGAGAATGACGATGACCAGCAGAATAACCAAAAGAACGCCCACCAGAAGGCCTACCGCGTCTCCGCCGGCCGGAACATTATCCGAAGCCTGGGCCAGCATGTGAATCTGATCGTCGGTCATCTGGCAAAGTTTGCCCCGGATTTCATCAGCGGAAAGCCCGTAGGCGCTCAGCTTGTCCATGACGATCTTGTTTTCCAGAACGCTCTGAATTTTACTAATTTCGAGATTTCTGGCCGAATTGGAAGCAGGACCATTGGACAGGGCCGAATCCATCATGGCCGCTGCAGCCGGAGAAGTCCAAAATAACAGAAGGTAAGTCACAATACCCAGGGCCAGTGTGGAATTTCGAAATTGTTTCAGCATAACCGAATCCTCCTTTTTTAATGGAAATGAAATTGGCTAGAAATAGCACAGTCGCATGAAAAAAAACAGGTCATTATTAATTTATAAAGCACTTTTGATCTTTTCAAGGATCATTTCCGTGGGCGCGCAGTAAATATAATCGCCTTCCACGGGATTCCAGGAATCTGAAGAAACTTTACCCAGTTTTTTGTGATGGTAGATGAGCCGGTAGGAAAGTTTGTGGTTTCCCGCATCCTGGTAAATCACCTTGTTCACCCGGGCTTCCCCCCCGGCTGCGGAGATGGCCAAGCCGGAGGTGTCCGTATAAAGTTTCCCGAACCGGTTGTATTGCAGTTCCACGCTGACCCGGGCCACGCCAATCTGTCCCAGCTCCTCAAGATCCGCTTCGGCTTCCAGAGTTCTGGGCCTTACCGGAGCTGCCAGGGTGACGGCCATGAGTTCGCCCTTGGCCCATTTGGGTTCCGCCGGGTAAAGGTTTCCGCCCCGCAGGCTCCATTGGACCGCATAATCATAGGTCTGGGCATCGTCCCCCATGCGAGCGTAGGTGAGGGTGGCGGTCTGGCCGTTGGTCTCCAGGTATTTCCGGTCAATGGTCATTTCATCGATGAAGGGCCGCTGGTCTTTCCGGTCCACCCGCACCTGGATGGTGGCGTAGTTCACCATGTCTTTGAAAATATCATAGGCTTCATTGTCGATGACAAAGCGCATTTCCCTTCTCTGGAAAAAGGGATCATCCAGGTTGACTTGCGAAACGAGCTTGGGGTTGTCCTTGTATTGGTCATACCAAGCGCCGATGTTGCCGGTCATGGTATAGGTTTCATACCGGGCCATGACTTTTTTCAGATTCAGGACCTGTTTGGATTTCCGCTGAATCTGTTTGCGCTGAAAAACCGTGTAGGAGTAATTGTTGTGTTTGGCCGCTTCCTTTCGTCTGGCGGCGGCTTCTTCCTTTTGGTCTCCTTCATCTTCCGAGGTGAGCTCCTGATCGGTGGGTTCTCCCAGCCGTTTTTGCATGTCAAAGAAGGATTCCAGAACGATTTTATGAAGGCCGCTCTCCACGATTTCCTTGTCGGCATCCGGTACGTGCTGGACATAGTCAAAGGTTACCACCCCGTTTTCCTGAAGGAAATCCAGGGCCTGGGATTGCTCTTTTTCCGTTAGGGTGGTGGCGGTTTTGGTGCTGATATTAAAAGGGTTATACCATTTGGGATCCCAGGTACGTTTGCTGGTGGACGTTTTCTGCCTGGTATGGCTGTACTCCGATTCCACCAAATTGAATTTGTCATAATCAATGGTGACTTTCACATCATAGGCCGGGAGCTTCACCACGTATTTGAGATCAAAAGCCACGGAGACCTGGGATGTAGGTTGCTCAAATCCCTTGGCCAGAAGGGTTGCGCCGTAGGCATCCAGCCGGGCAGCCACCGCCACCTGCTGGCCTTCCATGACCGGGGCCTTGCCGCTGGTGATCAGGGTGGGGGCAAAATTTTTGTCCCCTAAAACAGCGGAGATGACATTGAAGCTGTTGCCTTCGGCTCCCACTTCCAGGGGAACAGCGCCCTTGAGCACGGCGTCTTTCACCTGTTTCTGGAGCAACTTGGCTGTCTCCTGCTGTTGGGCCTGATCCAGGCCGTATTCCACCAGAAAGTGAAGAACAGCACCTTCCGCACCGCCGGCTTCCTTGGCCTTATCGGATACGAAGCGGATCATGGAAAATTTGGGCATGCCGTCCGGGAACTTGGACACATGGGGATTGGTGGGAAGGTAGTAATAGTTCTTGCCGGGTTTTTCCGGGTCGGTGGTGGCTGTGGGAAAGCACCGGACCGTGCTGCCGTCGGCGAGCTTCACGTCCACATGACGGCCGTAGGCTATGCCGCCCACTTCCTTTGCGGAATCCCCGGAGGGTATCGTGAGGGAAGGGGAGATGGCCAGGGGTTTGAATTGACGGATGTAATTGATCTTCTGATCCGCACCTTTTCCCGGTGCGGCCAGGGCGCTTCCAGCAAGGGAAAAGACCGTAAAAGCCATTGCCCAAGCCATTTTATTCCAGGGTTTTATCATCGTCCATTCTCCTTTTTTGATTCAATTATTTGACGGGTGGAGTAAACACCACATAGGTCTCTTCCAAAGGCTGCCAATCTCCTTTCACGGCCTCACCGGTTGCAGGATACCAGTTCACCCGGTAGGATACCTGCTTTCCGGGGTCATGAAACAAAACGACCTTGGAAACCGATTCCGCGTCCGTGGACCGCATCACCCCCAGGCGTTTGATGACTTCCTTGTTGAACATCGTGTAACGGGCCTCCACCATGGCGCTTCGCATGCCCGCGTTTTCAAAACGGAAACGATCTCCGTCCATTTCCAGGTCCAGACGTTTCAAAGGCGGTGCAATGGTGATGATGGGGTCGCTGCTTTGAATCCATTCCCCTTCTTTTTCCGGAGATTTAATCTGATGCTGCCCCTGAATGCTCCAGGTGGTGCGATACCCGTAATCCAGCCAGCTTTCGTTTTTCTCTCCAAGCCGAGCGTACTGCCAGGACTTGCTGAGCTTTCCGTCCCGAATATCCTCCCGTGTGAACACGAGTTCCCCCGTGGCGGCATCATGGTCCGCGTACTTCTTCAACACCGACACCCCGGCAAAATTCATCATGTCCTCGAAAACCCCTGTGAAATCCCCGTCGATCCGGAAAAATACTTCTCGTTTCTGAAACGCCGGATCCGCCAGGTTCACCACCCGGAACATGTCCGGGTTTTCTTTGAATTCCTGGTACAGTCCGGAAATATTGCCTGAAGTGTCCACCGGAACTTTTACCACCGCCTTGCGGGTCAGGTTGATGGTGAAGGCGGCCCGGTTGATGTCCGTGCGCTTTTTCAGAACAAACTGGTCATCCGTGTAATATTTCTGATTCCCGGAGCTTGTGAAAAGCTTGGCCAGCCACCCTTTCTGCTGGCGACCGGCCAACTGCCCCGATTCCACGGCTTTTTCCTTTTCCGGAAGGGCCGTGAACCCGGTCTGGGTGTCAAAGATGATTTCCGTCAGTTTGGTGGTGGCCAGATCCACCAGACTCTGCATGGCCTTGTTGGCCGCATCTTCCGGAAGGCGGTCGAAGATTTCCACCTGAATGACGCCGGTTCGTACCAGTTCGTCCATGATGTCCCGAAGCTGGCGTTTGGTGTAATCCTCCTGCCGGTTTTTCACCCGGGAAAAATGCTCATACACCGTGCTGATATCCGCGCTGATCTTGGCCTGGAACGAGGGCAGAACGGCTTCATAATAGGTGCGCAAAGCCACGGAAACATCGGAGGTGGGCTTGGTGAGGGATTCCCACAACAGGGTAGCCCCCTGGGGGGTGAGGGTGGCGGCGATGGCGGCCTTTGCGCCTGGAGTTACCGGGGCCCGGCCGCTGGTGATCAGATTCCGGGTGAACCCCTTGTCCGACAGGGAGCCTGAAATGATGGTGAAACTGCCTTCCTCCTCCTGGCGGAGGGGAACCGGACCGGCCAGGCGGACTTTGCCCTTCTCCTTTCCAAGTGCTTCCCGAAGGGCAGTCAGCTCATCATCGGGCAGGGTAAAGGTCACGAGCATGTGCAGCAATCCGCCGCTGGTGTCTCCCCGGGGGTCCACAAATTTTACCAGGGATAATTCTAATCCGCCGTCCTTTCTTTGGGAAACCCGTGGAGCCGGAGGCAGGTAGTAATACACATTCGGGTCATCGGCGTCCTGCAGGAGCAAAACACCGTTGAGTTCAAATTGGCCGGATTCATAATTCACAAGACCCCATGCGGAGGGCATGAAAAAAACAAACCCCAGGCCGATGATTCCCATCCTACAGATTTTTCCAAGGTGCTTCATGCTATGCGCCTCCTTTGGGAACCTGGTCCCAATAAATGATATCCCCTTCCAGTTTGGCTTCCGGGGAAGAGACCTGCTTGCCGTTGGCCAGGACCCAGGTGATGAACACCTTGGTTTCCGGATGGGCCGGATCTTCGGGAAGATCCAAGACCAGAGACGGGGCAGGGCTGTTGTTTTTCAGGGTGGCCTGTCTGGTGATGTACTTGTCACCGATCCGGCAATTGAGATTGATCACCGCGTGGCGAACTTCTGCTTTGGTCAAAGCACTGCCGTCCCCTTCAATGGTGACCGTCCGGTAACGGTGGGGCGGCGCCAGGGCGATCATGGGGCTCTCACTTGTTGTCCATGGGGTTCGGATTTCAACCCCGCCGAAAAAGGACCAGATGGCCTGGTATTCGTAATTGAGCCAGGCATTCCGGTCGGGATCATCTTTCCAGCCATAGGTCAGGGAAAAATTGTTGCCCGACTTATTGAAGGTGTCCGGCGTGATGACGACTTCTCCGGTGGTCTGATCCCCGGCCTGGTGCTGTTTTTTCATTTTCACCGTCACAAAATTCAGATATTTGGTGAAGGTGGAGGCGTCCTGTCCATCCAGGGTCACGAGAATCTCCCGTTGCTTGAACACCGGGTCGTCGATGGTCACGGCCCTGAAAATCTTGGAATCCTTTCCGTATTTACGAAAGATGTCCCCGATATTTTCCGACATGGCAAAG
The DNA here is from genome assembly GCA_013791935.1 of Desulfobacteraceae bacterium. Lineage (GTDB taxonomy): Bacteria > Desulfobacterota > Desulfobacteria > Desulfobacterales > UBA5616 > VMSV01. The sequence goes on along the minus strand of VMSV01000150.1, from coordinate 54,871 downwards.
GCCTGGGTTTCGGTTGAGAAATGGTTGAGGTTGTAAACCAGCTTGCCGGTCCGTTTAATGTTTTTCATCTGATAGGACGCCACCAGGGAAAAACCGGGGCTTCCGTTGGACCGGCTCCCGGCCGCACTTCCCGTTGCCGGGGTGGCCGGGCGTGCTGCCGTGGTGGAAGCCGGTGGGGTTGTTGAGGCTGGTGTTGAACCGGAACCCACAGGCTGGGCTGGGGTGGATGGAGTACCTGTGGTCCCCGATGACGGCGGGGTTACGGTCCCTGTGGTACCGGTGGTGCTTCCGTTGTCGGGTATTTGAAAGGGATTGGGAAGAAGGCCGGGTAAAGTTTCCGTGGCGGAACCATCTTGGGAAGTCCCCCGGGCGGTTTGACTGGCAGCGGCAAGCCGTTCCTGCAGGTTTCGAATATTTCCGGCTATCTCTTCGGCACGGGTGCCCGTGGGGCTATGATCCCGCTGGTAAGTTTCATAAGCGTCCAGGGCCGCTCTGGTCCTGGAAGGCTCGAATCCCCCGGTTCTGGCTTCTTCGTGCAATTGTCTGGCCCGATTGTATGCTTCACTGGCTGTTTGAGCCTGGGTCTGGTCTGAGGTGGTTTGCCTGGATGTATCTTCCCGGGCGCTTGCTTCACCCGCACCCTGAGCAGGACGAGCCAGTTCCTCGGCTTCACGTAATTTTTCCAGAACATCCCTTCCGTCTTGGGTATCACGGCCATATAAATCCGCAGATTCATTCAAATTGGCGATGGCCGCATCATACTGGTTGAGATGCATGAGCGACACACCCATGTTATTCAAGAATCCGGCCCGTACTCTGGACTGGGGATTCGGAACCGTGGAATAGAGGTCCAGACCTTCCCGAAAAGCATCATGGGCCTCCTGGAACCGGTTGTTGGAATAATAATCCCGTCCCCTTGCAAATGCTTCCCTCGACCGGGCTTCTGCCGGATCGGTTTGGGGGGTTGCCACCGCACCTTCACCGCCGCTTTCCGTTCGGGCGGTGGATTCCGCGGGATCGGCATAAGCATTGGAGAAGAGGTTGGAGAAAAAAGGGTTCGATGCCCTGGCCTGAAGGGAATTCCATGAAAAACCGGGGAGATTTCCTATATCACTTCGGGTTCCCGTAGAGGATGTAGAGGAGCCGCTTCCGCTGGTTTGGGAGGCATTGCGGAGCATCTGAACCGCCTGATTAAGGCTGTTGTAACTGTTGTTGTCGGCCGCGGCCCGGCTGATGTCATCCGTGGGGGCAGGGTCGAACATCACCTGGAGGAGCTTGTTGTTGACGCTGTCCAGGATTTTTTCCATGGGGGCGCTTTCCCCTTTGGTGGTGATCTTCACCGCGCCGGTTTGCCGGAGCTCCTGAAGCAGGATGTCCACATCCGCGCCGAACCACCGGGAGCTGAACCCGGCTTTGACCCGTTGATGTTTGCTGATCTGGGCCCAGTCCGCCTCCAGGGTGGCTTCAAAGGGCTCTCGAACGCCCGCGAACTCCATGTCAAAAACCAGGGAAATGTCCGGGGTGGAAGTTTGAAAGCTTTCCCAGAGCAACTCAGCCCCTTCCCTGGTGAGTGCCATGGACACGGCCGCTTTTTGTCCTTCCATCAGAGGCGCTTTGCCTACCGCCACGGTTTTTGTGGTGAGATTGTCCCCTTCCTTGAAGGAGGTGATCAGGGCGAAACTTCCTTTCCGGTACACGATGGGCCCCACGATGGTGGCATCGGGATGCCTTTCCTGCAGGGCTTTCTGGGCCTGGCGGACCCGGGTTTCCGAGGCCCCGTAAGTCACCAGAAAATGCACAATGCCACCCCCATCGGCACGGCCCGTACCGGCCTTTCCCGAAGCCTGGGTTCTGGCATATTTAAGAAATGAAAACTGGGGCTTGCCGTTTTCAACCGCCAACCTGGGCTGATCCGGAAGATAATACCACTGATTGGGATCTTTCAAACTGGGATAACAGACCAGATCCCCGCCCTTTTCCATTTTGTCCAGAAGAATTTCCTGGGCCGACGAAGGGTTGACCATGGCAAGGATCCAGACCATCAAGGCCGAGAATAACAGGGGTTTTCGAAAAATGGAAAAGTTCATACGCCTCCTTTGTTAAATCATGGTTCTGATGCAGATGATTCCCGTGGTTCTTCACCCGGCTCCTCTATTTTTTTATAGGCGGTGATATCCAGAAGGGTTTCCCCTTCTTTTTCCTGCCATGGGCCGGTTTCTCTGGTGCCATCCTGCCAGATCCTGGAGATACGGTAGCGGTAGGGACGGTCCAGATCTTTGGCCAGCTTAAACTCCATGCGGCTGCGGTACTCGCCGTCCGCCTTAAAGGTGATGGTTTCCACCAGGTCTCTTCCGGTCGTGGGAATGGATACCTCAACCATCTTGGCATATAATTTATCTTCAAGGTTTTCGAGAAAATCAAAGCAGAATACATCCAGGCCGGTATACCCGACCTTCATCCTTCCCCCCAGATCCATGCGCTGAAAATGGTCCGGATGGTTTTTCATGTCCATCTCAACCGGAACCACCCAGCTGGCTGAAGTGGCGGAAGGCTCCCATTCCTCATCCTTTTTCCGGACCCCGGCCAGGGATTCCTCCAGGGAGATGCTTACCAGGGTCTGGCCGGCTTCCACGGCATCCCAGAGAATCTGGGAGAATTGGTCATCCAGGGGAACCACCATGGGACCGGTTTTCCACCGTATGGCATATTCCTTGGAATCCTGCTGGCCCGCAAAAATCAAGGTCACAAGGCTTTTTGAAACCGGCATGGATTTCAGCCGGGGGGTTGGAATTCCCTGAAGGCGCAGCGACTTTTTGATCTTGGCGGAAAGCTCGGGTTTTTGGGACCGGTCCAGACCCAGGGTGAGTACACCGCGAACCCGGAAACTTCCCGAATCGCCGGTACCCGACCGGCCGAGATACCGGTATAGGACCAGACCGTAGTCCGGGCTCCCGTCGCTTCGCTTCCCGAGTTTCGGTCCTGAAGGGGTCAGGTACCAGTCTGAAGCGGATTTATGGTCCCCGTAGATCCGAATCCCTTCCATGTCCTGAAAACGGCCCAGATCCGGGTCAGCATGGCAAATGGAAAAGCTTCCGATCAGCATGATCAGGAAAATTACCGTGTGTTTCAATGGGTTACTCCCCCTGATTTTCTTCGGGTGCGGTGGTCGTATCCTTTGGTTCTGTCGTATCTTTGGACCCTTCGGAATCGGGGGATTCAGAAGGGTCAGGGGTCATTACCGGGCTTTGGGTGTCCGGGAACAGGGCGGAAACCTGGTTGGAACCGAAGAACTGGGTCAGCTTCCGGGCTTCGGTCCAATCGGGTTCCATGCGGGTTTCTCCGGTTTCTGTTACGACCTCAAGACGGTATTTATAAAGCAGTGGCTCGTTGCCTTTGTTGGAAGGAACAAAGATCTGGAGATCTTCATTCTGGTTCTTATCCGAAGACAGGGTGGTTTCCTGTTCCTGAACCTCGGTTCCGTTTGCCGTAAAATAGGGGGACTGAACATGGACGATGAGTTTGTATAAACCGAACTCTTCAAAAATGGCGGGAATGGCTTCCAGGTGGATTTTACTTCCGGGAGCAAGCCCCACGCCTTTTCTTGCCTTCAAATCAATCTTTTTGATGCAGTTTTCGCAATTGCCATCCAGGGTTAAGCCCATCCAGGTCACCATGAGGTGGTCTCCCAGAAGCTTTTCGGAGGTGGGAAGGGAAAGGGGCTTGGTCTTTCCAGGTTCCATGTCCATGGGTTTTAGCTTTTTGGAGACCCTTTCCAGGTTGCCTTCTTGTAATCGATAGGCATTGATGGAATCGATATTTAAGGGAAAATCCGTTATATTTTCAAGGGACGCAATGGATTTTCCCTCCGACCACTCATCAAATCCCTTGAGCCGGGGGCCTGAAAATTCCTGATACTGAATGCGGATGGGAATGGGAATCACCGTGTCCATGACCTTTACGTTAAGACTTCCCACCAGACCATCACGGGAAACCTGGGCCAGGACTTCTTCGGTTTCATCCTGGGTGAGTGACAGGGTCATGCGGAAAACCTGCTTTAAATAGGCGGGAACCGTTAAATGAATTCGATCGGCCGTAAGGGCAAGACCCGTGGCCAGGGATTGAAGGTCCGCGGTTGCGCCCAGCCCAGGAAGGGCCTTGATGTCCAGGGGGTCTGTGGCCTTGAGGCCAAGGGCCTGACGCATAATGGATTTGAGGAGGTTCACATCTCCGGAACGATGGGGAGCCTCCAATTCCGCGGTGAGCATCACCGAGGGTTGCCCGGGTTCTGCCCGGGTGTTGTATTGCACATTGAAACGGTACCCGTCCGGGTCCCGTTTCAGAAGAAACTCTCTGGGGATATAATAAAATACATGGGGCGCGGCCGTATCCTGAAGAATCAGGTGGCTGTCCCACCCGCAGACCATGGCCAAGTCTTCCAGCAGGCTCGGATCATCGATGACATCGCTTAAATCAAGGATGGCACTCGGGTCAGGTCCTTTTGGTTTAGGAAGGGTGGGGGAGGGGAGGATGGGTCTGAGTCTTTCCAGTTTGATGGCCAGGGGTTTTCTGATCTGGACCGCGGTAACCGGCTTGAACTCCATGGTTTTCATGGGCTTTATGGGCGAAAGAAGAATTTTGGCATTTTTTGTGGTTTTGCCTCCCGAGGAAGAATTGTCTTCGGCCGGGACGGGTAACATCAAACCGAGAAAAATGAATAGGGCAATCCAGGTGCGCATGGGTTTTACTCCTGTTGTCTTTGGGTAGTGTGAGATTTTAACCCGATCGAATTCTAAAAACATTTTTTACGTTTACACAAAGGCGGGAACAGGCATGCCTGTTCCCTACACGGGTTTCTATACGCAATTTGAGTGAAAACGAGTCCTATGGCTTAACCAGTCTCGGATTCACCCAAACCGCCCAGTCCCGGGTGCTGGTTGGGCCTGATTTTACAGCCATGACGATCTGGATGGTTTTACCGTTCCAGGAGGACAGGTCCGCTTCCATGTCCACATATTGGGTGGTATTCACACGTTTGGAAAGAACCGGATATAATTTGCCGTCATGCCATACGGACACGGACATGACCACACCGTCGGATTGGTCTGCGCCTTTCAGCAGGGCGCCCACGGATTTGAACTTCACGTTCTGGCCCAGAACCATGGCAGGAAAGCGTCCTTCAATCCATCCGCCGTTTACCCACTGGGGGTGGGTTTGCAGAAGGTTGACGGCATTGTTGTTGGGACAGATTACGCCGGTGTTCAGGGTAAGTGCAAACCCTTGGTTGTTGCTGGTCTTTCCGGGAAAGGAAAGATCCCCGGCGGCGCTCCGCCATTTGGCTTTGGAAGCATTAGTAAAGAAATTATAATCGGAAATCACCCGGGCCGGGATCTGCAAAGTCTGGGTATTCACGGTTGTTCCGGGCAAAGCGGTGGATTGTTGAATGGTTGTGGTTGCCCTGGGGGCTAATACCGCTCCCGGTTTTATCAATACACCCGCCGGTTTTAGAGTTCCCGGAGCAGGGGCGCCAGCTTGCGCCGGAGTTTCACCCTCGGCCAACTCAATGGATCCACCCGATGGGCTGGTTTCCACTCCTGCGGTATCTTCGACGGTTTCGATATCATGGTTTGCGGTCCAGGTCTTTTGGAAATCATAGTCCAGAATGCCGAAGGGGCGCTCGGGATTGGTGTCCCGTACCAGGGATAATCGAATCTGGTCCGATGTAATTGCCTCTTCCGTTGAAACAGACCATCCGGAATCATCCTGTTGTTGCCAGCCAATGGTCAGCCGCACAACTCCGTCTTTTTCTTGAATGGGTGTTAAGGTGCTTTTGAAGCCTGCCATGGGATTTCCCCAGCCCATAACCTCTCCCTGGACATATACTCCGTCCTTGCGCCTGACGCCTTCATATTTCACTTCCAGGGCAATGGAATCCCCGCGTCTTTCCAGTAGTTTAACTTCACCGATCCGGCCTTTGTAGGTGCCGATGAATTCATCGATGCCTTGCTTGAGGGATTCCTGGGCTGCATCCCCTATTATTTTGAGAAATCCCCCCAAGGGCCCCTTGTCCCGGGTGGCGGGTTTCTCTTCCTCCTGGGCAAAGACCGATGTGATGACGATTAAAAAAGTGAACAACAAGCATAAATATGATCTGATTCCATGGTCCATCATCGTTTCGTCTCCTTAAAAATAAGGTGTTGAAGGGATAGGATTTCATATGAAAAAAATCGGCAAACCATAACCCGTTATGCGCTAAAAGGCAAGTCATGCTTTGCTGTACTTAAATATCAAAATTAAAATCAATAAGTTGATATTTAATCTATAAAACCGGACACTTGTCTTTCATCTGGCTTGTTTTGTCTCCCGGAAAGAAGTATCGAAGAGCGAAACAAAACTCGTATATTCGATATTGTTTGAAAAAACAAAAGAGGTGGGGCAGAAAAAACAAAATTCTTGCAGGCCTGAATTTTCAATAAGGTCTTTCTCAAAAACCTTCTTAACCGGGCAGTCAGAATAACTTTGCTCAACCTAAAGACCTTTTTATTGATTTAATCATAAATCGTTGGTAATGAATCGCCAGTTTCGGAGACAGGGCACTTTTCGGATTGTTTTTATTTATTAAACGCCGATTTCCGGCATGAAAAGGAGAAGGATGATGAAGAAGAGCCATTGGATGATCTTGTTTGTATGCTTGTCGTTACTCTTGGCTGGATCTGCTTCGGCAGGGATGTATGTGGGAGTCAAAGGCGGTCTTAGCGTGGTAAAAGACATTGAGATCAGGATTCCGGGTGAAGAGATTGTCTATTTAGACGCAACGCTTGCCGATATGGCTCCCCCTACAGAGGATTATGCCGGCGAACTGGGGTTTGACACCGGATATCTGGTCGGGGTATCGGTTGGATCAACCATCATGGATACTTTCCGAGTGGAAGGCGAATTTGAATACCGAAACAGCGATGTGCAAGCAACCGGTCTGGAAGGGGAGGATACCCTCAAAACCATGGCCCTGATGGTAAACGGCTATTATGATTTCAAAACGGATTCCGCCTTAACCCCCTATGTTGGTGCAGGCATTGGATATGCCAGGCATGATGTAGACGATCTTAACGTCGATGATACGGTTTTTGCCTACCAGGGTAGCCTGGGGGTGGCCTGGACTCTATGCGAAACCATGGATCTGGATTTGGGCTACCGCTATTTTGTCACGGCCGATCCTGACCTTGACAAGGACGGCCTTTTGGTGGATGGGGATTACGGCAGCCATAATTTTACAGTCGGGATTCGTTTTAAACTGTAAGACCTAATTTGAGCGATTTTCGAGTTTGCCGCAGATGCAAGGAAAATGGTATTTCGCTATACTTGCCTATGCGGGATGGCATTTGACACAGCAGATGCGGTGAAATCGGAAATCCCGAAGGGTTTCAAATTTTTGACAGACAGTTGGTTTACATCCCATAGGATCATGAAACATTTCTCAGGTTCGAAATTTTGAAACGCTCAATTTAGGTAAGAATAGCGTCTGAAGACAAGCCAAGGAATAGTTCTGAAACCAGGGGGTTCGTATGCCTCCTGGTTTTTTATTCGTTACTCCCGCCACTTCCGGTCTACTTGGTCCTGGATGTCGCCAATCAGTTCATCAGAAAGGGATTTGAATCGATCCTGTGTTTTGAAATAATCCGTAACCGGAAGCCGTGATTTATCTTTCACTTTTTTAGAGGCTCCGGTATGTCGGAACCCGGCTGCGTCCTTCTCATAGAGGTCAAACAGTCCGGTCTCAACGGCCAGTTTACCCACTTTGACCGTCATTCGGGACTCGAATCCCCACCCTGGTGGACAGGGTGTATGAACATGAATGTATTTGGTCCCTTTCAACGAAATGGCCTTTTTGACTTTGTCGTAAAGATCCAGGGGGTAAGCTGCCGATGCCGTGGCCAGATAAGCAATGTTGTGAGCGGCAACAATCGCCGGGATGTCTTTTTTTACCTGAACTTTGCCTTTAATCGGTGTGGTGGTGGTTATCACGCCTTGGGGAGTGGTCCCGGACCGTTGAACCCCTGTGTTCATATACGCTTCATTGTCGTAGCAGATGTAGAGGATATCATCCCCCCGCTCACACGCTCCGGACAATGCCTGGATTCCAATATCACCTGTGCCGCCGTCTCCGGCAAAGGCCACCACATTGATGTTCTGTTTTTTTAACGCGTTCATGGCGGCACGGACGCCCGTGGCTGCAGCCCCTGTTGAGGCAAAGGTCACATTGAGACAAGGCAGTTTCGTTGATGCAATGGGATAAAGCCCCTGAAGCACCGTGAGGCAGCTGGGCGGAACCACCAGTATGGTGTTTTTCCCCAAAGCTTTGAGGGCGATCTTGTAAACAATGCCGAGCCCGCATCCGGCACAGGCCCTGTTCCCCGGATAAACCCCTTCGTCTTCCGTCAGATTAAGTATGCTTGTTTTAATTTCCATCATTTATTCCTGGCATTCCAGCCCGATCCAGATGGGCGTATCACCGTTCTTTTCAGGGTTTTCACAGGATGCCTTGACCACATCCAGCAATTGCCGGGTTTTGATTTCCCGTCCGCCAAGCCCTAGAATATAATTACTCATCAGCGGTTTTTCCGAGGTGGTGTACAGGGCGGATTTGGTATCCGCATAAAGAGCGCCTTGATTTCCATAGCTCAGGGCTTTTTCAAATACCATGACATTTCGTTTTCCATGGAGAGCCTTGACAATGGCTTGATCAGGGAAAGGCCGGTAAAGCTGGATGCCCATAACACCAACCTTAACACCCGCTTCCCTCAAAAGATCGATTACATCCCTGAAATGATAGGACAGAGATCCCATGCACACGACCACATGGTCCGCATCGCTGCAGCAGTAAGGTTCAACAAAAGGATTCCCGCCCCGTGCGAATTTTTCAAAAAATCTTGAGTCGATTTCTTCAAGAACCTCAATGGCAGTCCGCATGTCCTGATGAAGAGCATGACGAATTTCCATGTAACCCGGCGCTGTTTGTCCATGGATATCGGGTCTCACCTCCGAAAGCGTCACGGTGTTGAAATTCGACGGGTTTTCCGGGTCGAGAAAATGGATGGGGTTGTATGGGGGTAAAAAAGCATCCACCGCGTCCTGATCCGGCTTTTCAAAGGGCATGTAGGTATGGGACAAAAGGTACCCGTCATAACAGACCATCACCGGAATGCTCACGGTTTCCGCCAGGAAAAAGGCCTTGATCACTGAATCGATAATCTGTTGATGATCATTGGCGTAAAGCTGAATCCAGCCCACGTCTCTCTGGCTTACCGAATCCTGGTGGTCATTCCATACGGTCCAGGGTGCGCCAATCCCTCGATTTGCCACGCACATCACGATGGGCAGTCGTGCCCCCGCAGCCCAGTGAAGCTGTTCGCTCATGTAAAGAAGGCCATTGGCACTGGTGGCGGTAAACGTCCTTGCCCCTGCAGATGAAGCGGCTATACAGACGGCCATGGCGCTATGTTCACTCTCCACCGGTATGTATTCGGCTTCCATTTCTCCGGAAGCCACAAATTCGGATAATTTTTCCGTTAACGGTGTCTGGGGTGTAATGGGGTATGCGGCGATCACTTGAGCTCTTGAAAGCATTACCCCTGTTGCTGCCGCAACATTACCTGATTCGATTAAATGCATCCCTGGCTTTTCTCCTTATTGATAAAACTGGATTCTTCCTCCATGCTGATCGCCTTGCCGGGGCATTCTTCAGCACAGATTCCGCAACCTTTGCAATATTCGTAATCGATTTTCGGTGGGATGGTTTTAGAAACAACCCCGTCAGGGCAGTAGAGCCAGCACGTAAAACATGCCTTTTTATTGGTTTTGGCGGGGATACAGTGTGAAAGATCGATCACCGGGCGAAGCACTCGCCATGAACCGGTCCGTCCACCGTCTCCCGGGCCCGCTTCACTCCGGGATATCATGCCGGGAAATTTCTCATGTTTCATATCAAACCTCTGATTTGCGTCCGCTCATACACGAGGCGTGCCGCATCGGCATTTATTCGTGGTTTTTTATCTTTGAATTCTTCTTCAACAGCCTTAACCAAGATGTCGATATCAATCAGGCCGCTGGCTTTAGAAAAAGCGCCGATAATCCCTGAACTCACAACTCCTTGCGGCAATCCTGAATCAATGGCATGGGCGGTGACATCGGATACCGCAAGCTGGACCCCTTCAAAAGAGTACTTTTCAAGGCCCATGGGCGTGTTGATGATCAGCAAACCTCCTTGTTTGAGGCCTGCGGTCACATTCACTTCTTCTAAGAGGGTATGATCCAGCACCACCACCATATCCGGAGTTTCAATGGGGGATAGATCGTAGATTTTATTTGTGGAGATTTTAAGAGAGGTGAATACGGGAGCCCCCCTTCTTTCTGTTCCAAAGGTCGGGGCCATAACAACCCCTTTGTAGCCTGAAATAAATGCACCGTTGGCAACGATTTTTGCAGCGGTTATGGCACCCTGGCCTCCTCTACCGTGCCATCTGATATCTATTTTTTCTTTATTCATTATCCCTCGTTGTCCCCAATCTTTTTTTAATATTGTGGACTGCGTTATGAAAGCAAATGCTAATGTTTACGCCAAAATCGGAGAATTATGAGATACCCGTGAAAACAGTTTTTGTCAAACGGATTAAAAAAGATTCTCAGGGTTTAAACCGGATCATATTATGGAAACACCCTTCGTGGTTTAAAACAAAAGCTTGATTTAGGTTCCATAAATGATTTAAAAAAAAGTGGCTTGGCTTCGATGGATATTTTGACCGCATGGAATAAATGATTTAGAAAAAATTATTGTTTGCCGTTAGAAGACCGCATTTAACACTTATAACATCAGAGGGAACCATGGATATTACCATTAAAAAGACAGAAACACTAAAAGACCATCCCATCGATTCGGGTCTGGGGTTCGGCACCTTTTTCACAGATTATATGTTCAACATGGATTACAATCCTGAAAAAGGATGGCATAATCCGTGTATCGAACCCTTCGGTCCCATGAGCATGAGCCCGGCCACCATGGTGCTTCATTACGGTCAAGCCATTTTCGAAGGCCTCAAGGCGTTCCGGACACCCAAGGGGAACATCCAACTTTTCAGACCCAGGGATAATTTCCAACGGATGAACAAATCAGCCGAAATGCTCTGCATTCCTCAGATAGACGAAGCGTTTATCTTAAAAGCACTTCTGAAACTCGTAGACATGGAACGATCCTGGGTACCGAGTGAAACCGGCACTTCTCTGTATATCCGACCGACCATCATCGCCACAGACCCCTACATCGGACTTCGTGCATCCAATACGTATCGCTTCTTCATGATCATGTCACCGGTTGGTGCTTATTATCCTGAAGGATTCAACCCTGTTAAAATCTGGGTGACAAGAGATTACGTCCGTGCTGTAAGGGGCGGCGTGGGACAAGCGAAGACTGCCGGAAACTATGCGGCCAGCCTTTACGCCACCGAGCTTGCCCATAAGGACGGGTATACCCAGGTGCTGTGGCTGGACGGCGTTGAGTTGAAATACGTGGAAGAAGTCGGTTCCATGAACATCTTCTTTGTCCTGGGCGATGAAATTGTCACCCCCCGGTTGAATGGCAGCATCCTGTCCGGCATCACCCGAGACTCGGTCCTCACCATGGCAAAATCATGGGGTTTGAAAGTCAGTGAACGACGAATCGCCATTGATGAAGTGTTTGACGCCCATGCCAAAGGTGAATTAATGGAAGTATTTGGATCGGGAACCGCAGCGATCATCTCGCCAGTTGACAACATCAAATTCCATGAAAAAGTCATCACCATCGGAAATGGGCAAGTTGGCCCCATTGCATCCCGCATGTTCAAAGAGCTCATAGACATTCAGTACGGTAAATCCGAAGATAAATTCGGCTGGACGGTTGCTGTGAATCCTTCATAGCCATCCTTTTCAGTACCAGGGATGCTGAAAAACCCTGGTACTGAACTGAGCGCTGTCACGGACTTTCATTTATGATAGATGAATGAGCGACAGGAAAAATAAAATCCCTTGACAGGTCACCCGATAAAAGAATAAAAAAACAAAATGAATGAACGTTCCGTTCTTGGCGAAAAAATGATTTCCATAATTCAAGTCCTTCCTGAATTGAATGGGATATAAACCGTAACCAATTTTTACAGATGATGATGGAATAATGACAAAATCGGATTGTGACAAACGTATTGCTATTTTAAACGCAGCGCTTGAACTGTTTTCTGAAAACGGTTTTCACGGCACACCCATGACCCTCCTGGCGGATAGGGCCAATGTCGGCATCGGCACGATTTATCGTTATTTCAAGAATAAAGAAGAGGTCATTGTTAATTTATACCGAGAACTCAAAGGTGAATCCGTGGCCGCCATGAGGGAAAATATTACAAAAGAAATGCCGATCCGGGAACAATTCATCAATATCTTTGAGAATCTTCTGAAGTTTTATATCGCGAACCCTCAAAAATTTTCGTTTATGGAACAATATTCCTATTCGCCCTTTATCAATTGCGCTGCCAAGCAGCAAGTCTGTTCGGCGTATGCGGAATCCTTGGTCAACTTTTTTGAATATGGCAAAAAACACCAGGTGATCAAGGACCTTTCGACCCAGTTAATCTTTGCCACAGCCAACGGGCAGGTGGTTTCCCTGGCTAAAATGCACATTGCCGGTGAAATTAGCCTGGATGACAAAATCATCCGCTCGGCAATAGAAACCAGTTGGGATGCTTTAAAAAGGTAAGGGGGGGAAGGATTTTTTTGCCTATCTACGGAATGAACGTTCCGTCCTGAGCCATTTGCAATCAGCTCCCAGTCTTGAATAAATACTTTATGATAAGGAGAAGTTTTATGCTGGAAGATTCTTTTGACGGATTAAAAAAACGAGTGATCGATACAAAGTTGTGCTTTTTTTGCGGTCAGTGTTGCGCGGTTTGTTCAACCGGATGCATTTCCTTTAAGGATAACGGGCCTGAACTGGATGGGGAGTGTGTCTCCTGCGGCCAATGCCTGGAAGCTTGCCCGGGCCTGGGTTCGCCCCTAAAAAAGCTGGACATTCAGGTCTTTGGCCGGGAAACAACGCCGGAAGAAGAAGCAAAGGGCCTGGGCATTTATCTATCCGACAGAAACCTTGTCAGTGCGGACAAAGAAATACAGGGAAAGGGGTATACCGGAGGAAAACTTACGGCAACGCTTGCGTATCTGCTTGAGAAAAAGGAGATCGATGCGGCCATCGTCTCCCAATGGGGAGCAGCCTCTCCTTATGCATGGGTATCCTGGCCTGTGATTGCCACAACCCGGGAGGAGATCATCAAAGGGGCCGGCAGCAAATACGTGTTCAGCCCCAATCTCATGGCGCTTTCCGAGATTGCCGATCGAGAGGACATCAAGTCGGTCGCCATTGTGGGCCTTGGGTGTCATATGCAGGGATTGAGGAAATTGGAGCTTCTTGGACAGTCCTACGCAGCTCTGGCCAAAAAGGTAAAATACAGCTTTGGCTTGTATTGTGGTTCACCCATGAGAAGCAAAGAAGATTTCATGACCTATGTTGCCAATATGATGGGTGTTTCCGTTCATGATATCGCCACTGTGGACTTTAAAAGGGTTTCCAAGGAATTTGACATTGCCTTTGATATTGTTTTGAAAAACGGTGAGAACAAGGTCAAACAAATGAACATCATGCAACTCTTTGAAGTGATCGGTCCGTATCAGCGCTGGCACCGGTGTAAATTCTGCACGGACTATGCAGCCGAATACGCCGATATTTCCTTTGGCGGGTCACACATCACCTGCCGAACCCCGAAAGGGGAAGATCTTATCGATCAGGTAGTTGCAGATGGTTGGCTGGTTCCGTCCGAACCCAACGGATTGATGGATCAGATGGCAATATCCATTGATCAAACAATGGCAAAGACCAAGAAGGTCGCCAATGTCCAGCGGATCATTAAGCACAAGAGCGACGGAAAACCCGTTCCCAGTTACGATTAAAAGCTTAGGAGCATAAACATGTCAAAAGTATTTGAACCATTGGAAATCGGAAAACTGAATATCCCCAACCGTTTTGTACGGTCAGCCACCTATTACGCTTTAAGTGACGTAAACGGTTATATCAGTGATGAGAGTGTTGAACTGATGAAAACCCTGGCAGAGGGAGAGGTCGGATTGATCATTACCGGCTATGCCTTTGTATCCAAACAAGGGCAGGTGTTTCCGGACATGAACGGTATTGATGAGGATGATCATATCAGCGCATACCAAAAAATGACCCGGGCGGTGCATGAACGAAAAGGTAAAATCGTCATGCAGATTGCCCATGGCGGGGCCCAGGCCACCTTCGCCGCCAAAGGGGAGGGTGACTATGTGGCGGTTTCATTAAACGGCGACCTCCCGGATTTTGGCAGAAAGCCAAGGGAACTTACGGATGTTGATATTATAGGGATTATTGAATCATTCGGGCAAGCAGCCCGCCGTGTTCAGGCATCGGGTTTTGACGGCGTTCAAATCCACGGGGCCCATGGTTACCTGGTGAGCGAGTTTCTTTCCCCTACCACGAATCATCGCAAGGACAAATGGGGGGGAAGTCTGGAAAACCGCATGCGATTTTTAATCGAAGTCATCCGATCCATCAAAAAGCAGGTGTCAAATGACTTTCCCGTCATGATCAAGCTGGGGTGCCGGGATTATCTGGATGGGACGGACAGTTTGACCATTGAAGAGGGCAAACAAGTGGCAAAAGCCATCGAAAAAGAAGGTATAGCATTGATTGAAATCAGCCACGGCCGGGTGGATAAAAATTTCAGGAAAATGATGGAAAAGATCAATTCGGTGGAAAAAGAGGCATTCATGCTGGACGATGCCAAGGCCATAAGAAGTGCGGTGTCCATACCGCTTTGCCTGGTGGGGGGTATCCGCACCCTTTCCGTGGCTGAAAAACTTGTGGGTAGCGGCGTTGTGGACTGTATTTCCATCTGTCGCCCCTTCATCCGGGAACCGGATCTGGTCAAACAGTTTAAGAAAAGTGCAAAAACAACCGCGGACTGCATCTCCTGCCGGGGGTGCATGAACCGGGACGACGAGGGGAAACTCCACATTTGCTGCAGGCATCTGGAAAAGTCCAAGGCGGTTGGGAAATAATAAACCAAAAAAAAGGAGACATGACATGAGTTGGGTTTCAATCGATAAGGATCTATGCACGGTATGCGGCACCTGCGTTGAAAGGTGCGCCTGTTTTTCAGAAAAGGACGGGGAAATCATCGCTTCAGCGGATGTAAACAGCTGCAATGTTTGTGGCCATTGTGTGTCCTTGTGTCCAACAAGAGCGATTTCCCACAGCCAGATGAACATGGAAAATTTCATCGAGCTGGATGAAAACATTAAAATCAAAACCGACGATTTTATCGATCTTATTCGCCGCCGGAGAAGCCACCGGAAATGGGCGGACAAACCGGTTCCCCGGGAAGTTGCTGAAAAACTGGTGGATGTCTGTCGGTATGCCCCCACGGGAAGCAATGTCCAGAATGTGGAAATCCTGCTTCTTCAGGACCCTGCAAAAATTAAAAAATTGTCGGATCTGACCATGGAGAGTTTTGAAAAGGCCCAGGAAATGCTCGAAGGGCGGGCAAAGGCCCTGAAGGCGGCAGGCAAGGAATTGCCCGCAAGCATGCAGTATTCACTGGATGTTCTCCGGCTGAGAAGCCAGCGCATGGCCAGCCGGGAACCGGGAAGAGACACGGTATTTCACAAGGCGCCTTTGGTCTGGATCTTCCATTCTCCCGAGGCCACCAGCGCGCCCAAGGACAATGGCGTGATCGCGTCCACGACCGTGGCCTTAACCGCCATGACCATGGGTTTGGAAAGCACCTACATCGGCATCTTCGAAATGGCAGCAAGCTATCGACCCATTATGGAGGAATTGAATCTTCCGGCCGGACACAAAATCATCAGTGTATTGATCATGGGGTATCCAAGCTGGACTTATCATCGAACCGTGGATCGAAAGCCCATCAAGGTTCGCTTCGAATAGCCCTCCGGGGGGTTGAAAGGAGGCACAACGATGAATGAACCTTTAGCGGCGGTCTGCGGGCTATATTGTGGGGCATGTGCCCTCTATCGGGCCAGACGGGACAACGATGCAAATCGTCTTGAGGAGATCTTGAAAGTCTGGAACATGCCGGAAGGCGAGAGCTTCTGCGACGGTTGCCTTGGCGGGGGTGCCCTTACCCCCTATTGCAGGGATTGCAAGATGCGGCAATGTGCCGCGGAAAGGCCGGGAGTTACCCGTTGCGGAGATTGTCCGGATTTCCCCTGCGATCTGATCACCGGTTTTAATAACGACGGGATGAGACACCATGCCGAGGCCATAGAAAACCTTAAACAGATGCACGAGATCGGTGCGGAAAAATGGATCAAGGAACAAGAAGAGCGGTGGAGCTGCCCCGAGTGCCGTGCTCAGATGCATTGGTACGAGCGCACCTGCTATTCATGCGGGGCAAAACAGCCCTATCGGCTTCCCAGATTGGATCGGGATAAATAAATTCACAAAGGAGATAAATAATGACAATCACAGGAATGGATCACATTGTTGTGCGGGTGAAGGATATTAAAGAAGGAATAAAAACATTTCGGGATAAACTGGGCATGACCCTGGAAAGAACAGCCGAGTCGGAAGCCCTGGGAATCAAGCAGGCCTTCTTTCCCTTTGCCGATGGGGGATTTCTGGAAGTGATCGCGCCCCTGGGTCCTGATTCGCCCGTGGGCAAGGCACTTGAGGGCCGGGGAGAAGGGATTCATACCATGTCCCTGGCCGTCGATGATCTGGCCGCAACGGTGAAAACCATGCAGGATAGCGGTGCACAATTGATTGGCGTTGGCAGCCCCCAGGTTTTCGTTCACCCCAAATCCGCCCATGGCATTTTATTGCAACTCACGGAAAGGAAATAAAAGAGATGGATAAAGCAGTCTATAAAGAATTGTTGGAAGTCATGAAATCCCGGGGAGGCGCCTATTCGGGAGCCGACATCCCTGAATTTTACGCCATGGTGGAAGAAATGTTCACCCCTGAGGAGGCCAGGGTAAACAATGCCATGCCCAAAACACCGTTTACGGCTGAACAACTGGCTGAAACCATGGGGATGGATAAAAAGGCGTGCGAAGAAATTCTCGAGGGCATGGCCTACAGAGGTCTTTGTCGGGCTACGAACAAGGCAGATGGAACCACCTTTATGCGGGCCCCCTTCATGCCGGGGATACTGGAATTTATTTTCATGTCCGGGAAAACCACGGAAAGAGAAAAAAAACTCGCCAAACTGATCCATGCCTATGAAAAAGCCTGTGATGCTTTAGCATCCGGCAAAGCAGCGACCCCCGGTTTTCCCACAGCCCGGGTTATTACCGTAGACCGGGCCATCAACACCAAGGATACGGTGCATACATTTGACCAGGTGCAACACTATATTGATGCAAACGACTATATTGCCGTGGGTACCTGTTACTGCCGGCATACCGCCCTGTTGCGCGGCGAAGATCTTCATGACATGCCCACGGATGTGTGTATGCAGTTCGGCGATTCGGCCCAATTTACCGTTGAACGGCTGGGTGGCCGGAAAATATCAAAAGCAGAAGCCACGGACATCCTGAAACAATCGGAAGAAGCCGGCCTGATCCATATGAGTCAGAACACTGCCGATGGCGCCGGGTTTATCTGCAATTGCGACCGATGGCATTGCGGGGTCGTGGCCCGGGCGATCCAATCCGCCAAACCGGCATTGACCATGAACTCCGTCTTTATCCCCCGGGTTGATCCGGAGGCCTGTACGGCCTGTGAGACCTGTATCGATCGATGTCCTTCCACAGCCCTTGCCATGGGAGCAGACGATGTCCCGGAAGTCAATGTGGACCGGTGTTTCGGATGTGCCGCCTGTGCCACGGGGTGCCCGTCCGAGGCCATCTCAATGGTTCATCGGCCTGATTTTGCCGAGCCACCGAAAGATGCCATGGCCCTGAGAGAAGCCATCAAGGCCGCCTATGCCGCCCGGAAGTAAATGAATCAATGAAAAAAACTTTGGATGCCAAACCTTAATTTATAAACAATAAAAAAATGGATTCCCATGACTTTAATAAAAATTGACGAAACAAAATGTAAAAAGGACGGATTCTGCGTGCAGGAATGCCCCGTCTCTATTATCAGGCAGCAGGACAAAGACAGTTTTCCAGCAATGGTATCAAAGGGGGAGCAGGCCTGCTTGTTGTGCGGACACTGCGTTGCGGTTTGTCCGCATGATGCGCTGGATCATGAGAAAATACCAATGGAAGACAGTCCTCCCATTTTAAAAGAACTTGCCATCAGCCAAGAGCAGGCGGTTCAATTCCTAAGGTCCAGAAGATCCATCCGGCGGTATAAAAACAAGCCCGTAGAAAAAGAGACCCTTCAATTTCTCATTGACACTTCTCGTTATGCCCCAACAGGCAGCAACTCCCAGTTGGTAACGTGGACGGTATTTACCGATGAAGCCAAAATCAAAAATATCGCGGACCTCACCATTGATTGGATGCGCCAATCCATGGCATCGAATTCAAACAATGCCATGGCTTCGTATTTACCCATGATCATAGCCGCCTATGAAGCAGGCATCAATTCTATTACACACAACGCACCATGCCTTATTTTTGCATCCGCACCGGATAGCTATGATAATGGTATGGTGGATCTAAGTATTGCTTTGTCCTACTTTGAACTTGTTGCTGTTTCAGCCGGTTTGGGCACCTGCTGGCTGGGTTTGATTACCCGTGCATTAAAAGCCTTTGCACCCTTAAAAGAAATGGTAGGGCTGCCTGAATCTCATACCCAGTTTTATCCCATGGTCTTGGGATATCCGAAATTCAAATACCATCGATTGCCGGAAAGAAAACCAGCCAGAATTTTCTGGAAAGAATGAAAGCCTTTTGGTGGCGGGCAGCAGGAAAGAAATTGATTGGCACGATGCGCCTTCCCTTTTCTTAAATGGTTAATTTAAGGAGGAACAGAAAATGGAGACTTACGATGCTCTGTTGACCAGACGAAGCATAAGAAAATACCTGAAAGATCCAGTGCCTCCCGATTTAATCAATAAAATTATGATGGCACCTATATGGGCACCTTCGGGAAGTAACACTCAACCCTGGCGATTCTATGTGGCTTCGGGGAAAAAGCGGGATGAACTCATCCAGGCGATGATTCATGCGTCCGGCCCTGAAGCCCCGTCCATGGACGCCTATGATCAACTCGTTGAGCGGGTGGATCAAATCAGAGCGGCCATGACCGAAAATAATACGGCTGAAGTGGGCATCAGAAGAACGAGTGAAGAGGGCGCGAAATTTATTCGCTATGGAAGTATCCGGTTCTACCAGGCACCCGTGGTCATTATCGTGGCTACACCAAAGCAAATGGGAGGTTCTTCCCATCAAAGCATCGGTGCGGCAGTTCAAAATATCCTTTTAGCCGCGCATGCGGAAGGATTAGCCACCTGCTGGCTGGGCATGCCCATGGCGTTCAAAGATAAGATCATCCAAGTGCTGAATATACCCGATGATGTGGAGTTGGTCACCACAATATCTTTGGGCTATCCTGATAAAAACTCAGCCATCAATAAATTGATTATGCCCCGTCTTCCTTTTGAGGAAATTGTCACTTACAGATCATAATAAGGAGTAAACGAATGGATTTTATAGAGTTGTTGGAAAAAAGACGGTCCATAAGAAATTTTGAGGACAAACCCGTGCCTGTTGCACTGATCAAAGAGATTATTCAAGACAGCATCAAAGCACCCAATGCCAGCAATAAACAAGCCTGGAATTTCATCATCATCACCAACGCGGAATTCATGAAAAAGCTGTCGGATATCAGTCGCCAGGGATTTATCGACAGTGTAAAACGCAATCCGGATTCCCCCCTGAAAGAGTATGCCAAGGGGCTGGAAAACAGGAAAGAGGTTAATTGCTTTTTTGATGCCCCTTGCCTGGTTTATATCACCGGTCCCACCAACGTCAGTACGATTCGTGAGGATGTGGGGATACTTGCCGCCTATTTTATGCTCTCGGCGACAAACAAGGGATTGGGGACCTGCTGGATCGGCATGGGGGGGGGCGTGCGGGACAAGGCGGTTTTAAAAGAAATGGGGCTTCCGGAAGGCCATCATCTCATCGCACCGATTATCATCGGTTATGCGAAAGATGGGAAAATACCCCCCATGAGAGATCGAAAAGAACCGACCATTCTAAAAATTATAGAATAAGAAGGAGGTCATATGAAATTCCGCAAATTCGGGAAACTGGACTGGGAGGTATCGGTCCTGGGGTTTGGCGCCATGCGGCTGCCCGTCCTTGACAACGATCAAGGAAAAATCATCGAGCCGGAGGCGATTCAAATGATTCGCACCGCCATCGACAACGGGGTGAATTATGTGGATACCGCCTACGGGTACCATGGCGGAAACAGTGAAGTGCTGGTGGGAAAAGCCCTGGGCGACGGCTATCGCAACAAAGTGCGCCTGGCTACCAAACTCTTCCCCCATGCCGTTCAAACCGCTGCTGATTTCGACAGACTGCTAAACGAGCAGCTTAAAAAACTGAACACGGATCACATTGATTTTTACCTTCTCCACGGGATCAACAAAACTTCATGGCCGAAACTAAGGGACCTGGGGGTGCTGGACTGGTCCGAAAAAGCCAAGGCCGACGGACGTATCCGGGATCTTGGGTTTTCATTCCACGACACGTTGGATGTGTTTAAAGAAATCATCGATGCCTATGACCAGTGGACTTTTTGTCAGATTCAGTATAATTTTATGGATACCGAGTATCAGGCTGGAACTGAAGGGCTTCAGTATGCGGCCGGAAAGGGACTCGGTATTGTTATCATGGAACCGCTTCGTGGCGGTGCCCTGGCCAAAAAACCCCCGGAAAGTGTGGAAAAAGCCTATGCAGGGAGTAAGACCCAACGCAGCCAGGCGGATTGGGCGCTTCAATGGGTGTGGAATCATCCCGAGGTGTCCGTTGTCTTAAGCGGTATGAGCACCATGACCCAGGTCACGGAGAATCTTGCCAGTGCAGACCGATCCGGCCAGGACAGCCTATCCATGGAAGATCTGGCCATCATCGACCGGGTTCGGGAGGAGTATATCACCTCCTGCCCGATTCCCTGTACAGGTTGCCGGTATTGCATGCCCTGTCCCAATGATGTGGATATCCCGGGGATTTTATCAATTTACAATAACGGCTATATGTATGATGAACATCGGATGGCCCGGTTCTATTACCGTCAGCTGCCCCAGGAATCCCAGGCGGATAAATGTGTTCAATGCGGTGAATGTGGAGAAATATGCCCCCAGGATTTTGATATTCCCGAAGCACTGGCCAAGGTTCACGGCTGGCTGGGTCCGAAACCCAAGGCTTAATTTTTCAAAAATATCCACATGGATTTTCATTAAAGCCAAAGCGTGTTGCCGGGAGGTCCCTTCCGCGAATTAGAAAATGAATGAACTGATACTGCTTACAGATGGAAGTGTGGAACCCCTCTCAAAAATCGGGTATGGAGCTTATCTTGCTGTTTCCGAACCCGGGCTCTCGTTGGAGGTATTGAAAGACCGGGTGAAACTTAAACAATTTAATCCTACATCTTCAACGAAATTGGAACTGCAGACGGTGTTATGGGCGCTAACCGATATTCAGGTATCGGAGCAAAAAATTATCGTTTATACGGATTCACAAAACATACTGGGGTTAAAAGAAAGACGAGTGCGGTTTGAGGAAAATGATTATCGCGGAAGGAATAAAAAACGTCTGAACAATTTTGAATTGTATCAGGCGTTTTTTAAAATATCCGATGAATTGAATTGCGAATTTGTTAAAGTGCGTGGACATCAGGTGTCGAATCAAAAAAATGATATTGATAAACTTTTTTCATTGGTGGACAGAGCTTCAAGGGCTGCGCTGAGAAGCCATTATGCTGATAATCTCTTAAAAGAAATGGAAAAATGATGACTTATACACCTTTTGATCTTTCAGGAAAAACAGCTTTGATCACCGGAGGCAATTCAGGGATTGGTTTGGGAATGGCCAAGGCCGTGGCCGCAGCCGGAGCAGATGTATCCATCTGGGGAACCAACCCGGATAAAAACCGGACGGCCAAAGAGGTCCTTGAAACATACGGCCCTAAAATTACCAGCCACATCGTGGATGTCTCGGATTCTTCAGCCGTGGATTCTGCGTTTGAGAAGGTTTTGAAAGACCACGGCCGGGTGGACACCTGTTTTGCCAATGCCGGGATGGGTTTCGGTAAACGGTTCGTGGAAATGAGTGATGCGGATTGGCGGCGGGTGATGAGCGTGAACCTGGATGGGGCTTTTTATACCTTACGGGCCGCGGCCCGTCACATGGTGAAACGGGCTGAAGACGGAGATGCCGGCGGGCGTCTCATCGCCACATCCAGTCTGGCCGCCATCGCCGGACAACCTTTAGGTGAGGCCTATTCCGGCACCAAAGGGGCGTTGATTTCCATCATGCAGGCCCTGGCGGTTGAGTTGGGCCGGTACAAGATCACGGCAAACTCCATTCTTCCAGGGCATATTGAAACCCCCATGACCGAGCAACGGTATGAGAATGATAAAAGATTCGTGGAAGCCATTTGGCCAAGGCTTCCCATCCGGCGATGGGGCACGGGAGACGATTTCGGTGGGATTGCGGTTTATCTCATGAGCGATGCCAGCCAATACCACACGGGTACGCAGTTTCTCATTGACGGTGGTTTTTTCATGAGCTGAAATATATTTGCTGAAAAGGAGCAATGGAACAGGAAGAAGGATATAAAAAGATCTACCGGGACTTGCTAAAGGACCTGGCAAAAATCGACATTGCCGGGTCATGTGCGGAACTGGAGCTGGTATTCAATGCCTGGGCAGAAGCGGAAATTCCTTTCATGGGGTTTATCTACAAAGTGTCCAGTCAGGGAGTTCGTCGGGCAGATGGCCAGAAATTTTATGAGTCCATCGGCAGTGGTTTGATCCATTATTTGAAGCAGGCGTGCAAGGCAAAGGCCGCAGGCCAATTTGTGACTTTTGCCACGCTTGCAGGCCCCCTGTTTAAACAAGGCGGGTATTCGGCCAGTGCCTTGGAACATCCCGTCGTCAAGCGGTTTGAAGGCCGTGTGCCGGAGCTCTTGGCTATTGCGGAAAGAGCCGGGGGCCGAGTGGGTGGAGAGGCGGGTATGGGCAGCGTCAGCCTCATTTTTGAGTTGCTGCCCCACATCCCCGTTCAGTTGATTTTTTATGAACGGGATGATGAATTCCCCGTCAGGGCAACCCTCCTTTTTGATCGTAACGCCACATGCTTTCTTGAATTTGAGTTTCTGGCCGTGTTGGTGACGATATTCGTGCACCGGCTTTGTTCGTGAAAGTATTTTTTCTTAAGAAAATGTTAAAGTCCATGATCCAAAAAAAACAGGCATATCCCAAACAGACGGGCAAATTATTTTGATCCCCCCCCGGGGGACATGAAGATTCGGCCAGAATTACCCTTTTCCAGTGGTTCCGATCACCATTGCCAGTTCTTCCACATACTGCTTCATTTGTTCTGCCTGAGCATTCATTTGTTCAGAGGCTGATGCCGATTCTTCGGCACTGGCGGCATTCTGCTGAACCACCTTGTCCATCTCAGCCACTGCATTGCTGATCTCAACGATGCCCTGGGACTGCTCATTCGAGGCAGCCGCAATTTCTTCTACAAGGTTTCCGACCCTCAAGGTGCTCCTGGCTACGCCACTGAATGCTTCGTTGGTTAGGGCCACCAGTTGTGATCCGTCTTTCACCTTTTTGACGGTGCCCGCGATCAGGTTTGCTGTATTTTTGGCCGCATCCGAAGCCCTCATGGCAAGATTTCGAACTTCATCGGCCACCACGGCAAATCCTGCTCCGGATTCACCGGCCCGGGCTGCCTCGACCGCAGCGTTCAATGCCAGTAGATTCGTCTGGAATGCGATCTCATCGATGGTCTTTATGATTTTTGAGATCTCTTCGCTTGACTTTGAAATATCATCCATGGAGTTGATCAATTGGCCCATGGATTCGTTTGCGGTTGAAACCACCTGCTTTGCTTCTTTCATCAGGTTATCGGCCTGGGATGAATGATCGGCATTCTGTTTGGTCATGGATGACATCTCTTCAAGTGATGCAGAGGTTTCCTGAATGGAAGACGCTTGCTCGGATGCCCCTTCCGCCAAAGACTGGCTTGATGAAGATATCTGTCCTGATGCGGAAGCCAGTTGTTCGGCTCCTTCAGTTAAACCGGAAACCACGCGATGAATGGGTTTTGTAATGGATCGGCTAATAAAGATACCCATAATCACAGCAAGAAGGGTCCCTGCCACCATGAAGATCAAGGAGAGCATTGTTGTTTGGCGGGACTGAACCTGGCTGGCCATTAATTGGAGTTCAACATGTTCATCCACGATCGGCCTGATTTCTTTCAGGAGGCCCTGAACGTCTGCTAAATGCCGGGAGGTTTCGGTCCTATAATACTGAGTGGCTTCCTGGTGAAATTCCTTGCCTTTCTGAAGTATTTCTTCCAAATCTATTGCTGATTTATGGAGGCTGCTATGGGGGCCTTCAATTTTAAGAAGCAACTCTTTGATTTCCGGAACATTGTTTTCCGCTTTGAGTCTGTCTTCGCTGAAATACCATTTCCCGAAAGCACACTTATGCGGGTCTTTTTCAACACTCAATTCTTTCAAGTTTTCATCGCTTTGGAATCGTCCTACTTTGCTCGCCCAATTGAGATGATCGATCTCCCGTTGCAGTATTTGAACGTTGATATGTTCCAAGTAATTCATTTGGTTGAAGGATTCGCTTTGGGAACGAAGACCGTGCCAACCGATGGAGCCAACAATTAATATGATAACTCCCACGAAGAGAAAGCTGCCGATTAGTTTCACGTCAAGTTTCATTTTATTCATTGTTGATTCCTCCATGCATCCAAATTAAAAGGTGTTGATCTTCAATCCCATGTAAATTTCAGGTAGCTCCAATAAGAAGTGCAACTTCATCTTCAACATATCTGAGTTTATCGACAAATTTATTGATTTCATTAATTATTAATGAAATCCTCAATGGATTTGTTTTATCGGCTGCCTTCGACAAAACACGCAAAACGAAAATCGTCAAGATGATGTCGTTGTTTCTGCCTTTGAATCAATGCTTGCGATTACAACGCAGACGTTGGGTACTGGAACATGGGGGGTTTTATCAATAAAAAAAGGACTTAAAAATTGTTTTAAGTCCTTGATGAGTTGGATGGTGCGCCCGGCAGGATTCGAACCTGCGATCTCCAGCTCCGGAGGCTGACGCCCTATCCCCTGGGCTACGGGCGCATAAATGTTTCAGGTTTTCAATTTAAACGCTGGGGTCCCTCTTTTTTCCAAGGCTTGCTTGGCTTCTCCCACCACGTATAATGATCCGGCGATGCAAACCGCTTCCTCAGCTGTTGCTTGATCCATGGCATGGTAAACCGCTTCTTCGACATCCTTAATCATTTCAATTTTACCATGCAGTTTCTCTGCAACCGGGAGCAATTTTTCAACCGGCAAGGCCCGATCGATTTTCGGACTGGTGAGGATCACCTTTTTACAAACCGGCAAGAGCTCTCTTAGCATAGCTTCATAGGGTTTGTC
Organism: Desulfobacteraceae bacterium; assembly: GCA_013791935.1. Classification (GTDB taxonomy): domain Bacteria; phylum Desulfobacterota; class Desulfobacteria; order Desulfobacterales; family UBA5616; genus VMSV01. The sequence continues at coordinate 29,145 of VMSV01000150.1, read as the reverse complement.
ATCCAGAATTCCTATCACAAGTGTTAAATCCGGATGCCCGGGAAGTTCGCATAAATATCGGCCCAATAACTTTGCTGCGGCCAGGTTGTGCGCCCCGTCAAGGATTACAAGGGGATTTCGGGAAACGACTTCAAGCCTTCCAGGCCATTGGTTGTTTTCTATGCCGTTTCGAATGGTTTCAAAAGGTATTCGCACGCCTTCGCGGCTTAACACTTCACAAGCAGCCAAGACCAGGGCTGCATTATCCGCCTGATGTTTTCCGGCGAGGCTGGTTTTCAGATGTTCAGCCTTTTGGTCTAAACCATTATAATTAAAGGTTTGATTTCTGTTCCGGCGGATGTGAAAGGCCTCTCCCAAACGATATAGGGGGGCATGATTTTCTTTTGCAACCTTTTCCAAGATGGCAACGGCGGATTTCTGATTGACCCCTGTAACCACCGGTACCTTCGGTTTGATGATGCCTGCTTTTTCCCCGGCGATTTTGGCGATGGTTTTGCCAAGGTAGTCCTGATGCTCCAAGGAAATGTTTGAAATGATGCTCACCTTGGGGAACAGCACATTGGTGGCGTCCAGTTTGCCTCCCATGCCTGTTTCAATGATGGCCCAGTCCACCTTGCTCTTTTTGAATTTTAAGAGGGCCATGGCTGTGGTGATCTCAAAAAAAGTCGCTTTTCGAGGCCCGGTGTCTGCGTTCTTCACCTCAAGATAGCTTTCCACCACTTCTTCATCCGATATGGGGATGTTGTTGATGCAGATTCTTTCATTGAATCGAACCAGGTGAGGGGAGGTATACAGGCCGACCTTATACCCGGCCATCAGGAGGATGGTGGATAAGGACGAGGCAATGGACCCTTTTCCGTTGGTTCCGGCAATATGAATACAGGAATAGGCTTCCTGGGGATTGCCGATTTCAGAGAGAATTTTCCGAATGGTATCCAAGCCAAGAACGATCCCGAATCTTGCCAAACCGAACATTTCGTCCAGGCACGCCTGGTAATCTATTTTTGCCTGCATAGGGAGAAAAAACCCGGCAAGAATGAAAATTCTTGCCGGGTTATCATGAAATTAACGAAAAAAAACATTAATGTTTGAACTTGCTTCTTGAAGCTGTTATTCGCTGACGTCTTAAGGCCTCACGTTGTTTTCTTCGCTTGAATTCACTTGGCTTTTCATAGCTCTTTTTTAGTTTTAGTCTTTTGAAAAGGCCGTCATTCTGAATTTTCTTCTTTAAAATCCGCATGGCCTTTTCCAGGTCGTTATCAAGGACCTTTACCTGAATTTCTTTCAAAAACCTCGCCCCTTTCTTCACATCAACATTGTAGTAATGTCAAATGGTTATTTAATTACTTTAAAATAGTGCGCCTATATAACCCAACCGTTATCAATTTGCAAACAAAATGTTTTGGACTGCAAAAATGTGGACAGTGAAGAACCTGCGATTAAAGTTTGGAAACCAATTCGTTGGTCACATCCTTAACGCCGGGCGTTCCATCCAGGGTAATATATTTTATTTTACCTTCATTTTTAGCAAGGTCTCTGAAATAATACGCGGATGCAAGGGTCCCGGTTTCCGAGTCGTAATAAATGGCATGACGTTTGTTGATGGCGTCCTCATCCTGATCATCCGAGCGGGTTTTAAGATCACCGTCACATACCCTGCATTTGTCCCCATTGGGTTTGATGGCGTCAATGTAGATATTATTCGGATGGTTATTGTCGTTCACACAGAGTCTTCTACCCATGATTCTGTTTTTGGCCAGTTCACGATCCAGAAGGATTTCCACGACGATGTTCAGGGCGAGTCCGGCTTTGGTTAAAGATTCCTGGAGTTTGACGGCCTGGTTCCGGTTTCTGGGGAATCCGTCCAGAAGCCATCCTTTTTTACAATCCTCTTGTTGCAGGCGATCCAGGATCATGGGGATGGTGATTTCATCAGGAACCAGATCTCCTTTGTCAATATATGCCTTGGCCTGTGCGCCCAGAGAAGTGCCTTTGGATATGTTCTCCCTGAAAATAGCCCCTGATTCAACATGGGGAAGGTTGTATTTGCCTTTTAGGATAGCTCCCTGGGTGCCTTTGCCGCTGCCGTTCGGCCCGAAAAATAAAATGTTCATTTAAAAATTCTCCTTTTTTTTATGATGGATTTCTTATTTGGTTTAATATTTTAAGGTCAAAAAAATAAAAAATCGATTTCTCGAGGGGTCATCGAAAGTAGCTTAACTATTAAATTGAAATGATAATGTCAAGGATTCGTTCGTTACAAATCATGGATTGAAGCCATGCAGGGAAAATGAATTTCAGATAAAAAATTCTGCTTTTAGACAGAATTTTCATTGACCAGGAGGTTTTTAATCAGATCCACAGCCTGGCCCTTATCTTTGATCTCACCGGAGAGCCAGGCTTCCTCCACTCTATTTAATAAGAACTTAAATAAAGGTGACGGGGAAAGGTTGAATATTTCCATAAGGTCGTTTCCGCGAATCGGAGAAGGTTGGGTTTGCCTTGATTTGAAATTCACAAAATAGAGCTGAAGTAGTTTAAACACAAAAGATTCAAATTCATCCGTGTCCAATATCCCTTTGCCCCGATGATCTGCCAGGCTATGAATCAGAAGATCCGGAACAAACTTGCCGCAGTCCATAAAAAACCGCGTAATGTTTTTGGGCAGAAGGTTGTTCTTTTTATGCAAAATAAATAAATTCAAAGGCCGGTTATGATGGCGAACCACTTCATAGATATAGTCTTTTTCCCGGTTGGAGGCTCTCAACCTGGCAGTGATACCCAGGGTGAGGTCGGCTCCTTTTGAGGCGTGCCCGTAAAAATGGATGGTTCCATTCTTGTGGATGGATTTTGTTGAGGGCTTTCCCACGTCATGGAGAAGCATCGTGAATTTCAATAAGGCTTTTTGATCGCCGGTAAAATGGCCGGATAGAAAATCATTTTTCATGCCGGGAAGGGCCTCATGGATTAGTGTCTCAAGGGCCTCATAAGCAAAAAGGGTATGATCCAGCACATTAAAAGCATGGTGCCTGTTTTGCACGCAATCCTTAAGAGGTTTAAGCTCCGGAAAGAGTTCAAACAGCAGACCGGTTTGCTCCATGGCCGAAAGATGGGGGAAGCTGTTGGAATAGGTCAATAGTTTAAACCATTCTGCCTTGATTCTTTCACTTGCGGAGGATTGAAGCAAAGTGCAATCCCTTTGGATGAGTCTTCTGGTTTCAGGCTCGATAACAAAGCCGCAGCCGGCGGCTATTCTGAACCCTCGTAACAGTCTTACCGGGTCTTGAATGAAAATATTATCCGAAACCTTCCTTACAATTTTCTGATTCAAGTCACTCAAGCCACCCGTTACATCAACATATTCTTGAGAAGTAAGGTCATAAGCAATTGCATTTAAAGTATAATCCCTATTCAATAAGTCATGATGGATGTGGCCACCGAACACGGTGGAAATGTCAAAACAACCATTTTCCCCCATGGTTCGAAATATCCGGTGGTTGTTTTTCCCAAGACAAATCACCCGGGTGCCCATTTTCTCAGCCATCTCACCGGCAAAGGATTCCGGATTCCTGTTCGCCACAACAATGTCGAAATCAACCGGTTTGAATCCCAACAGGATGTCCCGAACGCATCCTCCCACAAGATAAACGCCTTCTCCTCCGGGTAGAATACCGTCCTTAAAAAATTGCATGATCTGCTTCCTTTATTCTATTAAAACAAGAAGATGAATGGACTCTATGTGTAACCCTTATCCCACAATATAGCAATATATTCTAAAGGATACATCCAATTAACCGATAGATGAGAAAAAAGGGAAAAACGGTCATTGGGAAATTCCTTCATCGGTTACCATAAAAGGTTTATTTGATCCATGGCTTGAATTTCTGACGGCACCAGCGCAAAAATATTTCAAAAGCGCTTGACACAAGCATTATAATTCATTATTTTAGTAGGCAATAAAAGAAATGCCCGCCGATAGGAGCTAATTACCTTTATTTAAATGATCTGCTGAAACAATTCAAAAACATCATAATCCTCCATTACTAATCATCATGGATCCTGATTTACACTTTTAAGTGGTGTTTTTTTGTGGATGAAAAATTGGGTACTCGTTAAAGGCCCGGGAATATTTTTCCCCTTGGCGACGGTCCTTTCCCTTGTTCTCTTCGGGAGGAGTGCGATGTTTCCGCTCCCTTCCGCACAATGAAATCCAAGCAAAAAATATATAGATATAATTTAATCAATGAGGTGAGTTTTAATGAATATTGTTGAACTGAAAGACATGAAAATCAGCGAATTGAATGAGCTTGCCAAGGAGTATAAGATAGACAGGGCAGCGGGTATGAGGAAACAGGAATTGATCTTCGCCCTGCTTCAAGCTCAAATCGAAAAAAACGGTTTGATCTATGGTGAAGGAACCCTTGAAATCCTGCCGGACGGATTCGGTTTTTTAAGGTCCCCTTCCTATAATTACTTGCCGGGACCGGATGACATTTACGTTTCACCCTCCCAGATCAGGCGGTTTAATTTAAGGACGGGGGATACGGTTTCCGGCCAGATCCGCCAACCCAAAGAAACGGAAAGGTATTTTGCCCTTCTGAAGGTGGAAGCGGTGAATTATGAGGATCCGGAGGTCGCCAGGGATAAGATCCTCTTTGATAACCTGACCCCCATTTATCCCAACGTAAAAATTTCCCTTGAAACGGACAAGAATAATTACTCAACCCGTATCATGGACTTGATAACCCCCATCGGATTTGGCCAGAGGGGGCTCATTGTATCTCCGCCGCGTACCGGTAAAACCATGCTTCTGCAGAACATCGCCAACAGCATCATTGCCAGTCACAAGGACGTGGTTCCTTTTGTGCTGCTCATTGATGAGCGCCCTGAGGAAGTTACGGACATGGCGCGTTCCGTTAATGCGGAAGTGATCAGTTCAACTTTTGATGAGCCTGCGGAAAGACATGTTCAGGTGGCGGAAATGGTCATCGAAAAAGCAAAACGGCTGGTGGAACATAAAAAACATGTGGTGATTCTCCTGGACAGCATCACACGGCTTGCCAGGGCCTATAACTCGGTGATTCCCCCCAGTGGCAAAATCCTATCCGGTGGTGTGGACTCAAACGCACTTCAAAGACCCAAAAGGTTTTTCGGTGCCGCAAGGAATATTGAAGAGGGAGGAAGCCTCACCATTATTGCAACAGCCCTAATTGATACGGGAAGCCGAATGGATGAAGTGATTTTTGAAGAATTCAAGGGCACGGGCAACATGGAAATCGCGCTGGACAGGCGGCTGGCCGACAAGCGGATTTTCCCCGCCATCGACATCAACAAATCCGGAACCAGAAAAGAAGAGCTGTTGCTCAAGAGCGATGTATTAAATCGTATCTGGATCCTAAGAAAATTATTATCCTCGTTAAATTCTGTGGACAGCTTAGAATTTTTACTTGAAAAAATGCACGGAACAAAGGATAATGCTGCGTTTATGAAATCCATGAATTCATGATTAATTAAAAAAGAAACAGGTAGGGGGTAATAAGTATAAGATATGAAAGCAAATATACATCCTGAACGTAAAGAGACCACCATTGAATGTGCGTGTGGCAATGCCCTTGAGGTTGGGTCCATAAAATCCGGAATCAAGGTTGAAATCTGCTCAAAATGCCATCCGTTTTTCACCGGTAAACAGAAACTTGTGGATACAGCAGGTCGAATCGAAAGATTCAGAAAGAAATATGCGAAGTTACAGGAATAAAAGCCGCTAATCGCCATGCTTGAAAAATTAGAAGGCGTTGAAGTCAGGTTCGTTGAGTTGGAGAGTCTTCTCAGTGATCCGGCAGTTGTTAAAGATATTCAGAAATACCAGGCTTATGCCAGAGAACATGCCGACCTGAATAAGGTTATTTCTGTTTATAGATCCTATAAGGCCATTCTGGGAAACCTGGAAGAAAGCATGGCTCTGTTATCCGACAGTGATCATGAAATAAAAAGCCTGGCCAAGGATGAAGTCTCCTCTCTTTCGGCCAGGAAGGAATCGTTCGAAGCAGAGCTGAAAAAGCTTCTCATGCCCAAGGACCCCAATGATGACAAAAATGTCATTCTCGAGATCAGGGCTGGAACCGGAGGGGAGGAAGCGGCGCTTTTCAGTGGAGATCTGTTTCGCATGTACAGCCGGTATGCGGAAAATAAGGGATGGAAGGTTGAAATTCTGTCCCATCACCCAACCGGTTCAGGTGGATTGAAAGAAATCATTGCCATGATTTCAGGCAAGGCCGTTTTCAGCACTTTCAAATATGAAAGCGGCACCCACCGGGTGCAAAGAGTTCCCACCACAGAAGCCCAGGGACGTATTCATACCTCTGCGGTTACGGTTGCTGTTTTACCTGAAGCTGAGGATGTCGAAGTCCATGTGGACCCTTCCGAACTAAGAATTGATGTATATCGCTCCACGGGGTCGGGCGGCCAACATGTCAATACCACCGATTCCGCTGTACGAATCACCCATTTGCCTACAGGTCTTGTGGTCACCTGCCAGGATGAAAAATCCCAGTGGAAAAATAAGGCCAAGGCCATGAAAGTTCTGAAAGCCCGCCTGCTGAATATCATGCAAAAAGAGCACGACGACAAACGTTCGGAACAGAGAAAGAATCAGGTAGGCAGCGGAGACAGAAGCGAGCGAATAAGAACTTACAATTTTCCCCAGGGGAGGGTGACCGATCACCGCATTGGACTGACACTCTACAGACTGGAAGATGTGCTTCAGGGCGATCTTGACGAGGTTGTTGAAGAACTAACCACTTTCTATCAGGCCCAGGCCATGAAAAATGCAGACCCCGCTTCAACCGCCAAAAAATAAATGGACCATCATAGAGCTTATTACCTGGACTACAGGCTACTTTAAAACGCACAATATCGACAGCCCCAGATCCACCGCAGAAATATTCCTTGCCCATGTGTTGAGCTTAAGAAGAATTGACCTTTATCTCCGGTATGACCAGCCTTTGACCGAAGAAGAGCTCAGTCAATTCAAAGCCCTGATTCGCAGAAGAATCCGGCGTGAACCCGTGGCCTATATTCTGGGCTTGAGGGAATTCTGGTCCCTGGAACTTCAAGTGACCCCCCACACCCTGATCCCCCGTCCTGAAACGGAGTGTCTTATTGAAGCGAGCCTATCCTGTCTACCGGAATTGTCTCCGTCTGCAGAAAATGGAAAGGCCTGTAAAATAGTGGATCTTGGAACAGGAACCGGTGCAATCATCCTATCCCTGGCGTCCGAAAGACCGGGTCATGAGTATTTTGCCGTGGATCGATCGGTTGAAGCCTTGAAAACGGCAAAACAAAATGCAGCAAAGCACGGGTTCGAAAATCGCGTCCATTTTCTGGCCGGAGACTGGCTATCCGCATTTAAAACAGGGCCCATGTTTGATATGATTTTGGCCAATCCACCCTATATTCCAACCAAAACCATTGCCTTGCTTCAGCCGGAAATTTTTCAATATGAACCCCTCTCCGCCCTTGATGGAGGGCCGGACGGTCTGGACTGCTTGAGGCAGATCACCCTCTCTGCCCATCGATTCTTAAAGCCGGGGGGCTATCTGATCCTGGAAATGGGGCATGATCAGAAAGCTGGAATGGAACGGATTGCCGCAGAAGCAAGCGTCTATGATTCGGTTGCTTTTTCCAAGGACTACGGCGGGAACCATCGGGCGGTCAAAATGCAGAAAACACGAAAGGCATCATCCGTTGCATAAAAAAGAAAAATGATTGCCCAAAAAGCTGTTGCGGTAAAATAGGAAATTTGTTACAAAACTTCGATTTATTAATTCACACGTCCAAGGACCTGCTCCCTGGTGCTTTTCATTGTCTTGAAACCATCAAGTCGAAAGCCATGAAAAGTAAGGTGCGGGGAAGAATTGGGCGAAGGAAAAAACCAACTGAAAGGGAGATAGAATGGCTTACATTACCATGAAAGAACTGTTGGAAGCGGGGGTTCACTTTGGTCATCAGACAAAACGCTGGAATCCCAAAATGAAACCCTATATTTTCGGGGCCAGGAACGGCATCTACATTATTGACCTTCAGAAAACCGTTCGAATGTTTAAAACAGCCTATGATTTTATCGTTGACGTAACATCAAAAGGCAAGTCTGTGTTATTTGTGGGAACGAAAAAACAGGCCAGAGAAGCGGTTTACGAAGAAGCCAACAAAAGTGAAATGTATTATATCCACAACCGATGGTTGGGCGGGATGCTCACGAATTTTCAAACCATCAAAAAGAGCATCGACCGTCTGAATTATCTCAACACCATCGAAAATGATGGAACGATTGAGCTTTTTCCTAAAAAGGAACGATTGAAGTTGGGGAAAGAACGCGTGAAACTGGACGACAACCTGGGTGGGATTCGCTTGATGAATCATCTTCCCGGGGCCATTTTTATTGTGGATCCCAAACACGAAGATATTGCGGTTAAAGAGGCTCACCGACTGCATATTCCTATTATTGCCATTGTGGATACCAACTGTGATCCTGAAGAGGTGGATTTCGCGATACCCGGAAACGATGATGCCATAAGATCCATCCGACTGATTTCATCAAGAATTTCAGATGCCTGCATAGAAGGCCGCCAGCGGTATGAAGAAAAACGCCAAGCGGACATGGATAAAACTGAAATAGAAAGCCCGGTGGCTGCGCTGGATACTGCAAACCTGAAACCTGGGGAGAGAAAAATCATCTCCAATGGAACAGATGGACCGATTGTTGAACTGATCAAACGCTCAAAAGTCTCCGAAGACGAAGATGATACGGAAGAGACTGAAAATTTAAACGATTTTGAAGAAGATAATCAATAGGATATATTATTTAGGAGAGTAGGCATGACAACAATTAGTGCGGCCATGGTAAAACAACTCAGGGAAAAATCCGGCGCCGGAATGATGGACTGCAAGGTAGCCTTGAAAGAGTGTGACGGTGATATGGAAAAAGCCTCTGATTATTTAAGAAAAAAAGGGCTTGCCACTGCGGCGAAAAGGGCCGGAAGGGCCATGTCCGAAGGCCTGATTCACGCATATATTCATACAGGGGGAAAAATCGGGGTTTTGGTGGAAGTGAATTGCGAAACCGATTTTGTAGCCAAGAGTGATGATTTCCAGGAATTCGTGAAAAATGTGGCCATGCATATCGCCGCCACAAATCCTGTGGGAATCACATCCGCTGATGTTCCCCCGGAGGTTGTGGAGAAAGAAAAAGAGATATACAGGGCACAGGCTCTGGAATCCGGAAAACCGCAACAGATGGTGGATAAGATTGCAGAAGGCAAATTAAACAAATTCTTCAAAGACAGCTGCCTGTTGAATCAGCAGTATGTGCGTGATCCGCAAATTTCCATTCAAGACCTGTTGAATGGACTGATTGCAAAAATCGGTGAAAACATCACCATCAGAAGGTTTGTTAGATATCAGATTGGAGAGTAATCTTGACTTTACCCCGATACAAGCGGATTGTACTGAAACTCAGTGGTGAAGCCCTTATGGGAGACCTGGGTTTCGGAATCAGTCCGGATATGCTGAAATATGTGGCCGAAGAGATCCGATCCATTTTTGATCTTGGGGTTCAGGTCGCCAGTGTTGTGGGTGGCGGCAATATCTTTAGAGGTATTGCCGCAGGAGCCTATGGTATGGACAGGGTTGCCGCCGATCATATGGGAATGCTTGCCACGTTGATTAACAGCCTTGCCCTTCAGGATGCCCTTGAGAAAAAAGGGATTCCCACCCGGGTTCAAACCGCCATATCCACCCATGAACTGGCAGAACCCTATATTCGAAGAAAGGCCATCCGTCATCTTGAGAAAGGCCGAGTGGTCATCTTTGCTGCAGGAATGGGAAGCCCTTATTTTACAACCGATACTGCAGCTGTGCTTCGCGCCCAGGAGATCCATGCAGAAATCCTCCTGAAAGCCACCCATATAGACGGCCTTTACGATTCGGACCCCAAAACGAACAAGGATGCCAAACTGATTAAAAATGCTACTTACATGGAAGTTCTGTCAAAAAAACTCAACGTTATGGACATGACCGCCATTTCTCTTGCCATGGACAATAACCTGCCTCTGATGATTTTTAACGTGAACACAAAGGGAAGTGTTAAAAGAGCAGTGTGTGACGGCGATCTGGGAACCCGCATCAATAATTAACTCCAGGGCCTTAACCATTTTTCAAGGCCCCTCTGATTGAAAGTTAATATTAGCTAAATCAAGAGGATAACACCATGATACAGGCCACCTATGAAGATACTGCAGATCGTATGGATAAAACCATTACCGCCTGCAAACATGAATTAAGCAAAATACGAACCGGCCGAGCCTCTCTTAATTTACTGGATAATGTCAAAGTCGATTACTATGGCACCCTTACGCCCCTGAACCAGGTGGCGGCCCTTGCTGTTCCGGAAAGCCGGCTTATCACCATCAAGCCCTGGGAATTGTCCATATTAAAGGAAATTGAAAAGGCTATCCTGAAGTCGGACCTTGGCCTTAATCCGTCCAATGACGGCAAAATCATCAGAATTTCCATTCCAGTGCTGACGGAGCAGAGACGAAAAGAATTGGTGAAAGTCATCAATAAAATCTGCGAGGAATACCGGGTGGGCATACGCAATATTCGCAGGGATTCCAATGAAGTGATCAAAGGATTGAAAAAAGACGGGGATATCGCCGAAGACCAGGCATTCAAAGCTCAGGAACAGATTCAGAAAATAACCGACGAGCATATCAAGAAAGTCGATGACCTGTATAAAGAAAAAGAGAAAGAAATCCTTGAACTTTAAGAATGAATCCAAAATCTCGGATGGATTGGATCCTGATAAAATTCCCACGCATGTGGGCATTATCATGGACGGGAACGGCCGTTGGGCCAAGAAAAGGAAACTCAATCGCATCAACGGACATAACCGGGGGGCTGAAACCGTCCGGACCGTGGTAAGATCGGCCCGTGAGATGGGCATCTCTTTTCTGACGTTGTATGCTTTTTCCACGGAAAACTGGGAAAGGCCCAAAACTGAAGTGATGGCCCTGATGAAGCTTTTGAAACGATTCCTTGTGGAAGAGCAGAATGAGCTTCTGGAAAATAACATTCGGTTAAACGCCATAGGACAGACCCACAGACTTCCCAAGGACGTAACCCAAGTGCTTGATTATGCCTTGGAGCTCACTGCCAAAAACAGCGGGATGGTTTTAACCCTGGCCTTAAGCTATGGGGGAAGATCCGAAATCGCCATGGCTGCGGCGAAAATTGCAGAAGATGCGGTCCGTCACAAAATTGAGCTTGGGGAAATCACTCCGGAACTCCTGTCCAAATATCTTTATACCCATGGAATGCCTGATCCCGATCTGGTTATCAGAACCAGCGGTGAAATGCGCATCAGCAATTTTCTGTTATGGCAGATCGCATACTCGGAAATTTACTTTACACACACCCTGTGGCCTGATCTGGACAAAGCCGAATTCCATGCGATCATCAAAGACTACCAGCTTCGTCAACGTCGATTCGGTAAAATTCCTTCCGAGTAAGAAGCCATGGTCTTTCAAATGATTAAAACCCATTCCCGCAAACCTCAGTCCTTTCGGTGAAAAACATGCATCTTAAACGCTGGCTGACCAGTATCGTCGCTTTTCCCCTTGTTCTTTTTCTCATCGCCGAGGGGGGAATGCCGTTTGTTTTGCTGATTTGCTTTGTATGCGCTGTTTCACTTTATGAATACTTCAGCATTGTCTTTCCGGAAACCCTGAAAACCAGCCTGATTTCTTTTTTGGGGATTCTGTGCGGATGTCTTATGATTCTCGCTGCGAGCCGGAAGACGAGTGATATCATGTTTCTGGTGTTTGCGATTAATTATCTTTCTTCCGCCATGATCTGTGTTTTTAAGGCAGGCCAACCCTTGGGGTCGACGGAGGTGATGGCAAAGCAGGTTCAGGGCATGGTTTATATTCCCTTGATGCTGGCATTTTTAGTTTTTCTGCGGCTTGGAGAGTTTGGAACCATATGGGTATTCTATTTGTTATTTATCATCTTTGCCGGAGACGTGGGGGCCTATTATGTGGGCACCTATATGGGAAAGCACAAATTGATGCCTGCGGTAAGCCCCAAAAAAACCATAGAGGGAGCAGCAGGAGGTATTTTGGCCAATATTCTGGTGGGAAGCCTCATCAATCTTTATCTTCCTGATTTGCCATGGGGTCTTGACATGCCCAGGCTTCCCTGGCCTTCGGCCATATTGTTTTTCATCACGGCAGGTGCCATGGGACAGGTGGGGGATCTCTTTGAGTCCCTGTTTAAGCGCGCTGCAAATATTAAAGATTCCGGGAAAATTCTGCCCGGACACGGCGGATTGCTGGACCGGATCGATGCCTTGCTGTTTGCAGCCCCCGTGGCCTATTTTTATAAAGAATTCATTTTCGGGTTTTAGCTCAAAAAGAGAAACAGGAATGAAAAATCTTGCCATCCTCGGTTCAACCGGTTCCATTGGTCGGAACACCCTCAAAATCGTTCAAATGTTTCCTCAAGCTTTTCGTGTCAAAGCCCTGACCGCCGCCACCAGCATTGATTTGCTGGCCGAGCAGGTGAACAGGTTCAAGCCCGAAGTCGTGGCGGTGATCGATGAAATTCATGCGGACCAACTCCAAAAAAAAGTCAAAGGGGTTGAAATTCTTTTTGGCACCAAGGGGTTTGAAACCGCGGCAAGCCTTTCGTCCGTGGATATGGTCGTGGCCGCCATGGTTGGTGCTGCCGGGCTTTCACCCACCCTTGCGGCAATATCTGCAGGCAAGGACATTGCCCTGGCCAATAAAGAGACTCTGGTGATGGCCGGAGAAATCGTCATGGAAGAGGCGGCGGCCCACCGGGTGAAAATTCTGCCGGTGGATAGTGAACACAGCGCCATCTTCCAGTCCATGGCCGGAAGTCGCAGGCAGGATGTGGAAAAAATATTTCTCACGGCATCTGGCGGCCCTTTTCTTAAAACCAAAAAGAGCGATTTTTCAAAAATCACCCCCGGTGATGCCCTGCGTCACCCCAACTGGCAGATGGGGAGAAAAATCACCATTGATTCCGCCACGCTTATGAACAAAGGGCTTGAAGTCATCGAGGCCGCGGCCCTTTTTGAGGTTCCGGTGGACAGGATTGAAGTGGTGATTCATCCCCAGAGCATCGTGCATTCCATGGTAGGTTTCAAAGACGGGTCTGTTATGGCCCAGATGGGAATTCCGGACATGAAAGGGGCCATCGCCTATGCCCTGTCCTTCCCGGAGAGAATGCCCATTGAACAACCTTTTCCGGATTTTACCCAAATCGCCTCACTCACCTTTGAAAAACCGGATTTGGATCGGTTTCCCTGCCTGGAACTTGCACTTAGTGCCTGTCGCACGGGCGGAACCCTGCCGGCTGTGATGAATGCAGCCAATGAAATTGCTGTGCAGGGATTTCTGGACTTAAAGATATCCTTTGATAAAATACCACAACTTATTGATAAAATAATGCAAAACCATACAAATATAGAGCATCCTGGCCTGGAGAATATCCTGGCCGCCGACGCCTGGGCCAGGGAGGAAGCCGAAAGAATCATCAATGGAAAAAGATGATAATTGGCACTTATAAATGAATTCTGTGCCGCATTCATCTTGACCTTTAAGGGAGAATTGGACTATTTAAGGCGTCATGAGCTATTTTATTTCATTCATCATTGTTCTGGGAGTTCTGGTTTTTTTTCATGAACTGGGGCATTTCCTGTTGGCCAGGTTGTGCGGTGTGGGGGTTGAAAAATTTTCCCTGGGATTCGGACCGCGCATTGTAGGCAAAACCATCGGAATTACAGACTACCGGATTTCAGCCATTCCTCTGGGAGGCTATGTGAAAATGATCGGCGAGGAACCGGGCGCCGACATTGACCCCAAAGACATCCCCCTTTCCTTTACCCATAAAAGCGTCTGGAAACGGTTTCTCATCGTTGCCGCAGGCCCGGCCTTCAATATTTTGCTTGCCGTGGCCATCTATTTCTGTTTTTTCCAGATCTACGGAATGACGAGGATTGAGCCGGTGATCGGCTCCGTGATGGAAAAATCACCTGCCCAGGCAGCGGGATTGCAAAAAGGCGATCGGATTCTGGCCATTCAAAACAGGACCATGGACACCTTTGACCAAATGGCCATAGCGATTACAGAAAGCCAGGGGAAGCCCATCACATTCACAGTGAAAAGAGCTGAAGTTACTTTTGATGTGAAGATTACTCCCGGGAAGGAAGAAAAAACCATGTTTGGTGAAACCGTGGACACCTTTCTCATCGGGGTGGCCAGTTCACCTGCGCATGTGCAATACCTGAAGCTGAATCCTATACAGGCCCTTTCCCAGAGCTTTGTTCAGACCTGGCAAATCACACGGCTGATGTTCGTGGGGATCGTGCAGATGATCAAAGGAGAGGTTTCCGCCAAAAACCTGGGTGGGCCCATCATGATCGCACAGATGGCCGGGGATCAGGCCAAACAGGGCCCCCTGAACCTGATCTACTTTATCGCCTTTATCAGCATCAACCTTGCCATTTTGAATTTTCTGCCCATTCCGGTATTGGATGGCGGTCATCTCTTTTTTTTCATCATTGAGGCCTTCACCGGAAAGCCCGTAAATCTGAAAGTCCGTGAAACCGCCCAGCAGGTTGGCATATTCGTTTTGATGGCCCTGGTTGTTTTTGTTTTTTACAATGACATTACAAGACTGATATTTTAACTCACATCCCGTTATTTTACGGTAAAAAACTCTATCATATTGGGAAACTATGGCTTTTCAACTTGAAATTGCATTAAAACCGGAACTGTTTGATGCCGAAGGCGAGGCGGTTCGTAAAAAAGCAGGCAATTATTTCGGTATTCACCTGGAAAAGGTTCGGACCATCCAGGTGATCACCCTTGACATCGCCCTGACGGACGAACAGAAAGCAAGGGTTCAATCAGAGATTTTTACCAATCCGGTAACCCAGTTGTCCTCCTTCAGCCCCCTGGCGGTCCCTTTTGACCACACCGTCTGGGTGGGCTTCCGGCCAGGTGTCAAGGACAATCCAGGCGCCACCGCCGTCGAGGCCATTGAAGATGTTCTGGGGATATCACTAAAGCCCGGGGAAGCGGTTTACACGTCCAAGCGCTTTTGTTTGACCGGAATAGATCTGACTATTGAACAGGCTCGAAAAATCGCATCCGAAATTCTGGCCAATGACATCATTCAGCAATGGAAGGTGGCTTCCTCTAAAGAATGGAGTCCTGAAAGCGGGGTGGGGATCATTCTTCCCAAGGTGATCTTGAACCATACCCCAACCGTGGCAACCATTCCCATCCATAGTGATGCGGAGCTGATCCGAATAAGCCGGGAGCGAAACCTTGCTTTAAATTCCAACGATGTGCCGGTGATCCGGAATTATTTTTTAAATCCGGAAGTTCTTGGGCAGCGGAAAAGTGTCGGATTGGCCGACCCCACGGATGTTGAACTGGAGTATATCTCCCAAGGTAGAAGCGACCATTGCAATCACAACACCTTTGGCGGGCTTTTCCGCTATGTGGATGAGGAAACCGGTGAAGAGGCGGTGATCAACAGCTTGTTTAAAACCTGTATTCAAAACCCCACCCTGGAACTTGCGGAAAAGAAACCCTGGGTGGTTTCCGTGCTGTGGGACAATGCGGGCATCGGGGCCTTTGATGAAGAAAACAACTATGTCATTACCGGTGAAACCCATAATTCACCGTCCAACATGGAAGCCTATGGCGGGGCCATCACCGGGATCGTGGGGGTTTACAGGGATCCCATGGGAACGGGCAAAGGGGCGAAACTCGTCATGGGGGGGTATGGATTTTGTGTGGGACACCGGGATTATTCGGGGGACCTAAAACCCAGGCTTGCCCCCAGAAGGCTGTTGGACGGCATCATCGAAGGGGTTCGGGACGGGGGCAACAAAAGCGGAATTCCCACCACCTTCGGTCAAGTCACCTTCCATCCCGGGTATATGGGAAAATGTCTGGTCTTTGTCACCGCCGTGGGCATAATGCCTTCCAGGGTGAGCGGTGAGCCCAGCGAGAACAAAACCACCCATCCCGGGGACCTGATCATCATGTGCGGAGGCCGGGTGGGAAAGGATGGAATCCATGGCGTCACCGCTTCTTCGGAAGTCTATTCGGAGCACACCCCTGCCGGACACGTTCAGATCGGCGACCCCTACACCCAGAAAAAAATGCATGATTTTCTCATGGAAGCCAGGGATGGGGGTTTGATTGAATTTATTACGGACAACGGCGGCGGGGGACTGTCCTCCTCCATTGGGGAAACCGCAAGGTTTTCCAATGGCTGCGAAGTCCATTTGGAAAAGGTGCCTTTAAAATATGACGGCCTGGATCAATGGGAAATCTGGATTTCCGAATCCCAGGAACGAATGACCCTTGCGATCAAGCCGGAAAATCTCGAACGCTTCATGGCCCTTTCCGCCATGCATGCGGTGGAAAGCACCGTGATCGGAAAATATACGGACACCGGCAAACTGCACATCACATACAACGGCATAACCTGCGCGTATATTGACCTGGACCTTCTGACCTCCGGATTTCCCCAATGGGAATTCGAGGCTCGGTGGCAGCCTCCCCAAAAAAGAGGACTTTTCGAGCCGGTGATCCGGGAACCGGGGGATTATGGAAAGTTACTCCTGGACCTGCTTGCCAGTCCCAATATCGCTTCCAAGGAATGGATCACCCGGCAGTACGACCATGAAGTTCAGGGAGCAACTGTCATCAAACCTCTGATGGGCGTAAACAGGGATATCCCGAGCGATGCATCGGTGATTCGTCCGGTTCTGAACAGTCACAAAGGTTTGGCCTTTGCCCAGGCCTTAATCCCCCAATACTCAGCCATTGATGCCTATCATATGGTCTCTTGTACCATAGATGAAGCCGTGAGAAGGCTTTTATCCGTAGGAGGGGATTTTGACCATATAGGCGGGGTGGATAATTTCTGCTGGCCCAGCATTCAGTTTGATCCCGAGGAAAATCCCGATGGTATGCACAAGGCTGCCCAACTGGTGAGGGCCTCCCGGGCTTTAAAGGACCTGTGTCTTGCCTATGGCATTCCTCTTCTATCCGGCAAAGACAGCATGTATGTGGATGGATTTCTGACGGGAAAGTACGGGGAAGCCCATAAGGTTTCGGCCATGGAAACCATGCAGTTTTCAACCCTTGGGGTGATTGACGATATATCGCATTGCACAACCCTGGATTGTAAAGTGGCCGGAGACAAGGTCTATATCATCGGTAAAACCTTGAACGAATTGGGGGGCTCGGCTTATTACGAACTTTTTGACTATGTGGGATTGAATGTTCCCGAGGTTCGTCCGGAAATCCATAAGACCATGTATCAGAAAATGACCCATGCCCTGAAACAGGATCTTCCGGCCTCGGTTCACGGCATCTACAGGGGAGGGCTCCTTGTGCATCTTGCCATGAAGGCCATGGCCGGTGATCTGGGCATGCGGATCAACCTTTCCAAAGTGCCAGCAGATAAGCCTCTTCGGAATGACGTTATCCTTTTATCCGAATCTCCGGGGCGTTTTCTGGTGACGATTTCACCCGAAAACGAGGAGCGATTCACCCATCTGTTCAAGGATTCGGATTGCGCCTGCATCGGAACCGTTTTGAAGGAAAAGCATTTAATCATCCATGATATCAATAGTATAAAATGTATGGACCTCACCCTTGAGGAACTGAAGACCGCCTGGAAAAAACCGTTTGGAGATTTGATATGACCGACGTCAACGTATTGGTGCTTACCGGATATGGATTGAATTGTGATCATGAAACCGCCTTTGCGTTTGAAAAAGCCGGGGCCAAGTCCCGGCGGGTACACATCAATGCTCTGATCCATCATGAGGTCTTTCTCAAAGATTTCCAGATTCTCGTTTTCGGTGGAGGATTCAGCTGGGGGGACGACCACGGGGCCGGCGTGCTCCAGGCGGTTCGAATGAAAACCCATCTGGGAGAGGATATCCTTGAATTCGTTCAAAAGGGAAATCTTGTTCTCGGGATCTGCAATGGGTTTCAAACCCTTGTGAATATAGGACTATTGCCAGGGTTTGACGGTGATTATTCAAAACGTTCCGTTGCTCTATCGAACAATGACTGCGGCAATTTTCGAAACGATTGGGTGGCTCTAAAAACCAATCCGCCTTCCCCTTGTGTATTCACCCAAGGCATGGATTTTTTAGAGTTGCCGGTGCGCCATGGTGAGGGAAAATTCTACTGTGATGCAGAGAACCTCAACAGGCTTATTAGCGCAAACCAGATTGCCTTGCAGTATGCCTTGCCCAACGGAACCCTTGCAAACAGGAAATTTCCTGAAAACCCGAACGGCTCCATTTGTGATATCGCAGGAATCTGTGATCCCACCGGAAGGATTTTCGGTTTGATGCCCCACCCGGAAGGCTTCCTGAACATCACCAACCACCCCCAGTGGACCCTTCAAAAAGAAACCTTGAAAAGACAGGGTCAAAAACCCGATTTTAGCGCCATCACTTTGGGCGTTCGCCTGCTTCAAAACGGAGTGGCTTATATCCGTGAATCCTGATCCATGAAGCCTAATCCCTAAGCAATCAATTAAAACTCAGTAAATATTATATAAAAACAATAATAACGCTATTATTGTATTGCATAACCTTTTATTTTACGATATTGGAAATATAAAACGTTATTTCGAATATCCATCAAAAAGTCTCCCATTCATCTTTCGAGAAGACCATGATCAAAAAACACCAAACCCGGGATAACAAAAGGGGATTTACCGTGCTTGAGGTGGTGGTTGCTGCGGCCATTCTTTCCGTGGGCCTGATAGGAACGGCTACCCTCATGATTCATTCCATCAACAGGAATAAAAACAGCGGTGAAATGGCCCTTGCCACCACCATGGCCCAGAAAAAAATGGAGGAAATCAGGCAGATGGCCTACCATGGCCTGGGTTCGGAAGGGTCTTTTTCCATCGAAGCCTTTCACACGATTCCGGATAATCCTTTTTTCCAACGGGAGGTGTCAGTGTCATCCATTCCAGGGGTATCCGGCGTAAAAGCCGTAACGGTTAACGTATCCTGGAAAGCGCCCTATCCTCAATCCGTGGAACTGAAGACCATCCTATCGAGGTAGAAGGAGAAGAGGCGAAGGGCGGGTGATGAGTGATGAGAAAAGGGTAATGAGTAATGAGTAATGAGTAATGAGTGATGAGTAATGAGTGATGAGTAATGAGTAATGAGTGATGAGTAATGAATGATGAGAAATGAGTTGGGAACCATGGGCTATGGCATAATGGATCACAAGACCACAGGCATGCAAAACGGATTTACACTTATTGAGGTGATGATCTCTCTGACTTTGGGATTGGTTGTCATGGCGGCTCTTGTGAGCACATTCATCCTTCAGAAAAATACCTTCGGGGCTCAGGAAGATAAGGCTGAACGTTTACAGACTGCCCGGGCGGCAATGAATATCATTATCCAGGAAGTGATGATGGCAGGATATAATCCAAATCCATCGAGTAGCCTTCAATCCCGGGATGACTCCCTTTCCACGTTCTGCGGCATTGTCCATGATGGGTCAAATTCAGAACTTGAAATCCGGGCGGATCTTGATGGAGACGGGAAAATCGTAACCAATGCGCAGGGAAGCAATCCCAACACCTGGAACTATGATGAAAATGAGCGCATCGTATATAAAAAAATCGGCAACCAGTTGAAAAGAAAAACCGGAAAAGGATATTTCCAACCCTTTGCGGAAAACATCAAAACTTTCCGCTTTAATTACCTGAAAGCAGACGGAGCAACGGCAAACCTTCCGGGAGATATCCGGAATGTGGAAATCCTTATTGAAACCCAAGCTGCGAGAACCGGGATTAGCAATCAGCAAAAAACCTTCAAGCTGGAGTCAAAAGTAAAAATCAGGAATTAGGTTATCATGGGCAATTTTTTTGATCAGAATGAAAAAGGTATTGTTCTTATCATTGGCCTGATGTTTATAGCTCTTTTATCCGTTCTGGCTGCAACGGCCTATGTAATTTCCACCCAAGATTCCCTGATCAGCGCAAACTATAAATATTCGGAACAGGCTTTCAACCATGCGGAAGCAGGGGTTCAGTACGGTATTACAAAACTGGAAATCGCACTAAAATCCGGGGCTTCCTTGCCGGCATCCGGAACCTTGGATATCCCCGGGGCATCTGCTCCATCAGGGTTTTTATTCTCACTTTCCCCATTAACCGTGGAAGGGAATAATCTATACAGTTTTTCATCCACGGGAAAAGCTCAAAAAAAGGCCTCTTCAGAAATCAAGGTGGGCCTCCGGCGATTGCCGGTGGTTCCCGGTGGCGTTTTCGGGGATTTAAACGTCGACTCCAAAACCCATGTTCAATATTACAGTTATGACAGCAGAGTGATCCCGGACCCCACCCCATCCGATTCAACAGGGCAGTGTGATTTGGCATCCAACGGTTCCATTGTCCTGAATGCGGGAACCTTTGTTGACGGGAATGTGGTTCTCGGAAACAACCGCATTGCCGATGCTTCGTATCACCCTTTCGGAGCCCCTGTGGTAGCGGGCAAGAAAGGTTATTATTCCGGACGGTTGGAGCCTGATCCTATGAACATCAATTCAGGAGATTTCCAGGCGGAATTCGATTCAGCGGCCCTGACCAACGATAATGCGGACATCACTCCTTCTATTCCCGGCAGGGAAATCGTCCATCCAGGTTGCATTGTCAATCTCCCGGGTAAATCAGGTGGCAGCATTTATTATCTGGAAAAAATCGATCTGTCCCTTTCCGATACCATCATGATGGATGCGACAAGCGGGCCTGTCGTCCTGTATCTCCGGGGAAGCTTTACGGCAAAGGATGCTTCAGGAATACAGATTCTTTCTACAGGTTCAGTAGAGGATATAACTATTAAAATGACGGAAGACCCCTTAAATCCCATATCGACTCACCAGGTCTTCTTGGGACTTTATAACAGTTCCACACTGAATAAGTTCGGACGGCCCACAGATTTTGTTCTGATAACGGATTCAGATGCCATGCTGGAGTTCAAGGATGCGACCGAAATAAACGGATTGGTTTATGCCCCCCATTCCATAATTTTTCTTCAAAGCAGCAAACCCCTGCATGGCGCATTTATGGGAAAATCCATTGTCTGTTACGATCATTCAATCCTGTATTTTGATACGGCCTTGAAAGATAAATACTTGTCCAATGATCTATCTATCGTATCATGGAAAAAGGTGCTGAATTGATTTCCGGAAGTTCATCGGTGAGTTCAATTCCTTGCCTTGGAAACAGAACAGGCTTCACCTTGACTGAAGCAGTTATGGTTCTCGCGGTGATGTCTGTTCTTCTTGGCTTGGGTATCCCCAAAATGATGTCATACAGATCCAAGTCCATGTTAAGGGGCGCAGCCCTGCAGGTCTCCGGCGATCTTACGGGTGCAAGGATGGAGGCCATCAAGCAGAACTGCAACGTTTCAGTTTCTTTTATTAACGCCACTGGTTACCAAATTCTGGTGGATAATAACGGCAATAACAGTGCGGACCCGGGGGAAACCAACCTCATCAAAAACCTTACCGATAAATTCCAGGGTGTATATAATATCACGGCCGATACCCGGAATATATTCAATTCCCGGGGAGCCATGGGCCGTATGCGGACCATAACTCTTCAAAATCCCTCAGGCATGATCCATATCCGTGTCAGCATATCGGGCCGAATCAAAGTCAATCGCTCAAATTAGGAATCGATAAATCCTGCCTATTTTTCCAAGCAACTTGTCCTTATTTTCATCATCATTAACTTTTTATTAATAATTGCCGATATAAAGGAAAAATGGATAATGCCCGTAATGGGTCTTTAATGGAATGCTTTGTAAAATAATTTATAAAAGTTTCGGGACCCCCTTTAATGGAAAATTATGAAAAAGAAAAAGCTGTGAATCAATTCCTGAGTGAAAACAATATCAGCAGCGCAGTTCCTATTTTATTCGATCTTATTCTCTCCCACGCAAACGCAGGGGATTTCTTAAAAGCAGAGGAGTTAAGAGAAAAACTCATGGCTGTTGATTCCATGGCCCTGCATGAAATCATCAAAAGCGGCGAAATCATAGAACAGTTACAAGCAGATGCCATTGATAAAAAGCACCTGGAGCTCTGGTCCGGGTTATACGACATGCTTAACAAGGACGAGAAAAACAAACTGTTCTATGCCTCACGTGAGATGCGCTTCGGTCCAAATGAGGTTGTTTTGGAACAGGAAAGCTCAAGCCCTTTTCTTTATCTTGTGGATGAGGGC
The DNA here is from genome assembly GCA_013791935.1 of Desulfobacteraceae bacterium. Classification (GTDB taxonomy): domain Bacteria; phylum Desulfobacterota; class Desulfobacteria; order Desulfobacterales; family UBA5616; genus VMSV01. The sequence goes on along the minus strand of VMSV01000150.1, from coordinate 6,762 downwards.
AAGCTAAAAATGTCGTGCAGGTTGAAAAATAAAGAAATTATGGTGAAAAAGCTGGGACCGGGAGATTTTGCAGGCGATGACACCTTTCTTTCCTTTCAGGCTTTTTCATCCGTGTCATTAATTGCCGAATCCGATGTTAAGATCAGGAAACTGCCCAAAGAAAGTTTCGCTCAATGGAGCAATAATCTGCCCGGGCTATGCAGCAAATTGACGGATTATCTTTTAAAAGCCGGAACTACCGAAGAATTGCTCAAGACCATGAAACTGAGTCGCCGGATTTATGACCGAATACCATTGCCGGGAAATGGCAGGTTCCAGTTCATGGATAACAAAGGAAAGGCCTTGGGAAGTCCGGTTAAGGGCTCCCTTCTGGATATCTCCATGGGCGGCATGTCCTTTGCCATGAGGATCACCAAAAAGGAAACCGCGAGAATGATCCTCGGCAGGAAATTAAATGCCCAATTCGGTGTGATGAAAGATCAGGAACCTGTATCTATTGACCGAAGTGGAATCATCGTTAGCGTGGGCGAATACAATTTGGATGATTATGCGCTTCACATGAAATTTGATCTGTTGTTGGATGAAGTCCTGATAAAGGCGGTGAAAGATCAGCATTCCAACGAAGAATATAAAAAGAATTTATAATATCTTTTTATTCCTTGAAGGACTCAGCAAGGACGAGCGGGGATTGCCTGAACCGGCGTTTCTTCAGGGAACAAAGGGAAAAGCAATGATATGTCGTTGATATTAGGCTGTTTTAATAATATTTGAATCCATATCGGGGCATTCGAACGCCCAAACCGTTTGAGCGGAAAAGCCCTTTGGCACTGATTTTGCTGACTTGTCTTTGACCCTGTTGAAAGATTCAAAAGGAGCATATATTGAAATATTTTTCAAAAAAAGGATTTACCTTGGTTGAGCTCATGACGTCTCTGAGTATCGTCAGTGTCATGATGGCTGTCAGCTTGCCCGGAATTCTCAGCTGGATTCCGGAGAAGCAACTCAGGAGTGCCTCCCGGGAATTACATGACAATATCCAATACGCAAGAATCTACGCCATCAAAGCCGGGCAGGACTGCTATCTGGACTTTAATGAGCCCAATACAGGGCAATACACGTTGAGTCTGAACTCCAAAACTCTTAAAATCGCTGATCTTTCCAAATACAATGATCATCTTCAATTTGATGATCCTCCGGAAAGGATAACCTTTCGGTCCAATGGAATAACCAGATCCAATGAAAAAACGGAGGTCAAAGTGACGGGCGGCGGTAAGTCTTATCGTACAACGGTATTTGTTTCAGGGGCTATAAAACTGGAAGAGTTATGATGAAGGTAAAACCAATGACAGTGCAAAAGAAAAGCGTTTCCAAGGGGTTGTCGAACAAAGGGTTCAGCCTGGTGGAACTTCTGGTGGCCATGACCATTTTTGCTTTGGTTACCACCGCAATTTGGTCGAATTTCAACTCCCAGAACACAATCTATAGAGCCCAGGAACAATCTGCGAAAATTCAGCAGAATATGAGAGCTTCCTTGTACGTTATGGAAAAAGAGTTGCGCATGGCGGGTTTTGATCCGGATTCAATAGGCTACGGAGTGGATAACATCAAAAACAACATGCTCAGATTTACCTATGACGATGGCGACGGCGGATACGGTTCCGTAGCTTATGCTCTGGTGGGGTCGCAATTAAGGAGAGTTGTTAAATTTAACGAAGATGTTGCGGGTACTGACCTGAATGATGAAAAGTACATATTGGCTGAAAATATATATGATTCCGGAAGCGTGGACGGATTCTATCTGGCCTATGCATTTGACGACAATGGAGACGGGGAACTCGATGTCAGTCCCAACGGCCATATCATCTGGGCGGTGGATACGAATAACGATGATGAACTGGACCTGAGGCTGGATACGAATGATGACGGTGAAATGAGTCTTGCCGATGATACAGGCAACGATAACATTATTGATGGAAATGCGCTGGCCTCTCCTGTGGCCATGGCCAATATTCGGGCCGTCAGGATATGGGTTCTTGGCCAAGCCGAGAGAGCCGATGTGAGTTATCATGACGGCAATCAGTATATCGTGGGCAGAAATATCATCACGCCTGATGATCGGATTCGAAGACGGCTGCTGAGCACTATTGTAAAATGCAGAAACCTGGGAGTTTAAGGTTCATGGAAAATCTCCGGGAAAAAATACTTATGAGGATTAGGAACATTAAAAATAATGACAAAGGCTTTTCCTTAATCGAAGTGGTTCTCGCAGTGTCAGTCCTGGCCATCGGGATATTGGCTGTAAGTGTTTTACAGACTTCCTCCGTGAGGATGAACAGCAATGCCAGGGGCATTACCGAAGCTTCCACGTACGCATCCGATGAGATGGAATATCGAATGGCTTTGAATTATCAGAGTGCCTATCTTCAGGATAGAACGGATGAAGTCGATTATGTGATCAATTCGACATGCTGCCCCAACCATCCGGCAGTGCGTGCCGGCTATGCCATCAATACGAGCATTGACGATTTGGAAATTTTGAATGGCGCTTATCTTCAAACAGCAAATATGAAGAGGATTACGGTGAATGTCAATTGGCTTAATTTCGGCTCATTTGGAGCCAACAAAAGCTTGACATTGGAATCCATTAAACCTCGGCTCAGGTAATAAAAATGAAATTTATGAAAAAAAAGAAATCGTTGATAAAAAAAAATCTTGCCGGCCATTTCATGATTGGTAATGAAAAAGGGTCAATGGCCATCTTGATCGCAGTAATGATTTTGGTGGTAGTCTCCCTGATTGGCATTCAGTCCTCCAACACTTCCACCCTGGAAGTCCAGATTGCATCCGCCGAACGAACGGCCAGGGAAAATTTTTATAAGGCGGAAGGTGCGGCCATGAGGGGTGCCCAGGAAGTTGAAAACGCAGAACCTGAAGTGTTGGTGGACAGATCCGAAGACTGGATTAACGAAAAAAACGATGTCGATTTTCTGGATGTCAGCCAGTGGGATTATGACGGCCTGGGCAGTGACGATAATGCGGAAAACGGGCCTTTTGATGATTCCTTTTTTGGAGCCATAGATGAGGGTGTCACCAAAGGTTCATCCTTGGGAACGACCGATACCAGTCAAAAGCACAAGTTCAGGGTTTATGGTCGTTGTATCAGCGAAAATGAAAGCGCTTTCATTGAAGTGGGTTATATAAGAAAATTTTGAACAGGGGAAGAAAATGAAAAATAACCGAAGGAATAAAAAATTAACGGATCATTTTTCAGGCATGATGCAACGGTCGTTATGGATAGGTCTTTTTGCCTTTCTATCTTGTTCGGGATTGGCCTACGCCATAGATCTAAGTGATAGCCCCATGGAAACTCTGGTTCAATCCGCTCCGCCCAACATCATGTTCGTCCTGGATGATTCAGGTAGTATGGATTGGGAATTCATGACCCGGGATACGGAAGGGAAATTTGAAGGCAATACGGAGTATCTCTTTGATAATCCGGGGGATAATACTTATTCCAGCAGTGACAGCAACGGTACCATTCTTACCGGTGCCAACCGGAAAAAATGGAAATCCCAATGGTCCGGGCATAACAAACTTTTTTACAATCCCTTTGTGAACTACCACCCCTGGCCCGGAAAGGCGAATGCCAGCACCACCACCCCCCGGTCCAATCCCCACTATGATACCTGGACGATCAATTTGAGTGATACCTACATGGCACTCAATGATACTTCCGGCTCTGTGATCTTTGTGGATAATCTGACCAATACAGGAAACCCCTATGCAGCAGGAGGGAACTTTTATTTTACCGGCAAATGGCCAGAATCCAGCCACTCCCCTGAGTGGGACGATAGCTCTTTATATTGCAGTGCTACGGGTGACATCAGTGAAGCATTCTGGACACCGAGACTAAATACATCGGGTGAATATTATGTTTGGGTATTCTGGGCCAGGAATGCCGGATCAAATCGGGACACCAGCGCAAAATATACAGTGTCCCATGCTTCAGGCACAACCGATTACACGATCAATCAGATGGATTCAGACGCAGGCACCTGGCATTACCTGGGCAGACATTATTTCAATGCCCAGAACGCCGTCTGGCCCGTTAATGAATTGATCGTAGACAATTCAGACGGCAGTCCGAATTACACAGCATCCGGACAATGGACTAATGATACTTCCGCCGGTTCATACGGAACCAATTCACGTCGAACCACCAAAAAGGATGCACAAGCCACCTGGACCCCGGATATTCCGGTGGGAGGGAATTATACTGTCTATGCCTGGTGGAACAGCTCTACCCCTAGGGATAAGAATGCAAAGTACACCATAAATTACTCCGGTGGTGAAACGGATTTACTTATTGACCAATCAAGCACTTACGGGGAGTGGGTTGAACTGGGAACCTATGCGTTTATCGGAGGAACCAGCGGATCGGTATCGGTGACGCGTCATAGCGGAAGCACAGCCAATACGAGAACCATGGCAGATGCCATCAAATTTGTAAGCAGTGGCGGGGTCAATCCCCAGCATATTAAATTGCAACGCGGTTCCACCAACAGCGATTATCCCACCAGTGCGGATGCCGTGGCTTTTGTACCCCCCGGGTATAGCTTCGGCAGTGTGAATATTAAAAACTCCCACTATTTTGTTCTGGATGACGTGAATAATAACGGCGTACGGGACACCACAGAGGATGTTTACCTGGTGAATCTGGATAGCTCAGGGCGAACCTATTACCGAGTGACCTTAACCAATGATGTCATCAATGATCAGTTGACCCCTGTGAATGATCCACCCGCGAGCATCAGACCCGTGGTGAGAAATGAACAAGGGCAGTTTGTAAGATATGTCACGGCCGAAGAGGATCTACAGAATTTCGCCAACTGGTATTCCTTCTATCGACGAAGGGAACTTTCCGCAAAGGCAGGCGTGTCCAATGTGATCAATGAAATGTCCGGGGTGAGGGTGGGTTTTTATACCATTAACAGCTCAACGGGAAGACAGACGGTTCTGCCCATCAAGCTGGATACCGGGGCAAGTCTTATCGTGGATGACAAGGACAGTACTTTCACAACCAACGGTACTTGGAGCAATTCCACCGCTGTTGGTTCTTATAATAGCAGAGAGGTTTATACAACCACGGTCGGAAGAAAAGCCACTTGGACACCCAATATTAAAGTGGCCGGAGCCCATAAGGTTTATGCCTGGTGGCGATGCAACGCCAATTGGGATACCAAAGCCAAATACACGGTTGTTCATAGCACGGGAACACATATTTTTGAAAAAAGCCAGAAACAGGAAACCGGGAATCCCTGTGGCCAATGGGTGGAACTCGGCACTTATAACTTTAATATCGGGTCAAGCGGTTCTGTATCCGTGGAACGGCAAAGCACCAGCACTGGAAGCACCGTGGCCGATGCCATCTATTTTGAGGACTTATCAGGGTCATCGGTGAATGCGGATGAGACCACGGCGCTTCTGAACACATTGTACAACGTGAATTCCGCAAACAGTACTCCTTTGAGAATTGCTTTTGAAAATGTGGGGAAATATTTCCATGCCGATGATGGTTCCACCGGGAATCTGGGGACTTCCCCCTTTGATAGTGAAACCAATGGAGGAAGTTGCCAGCAATCCTTTACCATTCTAATGACCGATGGTTTCTACAACGATACCTTTACTTCTGTGGGCAACATGGATTCCGGAATGGCGGCACCCTATGGAGATACCTATTCCAACACCCTGGCGGATATCGCCATGAAGTATTATGACACGGATCTTTCCAGTTCTCTGCCTGATATGGTTCCCACCAGTTCATGTGACCGGAATGAAAAGCAACATCTGGTGACCTATTCGGTTTCATTCGGTGTATTCGGTAGCCTGACTCCCCAGGATAGTGACGGAAGCGGCAAAGAGGATGACCCGTGTTTTCTGGATGAAAACACGACCCTCCCGGTCTGGCCGAATCCTGCCAATGATGATTCTTATAAAATTGATGACCTCTGGCATGCCGCAGTGAATGGAAGAGGCAAGTTTTTCAGTGCATCCGATCCGGTTGAACTGGCAGATTCTTTAAAAGCCCTTTTCGAAGATATCGCATCCAGAATTGCCTCCGGCGCATCCGTTTCAGTGAACGGAGAAGAACTAGGCAGCGATACAACCCTTTACCAGGCCCTCTTCAATTCTGATACCTGGACCGGAGATATTTTGGCCTATCCCATGGATCCGAATTCAGGGGAAATTCTGAGAACCGAAAGTGATATTAAATGGAAAGCTTCTGGAAAAACAGGAGATCCTAACGGACTTCAGGCCCTGGATTGGAATACGGGTAGAAAAATTATCACCTTTAACACGGCATTTGATGAAAATGGATCAGCCGTGCCTTTCCGGTATGCTTATCTCAGCGATGCCCAGAAAACGGCTTTGGACAGTGGGTGGGCTTTGAATCCCGCCAACGCCAATAACCTGGTGGAATATCTTCGGGGAAGTGAAATTCTCGGATTCAGACCCCGAACCCGTAAACTCGGGGATATCGTGCATTCCGCACCGTTTTTAAAAGGGAGCGCTGTTTATTCCGGTGCCAACGACGGCATGCTCCATGCTTTTGACAAAACCACCGGCAGGGAGATTTTTGCTTATATACCCAGCTTTGTGTTTGGAAACCTGGTCAATCTGGCGGATCTGAATTATACTCACCACTTTTATGTGGATAACACTCCGAATTCCCAGATGCGGGGGAAAATCAGTACGGATACC
>VMSV01000027.1 GCA_013791935.1 Desulfobacteraceae bacterium | reverse complement strand
GCGGTTCCCTTGGGGTTGATTTCCACGGCAGCCGGTTTTTTCAGCCATGAGGCAGCATACGCCGGGTTTTGGCTCTGCGGAAGACTGCTGGATGTTTCCCTTGGAATCGTATCTTATCTGGCCTCCTTTGAATTTTCCGCCGTGAAAACCATCACCCCGAGTCTTCTGGAAATCGCCTGTTTTTATATCCTGATTTTCGGCGTGTTTCAGGTGGAAAAATATCAAGCAGCGAGGATTCTGGTGGTCATCACATTCATGGTCATGACGCTGGATGTGACCTACTGGGTGCATCGGCGGTATTTTTCTTCGGATCTTCGCGTGACGGTGCTGGACGTGGGCCAGGGGTTTTCTTCCCTGGTGGAATTTCCCAAAGGCTATACCCTGATGGTGGACGGGGGCGGGTTTTCAAACAACGAACAATTTGATGTGGGGGAGAGAATCAATGCTTCTTATCTGTGGCGAAACAAAATCAAGACCCTGGATACGCTGATCCTGTCTCACCCCAACAGCGATCATTTGAATGGACTGATCTATATTGCCGAGCACTTTAACGTAAAAAACCTCTGGACCAACGGCGAAAAAGCCAATACCCTGGGATACAAAGCCCTGATGGAGACAGCCAAAAGAAAAGGGATTCCAACCCCTGCTTTTGAGTCCATTCCCAGGGAACAGATAATCCATGGGGCGTCCCTGAGAATTCTCTTTCCCCGGGTAACTTTTTCAAGTCCAACGGGACCGGCCGGGTCTTCCAATTCCAATGACAATACCGTGGTGGTGAAAATCGACTACGGCAAAGCCTCCTTCCTGTTTCCCGGAGATATCAGCCGGAAAACCGAATCCATTCTGGTAAGGGAGATGGAGAGCGGCCTGGAAAGCCGTGTGTTAATGGCCCCCCATCACGGCAGCAAAACTTCCAGCAGTGAAGGATTCGTGGATCGAGTAAACCCGGAAACCGTGATCATGGCCGCAGGATACAACAACCGGTTTGGATTTCCCCATCCTACGGTGCTTGCGCGTTACCGGAAAAGGGGGTGCCAAATCTTCCAAACCGGCTTGAACGGCGCAATTCAGATCATAACCGATGGTAAAACCCTGTGCTTTTATCCGACCTTGGAAACTTTGGAGGATTAATGAACCCCGATCCTGAAATTCTTATCAAACTGGCCAACACCCGAATGCCCTTTGGCAAATACAAAAACCGCTTTTTGGTCGACCTCCCCGAGCCCTATGTGATCTGGCTCTCCCACAAAGGTTTTCCCAAGGGAGAACTGGGGGACATGCTGGCCATGGTTTACGAGATTAAAGTCAATGGATTGGAATATCTGTTTAAGCCCTTGCGAAAGAAAATATAGAAAAAGGAGCTTAAAAGGGGTTTTTTTCCCTGGCCCCGAGGGCAACTGTTCTTTATAGGTTCTTGAAAACGAAACCAATCCGAATCTATTTCAATTTTCTATTTTTATTGAAGGCTTTTCATGTTTGCCCTTTTAATATGAACATATATGGTAAATTTTACATATATCAACACTGGGTAAGCGGCCGACATGTCTTATTGACATCGGGAATACCATTGGTTATACTTTGCCTATTAAGGGAGGTAATAAATCATGGCAAATGTTAAAACAGCTATATCATTAGAAAAGCAGCTTTTTGAAAAGGTTAATGTTATGGCCAAAAACCTAAATATTTCTCGAAGTCGTTTATTTTCGATTGCAGTTCAAGAATATCTGAAACGATGTCAAAATATAGAGCTTCTTGATAAGATCAATGATGCGTATGACGATATAGATGGAATCAATTCGGATATAGTAACTAAAATGCGTCCAAATCATTATAAAATGGTAAAAGATCAATGGTAATCAATCAAGGTGACGTGTTTTGGATAACCCTCTCAGAACCATCGGGGTCAGAACCAGCTTATCGGCATCCTCATGTCGTAATTCAAAATAATTTATTTAACCGCAGTCGTATAAATACGATTGTGGTTTGCTCACTTACATCCAACCTTAAACGTTCAAGCGCACCTGGAAATGTCACACTTAAAAAGGGAGAGGCCAACCTCTCCAAAAAGAGCGTAGTGAATATTTCCCAATTATTTACAGTGAACAAGAACGATCTAAGCGAAAAGATCGGCACCCTATCAAAAAGTAGAATTTCCGAAATCATTGAGGGCATACAACTCCTTATGGAGCCCAGAGAAGTTGATTAGATGCCCAACCAATATTTTCACCGGATCGCTGATAGACCGTCGCGCCCGGTGAAACTGGCGACCGCCTTTGCCTTTGCCTGATGGGGTAGACTGTTAAAAATGTGGCTTGTTTCGTGGGGTCCGTGGAACTCAACAGGACAGTTGCGCCCCAAGGCCATAGAATGGATCAAAACAACTTGTTTTAACCGACTATTTTAGATGGTTTTATTGACTTGATGCTGACAAATCAAACCCAATACATGCTCATACCCCGTAAAAAACTTACCAAAGCCCGAATATCTGCTTTACAATCCCCATATCCGCTGATAAGTTCTCACTCACGTACGGCGGCTCAGTTCAACACGATTTTATCCATCATCCCGCCGGCCTCCGAATCACTTTAAGTCTTTGACCCATTAATTTAGCTCCGCCAATAATTCTGTCCCGGTTTGTCTATGCGGGACAATGGATAAAATTCTATTCGTTGTGTGAAAATATATTACGATAAGGAGTCTGCATATGCCCATAGTTACGTTGACCCTGCGAGGGCCAAAGTCCGCAGAGTTCAAAAGCAATGTGCTCGGGGCCATTCACGACGCCTTGGTTGACATCGGCGTCAGCCCAAACGACCGCTTCCACCGCGTGATCGAACTGAGCGAGGAGAACTTCCAGTACGACGCCACCTTCCCCGATGTTCGTGGTCACAGAAACGAAAACTACCTACTGGTTGAAATCCTCCTCGGCATAGGGCGTAGCGTCAAGATCAAGAAACAACTTCTATCAGGAATCACGTCGCGGCTCTCAGCCCTTGGTCACGATCCTGAGAATCTCATGGTGGTCTTTCAAGACGTTCCCTGGGAAAACTGGTCACCCGCTGGAGGTCGCTTTCCCAATGTTTAATGGTTGCCCTAGAGCACACGGCACATCATGGCAAGTAATAGCTTTTCACGGTAAAGCAGCGGGCAAATGAAAATAAAAAACACACAACAAATCGCTCAAGCCGATCGCAGCGCCTGCTCCGGCTTAGCTTTGCGTTGGCCTTGACATACTATCAACTTGATGTATAATCGTGGTGTATATATCAAACGAGGGGCGAAAATGATAAGGACTCAAATATATTTAACAGAGAATCAACGTAACGAGTTGGCTACCATAGCTAAATCATTTGGAAAAAAGCAGAGCGAACTTATTAGAGACGCCATCGACAGGCTAATCGAACAAGCCGGTAAGGGCCATAGGGAAATGGTGCTTCGTGAGTCAGCTGGGATTTGGAAAAACCGAACTGATCTACCTGATTTTGACTCAATTCGTTCTGAATGGGACCGGGGAGAATAATGGAAAAGTCGATTCTTTTAGATACGGATGTTCTTGTTGATTTTTTTAGGGGATTCGACAAAGCAGTTGTCTTCGTTAATAATTATAATGATCGTATAATTTTGTCATCAATTGTGGTTGCGGAGTTGTATGCCGGAGTCAAAGGGGACGCGGAACAAAATGCTTTACAGCACTTTATATCCCTATTCCGTGTTGTCCCAATAGATGCGGCAATCGGAAAAGCTGGGGGTCTTTATAGACGAGATTATGGCAAGTCGCATGGCGTTGGACTTGCAGATGCTATTTTGGCTGCAACCGCCGAATCCGAAAATGCAGAATTAAAGACCCTCAATACAAAACACTATCCTATGTTTAAAGACCTCAAGCCCGCTTATAAAAAGTAGATGGCCAACAATTTGTTACACACTCGACCGGGAGCCCGGGGCGGCCTTTTCCCATAGACCATAACGAGTTAAACGTGGTAAAAACCACGTCAGTATTGGGTTCCCGGCGGGTGAACAAGCCGTTGGTATATGGATTCAATCGGGATAGAATTGAATTGTCATTATCAAAACTTTATCCTAATCTCCAATTGAAAAATAGTCACGTGGCTAATGTTTGTTGATTTTTTAGAGGTGTAACTCATGAATCGAATAAAGAATTTTACAATAGATGGCTTTAAGTCAATTCGTCACATGGAGCTTGAGCTACGGCCACTGAATGTATTGATAGGAGCTAACGGCGCAGGAAAATCAAACCTTATTGGCCTTTTTCGCTTACTTAACTTTCTTGAATCTGGAGCCTTGCAATTACATATTGGTGAACAGGGGGGGGGCAAATAGCGTTTTGTGTTATGGCCCAAAGATCACACCTCAACTGTCATCCACTATAAACTTTGAGACAAACAGCGGTTACTATCGCTATCACATGCGTCTTATCCACGCGGCAGGGGATACACTCATCTTTGCTGATGAGGAAATACAATATTCAAAAAAAGGAAAAACAACTGAGGGGCCAACAATTCCCATAGGTGCCGGCCATAAGGAATCGGGAATGATTGCCCAATCAGAAGGTAAGGTTGGAACGACAGCCACAAATACTGCCAAGGTTATTCGTACTATGATGCGTGATTGGCAGGTATTTCAATTCCACGATACTTCTTCTAATGCTCACATCAAACAGTCAAAATATGTTGACGATTCTTATTTCTTAAAAGCTAATGCGGGCAATCTTGCTCCATTTCTTTATCAAATGAGAGAGCATAAAAAAAAGTATTATCAACGAATTGTCGAAACGATAAGACTTTGTGCTCCTTTTTTTGATGATTTTGTTTTAATCCCACGCGATAAGAATGTCATATTGAATTGGAAAGAAAAGAATTCCGATATGCTGTTCGGCCCACATCAGCTTTCGGATGGAACGTTACGGATGATGGCAATCGTAACCCTGCTTTTACAACCTATGCTTCCCTCTATGGTCATCATAGATGAACCTGAGCTTGGATTACATCCTTATGCGATTACCGTTCTTGCAGGATTGTTGAAAAGTGCTTCTGAAAGGTCTCAATTATTGATTTCCACACAATCGTGATCAACGACAATTATATTTTCCCCTCAACGACAATTACAATTCCCGTTTCCCAATATACATAACGAACATTTATCATTAAAGATACTTGCAAATTCAGGTTTTTTATATATTTTATAGCCACCCTCTCGGAGGATAGGGCAACGCTGGGGAGCGACCCGAGCGCCGATGGGGTGACTGAAATTTGCACGTGATCGCAGACGATGGCTCTGGTGGGTATTCGAAGCCCGGAAACGATATGGTTTATGTGTGTTGAATTATGCGATTACTTCAAATCATATCCATCTGCTTTGTTATTAATGGCTCACAATCGGCTACTATGGTTTCACCTTTAAAGGACTTGCAGATGAAACCCTCAGACGCATGCAAGATTCAGGTGTAAACATAGCGGCGACTGCGAAAAAACCATTTGAATAAGATCCGCAGTGTTTTCATTTGACAATTAAATAAAGGAATGGTTTGGATATTCAAGGTAAAACTAGAGATGGAGGTCATGGTGAAATAGTTTTTCATTCTACAGTAAACGAGCAGGATCTGAATATAAGGCTGTTTCTCGCGCCTTTATTAAGAAAATATCAACTATTAAAAAAAGGAGAAATAAAAATGATTAAGCCATTGATCTTTATCAGCTTAATGCTAACGTGCGGGTTGGCTCAAGCGGATCCAGGAGCATTCTTCGGCATCACCTATGACATTGGCTCTTCTTTATCGGGCGTGGGAGTTTCAATCAAGGCCCTGTCCACCAACGAGGAGGACAAGGCTGCTGTGGATCTCGGCATTTCTTACTTTCCCCTTGCCAATGAAGACAAGTTCGGCGTTGATCTCGGGGTGGGCTACCTTTTCCAGAATGGAGCGGTCACCTTGGGTTGGGATTTTTTGAATAGCAAACCGCAACTCGGTGTGGGTTATGTCAATACCCAAGAAGACGAGGAAGCCGTTAGTACACCGACCACTGAAGTGTCCGACCAGAGACTTAAAAGGGATATCGTTTACCTTAAAACATTGAAAAACGGCATAAAACTATATTCTTTTAAATATTCCTGGAGCAATGAAATCTATGTAGGGGTAATGGCTCAAGACCTACTTCTGATGTCTTCTTATAAGGATGCCGTTGTCCTCATGGAAGGGAATTACTATACCGTAGATTACCGAGCTTTGGGATTAAAAATGATTACTTTGAACGAGTGGCGCCAGTCTCACGAAAACATTTATTGCTCTCTTTAAACACCCTCAGATATCATGTTTCATGATAAAACAAACGCCCGTTATGCGGCACCGCAGGACCATTGCCACATAACGGGCGTTTTCGCAGAGTTCGAACGCATGAAGGGTCTGTCTAAGAAATATGATTCATCAGCGAACATTTGGCTTTATGCAAGCTCCCCCTGTGTCAGGCAAAATCATACCAAAGACCAATGAAATGCTTTACAATCCCAATGTCCGCTGTTAAGTTCTCACTCACGTCCGGCGGCTCAGTTCAACACGATATTATCCATACTCCCATCGGCCTCCGAACCAGTTTAGTCCCAGAACCAATATTTCTTTCATTAACAACCCATCCCGGCTTCCTTATGCGGGTCAATGGATAAAAATCTATTCGTTCGGATAGCAAACGCTATATAACATCAGAATTCTTGGCTATGGAGGGAACACATGATCTGGGGATTATTAATCGGTCTACTGGCTAGTGTTTGGGTTTATGGTGATGCTAAAGACAGAGGACTTAAAATTAACCAGGCGTTACTCTGGGGTATATGCACTTTACTGTTGGTAATTATAGTTTTACCAGCCTGGCTCGTTACAAGACCAAAACAAAAGGCAATTCATCACAATAAAAGCACTAAGATTTTAATTGTTTGTGTAATTATTATTTTAACAACAGTTGCTATTGGGGTTGGTTATTTCTATATAAATAATTCTTCAGGATTATCTAAAAATACAAACTTAGAACTGCTGCCCGCTGTGGAGAGCAACCCGAAGGCGGGTAGTCCCCGGTAGGCGAAGCTGTTGCAGCAACTGCCGTAGGCGCGCGTCAGCATCAGCTTTACCAAGCCAAACCCTTATTTGAGGTAGCTATCTTACAACGAGAAACAACGGATAGTGCTGTAAGGTAGCGGAAGCATGACGTCCGGGGCATAACGAGTTGTCAAAGATCGGGTGCAAAAGAGGGGGGCTTTATTCTTGGCATGAAATGAAACAATCGCTTTGGAGAGCAACCATTTTAAGATATGCCGAACCAGACGTTTCACATAACCGGGCGATAAAGCGTGGCTCAGGCGGTGAACTTAGCACAACTTTTAAAAAATGGGCGATCTAATATTCAATGAGGAGAATAAAATGCCATGAAATCATAAATCATCATTGTACATTCTATTCGGTATTGCACTTATTCTAGTTGGCTATACTGGCCCTTTAGCAATAGGTGCGTTCATTATTGTACAGTTACGAGGGGCACCTTTTCCGGATTTTGCAAGCATTGCACCAGTTTTCGCTTTATTAATGATACCTTCCACTCCAATTATATGGCTTGGCAGATGGATATCTCGTGATGGCTGTAAATTCGAAACACCATATGCAGTTATATTGGGTGTACTCCCCGGATTTGCAGTTATTTATGGCTGGAAGATATTTACTGCTGGAAAACAACTTCGCGAAAAAGATAAGAGGGGCCTGGGATCAAACCTTGATTTGTGATTAAAGCAATAGAAAGAAAGGAAACTCTGCCGGACCAAGGTAATCAGCAAAAGGGTGACCCCATGATGGTCCGACAAGGGAAATCGTTTATGGTATTTTACTGATATATTATTTAGGAGGACAATATGACCAGAATCGTGATCAAAATGTTACTTGTTTGGATGATTGTATTAACTATGCCACTTACAGGGTGTAGCAGTGAGAGTGATTACAATCAGAAAGCTCTGGACAGAATTGCTAAAATTATACAACAATACAACAAGGAGTTTTCAGAAAAGGGAATGAAGTACCCCTCTGAAGCGATTGTATTTCGCCAACCAGCTTCCACAGGAGAAAAAGGCGGAGATATTTACTGGATGTACAGGGAGAATAAATTTTCCGAGATATCTAAAGAAACATCGTCAGCGTACCAGAAAGGAAAAGTGAGATTCAACGGGAAATCAGGTGATTATTATGACTTTTCCTTTTTTCTGTTCGCTGAAGATGACGGTGGAAAGACCCGAGGAGGTGTCCTCTTTCTTCCCGACGGCAATAAAATAGCCTTGGAGTTGAAGAAATAGCTCTTATTTAAAACACACGACGCTTTGACCCCGCGAGTGGTTTTAAGGAAAATTGCTCTGGAAAAGGAACCGCTCACCCACCTATTATTGCGAAGTTTTCAATTAAATAACAGCTTATTAGCGCGGCCCGACAAGAGACGGATGGCGCGTCCCGTAAAAATATCTGTCCATAATCGCTACGTCTAAACCAGAAAGGAAACCGGCGGGTGTCAAGATAGATGTCGCCTGAACCGATATTAAGCTGCTTTTTTAAAGGGGTGCACGTCGGTAGCTTTTTGCTTTTCAGGATTTAGCTGAACCTCGAGCACCGGGTTCCAATTG
>VMSV01000221.1 GCA_013791935.1 Desulfobacteraceae bacterium | reverse complement strand
TCGTTGAGCCCCTTGTTTTCCATATCCAGGGCTGTTGTTACGGCTTCCAGAAGTGGTTGATGCAGGGCCCGTTTTGCCATTCGAACCGCATACCCGGCCCCGTGGGGCGGAACCAGTTTAAGCGCCCTTTCCTTGGCATAGGGCAGGAGTTCATCGTGGGGTAAGACCTTGTTGATCAGGCCCAGGCTCAGAAGCTCACTTGCGGAAATGCGTTCGGGAAAAAACATGATCTCCTTGGCCCGCTGAAATCCAAGCAGTCTGGGGAGCAGATAACTGGAGGCCAGCTCGGGAATGATGCCCAGGCCGATGAAGGGCAGGGTAGCCCAGGCGTGCTCGGAGCAATAGATCAGATCGCAGCCGGACAAGCACATGGTAAAGGCCCCGCCGATGACCAGCCCGTTTACGGCGGCAATGACCGGTTTATCGAATTGCCACATTTTCAGAGTAAATTTTTTCTGGGCAATATCCGTGGGGTCGAGCTGGGCTTTTACTTCCTCACTTAATCCGGCCAGGCTCTCCGGGTTGAAAAACCCACCGCTGCTGAAGGCTTCCTTGGTAGGATCATTGGAATCCGGGTTTTTGGCACCGGTCAGGATCATTGCCCGGGCCGAGTCATCATTTTCCATGGCATCCACAGCCCAGAACAGCTCGTAATAGGTATACAGGCTCAAGGCGTTCTTACGCTTGGGCATGTTCAGCGTCACCGTAACAATACCGTTATCTTCCTTCTGGTAGAGTATCTCCCTGAAGTCTTCTACTTTCATATCTCGTCTCCTTTCCAGTCAAACCAGTTGGGTGCAAAAGGATAATCCAACAGGTCCTTAAGCTGTTCTTCGGGTGTTCGAATGACTTCCGGCATGATTCATTCTCCTTTCTTTTCAGATTGGCATCCACCCTAATTGCTGCTGAATTAAGGATTTACAAGAGTCTGAAACTCTCAGGCTATAAGGGCGGACACATAGGTCCGCCCCTACAATCCATGGGCCAGGCGTAGGGGCAGACCTATGTGTCTGCCCGATGAAAGATTTTTGCAGGTTCATCAGACTGCGTTTGTCGCTATTGTGCCAGCATGGTTTGGGTGAATGTTTTGGCCTTTTGGAGATCTTCCGCATTGGGATGTCCGGTCATCTGGGCAACCCGCGCGGCCCACTGCTCATCCGTCAGGTTCTGACTTTTTTTGATCATCTCGTGCAAGGCTTCGGTTAAAAAACCCTGACAGTCGAAACATCCCTTGTATACCATGCCACTGTCTTTACAGGCGGCTTTAATGGGTTCTGAAAATTTATCCATGTCCTGATCCGGATAGGCATCTGCGGCATGGGTGATGAATCCCGCTATTTTTTTCCCTTTACCGGATTTGATGCTGCCAAGAAATTCCTTTACCGGCGCAGCCAGGTTGCCGCCATGGAGGGGAGATCCGATAAAAATAAAGTCATATGCGGCAAGATCAGCGGCACTGATGTCCTTAAGCTGTTTGCTCTGAACCTCATGATTCTTTGATGCTTCGTTGTGAATGGCGGATGCGATTTTTTCCGTATTCCCGGTCTGGCTGATATAAGTGATTAATACTTTCATGTTAATCCTCCCTTAATGGGTTTAATTTCGACTTTTAAACACTTGTCACGATATTTGCTTTAGTTGGGCAGACACTTAGGTTTGCCCCTACATCTTGCCCATCAACCCGTAGGGGCGGGCCTGTGTGTCCGCCCTTATAGTCCGGGCTTCCAATTTTGTTAATCCTTCATTCAACAGCATTGATGCAATCTATTCAATTTCCTTTTATATAACATTGACGTCAGGATTAAAACCCCAATACAAAAGACAACCCCATTAAAACAGTTCCGGGTATCCCAAACATGAGAAAGCCCATCAGGGCGGCTCTTTTTTCATGCTCTTTTATGGACCCTGTCAATACATCAACACTAAAGATAATGGATGCGGTACCGAGTATGAACAACACCCAAACTTACCAGTTGGTTGCGGCTCCCTTAAAATAGAGCGATGTACCGGCGATTCCGGTTAATATTCCCAAAATGATGTTGATCATGGATGTCTCCCTTTCCTGTGCTGTATGCTTCCTCTATTTAGATGGATATGGGTTTTCCTTAAACCATCTATCCCTTTTTTGTAAAGGCGGTGATCAGCGCTTTCTGCATGGCCTTTGCGTTTTCAGGGGGGGCTTCATAGCCGGGTTTGGCCACCATTTTAACGGAATCTTCCGTGCACCCGGTGGCACAGGCTGCGCAGCCGAAACACAGATCTGCATCTACATGGGGGATATTATCTTCCCCCATTGCCAGGGCACTCACCGGACACCGCTCAACACAGGTTTCAGCCGATGGCACTGCCTCTTTTGTTCATTACATCGATCATGTCTTTGTAAACTTTATCACTCATGGATTATGTTCCTTTCATTATGGTCTTAAGTATATTCAAATTCCCGATAAAGCTTGATCCATATGCCTTCATCCGGTCTTTATACTTCTTCATACAGGCTTTTCTGATCCAAATTCATGGCGGATATGTGTTTTTCCGCCGCTTCCGGGGAAACAGCCTTTAAGGTGCCGTCTGCTTCCTGGATGACCACGCCACTTTCGGTGATCATTTTATACCGGGCTTTGCGCACGGCTTTATCCGGGTGGCAGACAAACTGGCAGTGACCGCAGGTGAATTCCAGGAGGCTCCCGGGTGCGAGGGGATGGTAAAGTCCGTAATTTGCTCTTTTCCTGCTACGGTATGCGGGAATGGTTTTTAGCAGGGCGCCCATAAACTCCTCATCTTTTTCAGGAATTGGAAATCGGGCCGGCGACCAGGTGGACCATTTGCCGGAGGGGTGTAACCCGGTAAAAGCACCACATACGTACTCACACCGGTTGTAGGACCGTCGCTTGGAATAAGTAAAGGATACACCGCCCATGGTTACCGTTGTTTCCTCATCCGGGGACATGAGACCGGACGCACAGCTGGCCACACAGAGTTTGCAACCATCGCAGTAATTGTCCTCTGGCAGCAGGGGATCCGTGGGGATCAGGTCAGCCGTCGTAACCACTGAGCTCAGAATTATGGCTGAGCCATAAGGTTTCATGATCACATTACCGGAAAGCCCGAAATGCCCCACACCGGAACGCACCGCCAGATACCGATGGGAGATGGGTGGTTTTTCATCAAACACGCCGTTGGGCGTGTCTTTCCGATAAACGGCATTGGCCGCCAAAGGCACGGATGTGATATTCTTCATGTTGAGAAACTCAGACAGTTCATAGGAAAGGCCACTGGCCATCATATTGACCCGGCGGTTGTCGATATTGGCGGCGGCCATATCTTCTTTTTTTAAAAAGGACTCAATGGCATTCTGGTCCATGGGTACGGCAAATACAATGGCTGATTTGGCTCCGGGCAATACATAGGTCAGGTCCGTTGAAGGCGGACCGCCTTTTAGGGTCTCTGTGGTGGCGATGCCCACAGCCACAGCCCCTGCATTCATGACAAAATCTTTTGCAAGCTGGGAAAGTCTTTGGATATTCATATATTATCCTCCTATAAAAATTGCTTTTTGACTGTTGCCGTTTTCATCAATGGCCAATTCAGGAAAGACTTCCTGATAAAACCGTTTAACTGTTTCAGAATAGCGCATTTCCGAGGACAAGGGATGCCATCCCATGCCGTCTAGAATGATTCTGCCGAACATGCCGTGGGAGAAGTTGATTTTTTTGAGCCATTTTCCCATTACCGGTGAATCCGATTCTTGCAGCACAAGGCCCCCAAACTGGGTTGACATGATGGTAATCTGCAGCTCGTATTCATTTGTGCGGTGGGGCAGCTCGAGATCACCTATGGCCACGGCGTCTCTAATGATTTGGGCAATAATTTCGATTCTTCGCTCTTCATAGGTGTCCAGCATCTCTCGGCGTTCGGTAGTGGCAAAAGAGCGGATTCTGTTTGTATGAAGCAGCACGGCATCCCGAACGGACTCGAATAAAACGCCGGAGTTCAAAGATTGAATCCCATGCACAATCTCCCGTGGACGTCCTTCAAATGTAATGGCCCGTTCCAGATAGGCGATTTGTTTTCCGGTGGATTGATTGGCCAGGGCCAGCATCAGGTCTTCTTTATTGGGGAAATATTTGTAAATGGTTGGTTTTGAATACCCGCTTAATTGGGCCAGTTCCGGCAGATTCAAGGCCTGAAACCCGTTCCGGTTTAATATTCCCCGGGCTTTTTCCAGCATAAACCGTTCTCGGTTTTTCCGGACGTCATCCCGGATTTCAATTTCCTTTAACAGTCTGATATGGTGCTGTTTATTAGCATCAATCATGGGTTTTATTCCTTCTGAAAAGTCATGGGGTAAAGAGATTAAGCTGGTTATTATAGCATCAAATTAACAGGCAGCTTTACACTTGTCAAGGCGAATTAACTTGAATAAAACTAAGTTAACTCAAGTTAATATGCCTTGACTTCTTCTCGGTCACATCGTAAGGTGAAACCCATCAAAACAAGCTTTCGCCCATTTCCTAAGTACACCCCGGCATAAATATTATGACGTTAAATATGACACCACAGGACAAAGAGAGCACAGAGAAATAGTGGAGAAAGATTCTTTTGCAGAAAAAATAATTGGATATGCCATCGTAGTACATCGCTTATTGGGTCCTTGGACTACAAAGGTTGAAATATAAATTCTCTGTGTGCTCTGTGTTCTCTTTGGTTTGTGCATGACCTCATAATTGTTTTTAAATTCTAAAAATAAATTAAGGAGAAATAAAAATGAGCATTGACACAGTCGTCCCCGCATCCGGCAAATCCGCCTATAAAAATTTTCATTTTTCACAAGCTGTAAAAGCCGCCGGCCTTTTGTTATGCTCCGGGCAGATCGGTACCCAACCGGATCACTCGGTTCCCGAAACCGCCGAAGAAGAATTTAGAAATGCATGGAAAGCTGTTGGGATAGTGCTAAAAGAGGCTGGCCTGGGTTTTGAAGATATCATTGAATATACCAGCTATCATGTGAATTTGAATCAACATATTCAGGCCTTCATGAAAATCCGGGATGAAGTATTAAATGAACCCTGGCCGGCCTGGACCGCCATAGGGATCACCGAACTCGCCGTGCCGGGAGCTAAGGTGGAAATTCGGGTGATTGCCCGGGTTCGTTAGGAAAGTTTTATCCCTGCCGGTATTAAGCGCCATTCAATTAACCTGGCAATGAAATACGCTATTAGTTCACCCCCACCCTGACCCTCCCCCATCAATGGGGAGGGGAAAAAGGAGGAAGAAATCATGGAATTGAAAGAAGCCATCAAAACACGAAAAAGTATCAGAGGGTTCAAGAAGGACCCGGTACCAAAGCAGGTGTTAGCGGAAATCATTGAAATATCTCTTCGTGCCCCATCAGCAATGAATGTGCAGCCCTGGGAAGTCATCGTCGTAACCGGTAAAGCACTGGATGACCTGTGTAAAGGGAATATGGACCTGCTGACTTCGGGAAAGGCCCCGGTTTCGGATTTCGGCCATTCAAGCCCCTATGAAGGCATTTATAAAGAACGTCAAAGGACCTTGGGATTCGGGCTCTATTCACTATTGGGGATTCAGAGGGAGGACAAGGAAAAAAGGACGGAATGGACCCTGAAAGGCTTCCGTTCTTTTGACGCACCGGCAAGCATTATTCTTGCTGCAGATCAGAGCCTCGAGACCCGTATAGCGGCTTCGGATATAGGCGGGTTTGTCCAGACCATCTGCCTGGTGGCCCTGGATTACGGGCTGGGCACATGCATCAACGGCCAGGGGATTACTTTCCCTGAGGTTGTACGGAAGGTCACCGGGCTCTCGGAATCCAAAAAACTGCACACCAGCATCGCCATTGGTTATCCAGATTGGGAGCATCCGGCAAACAAACTCGATACGGTTCGGGAATCCATTGAGAATGTCGTCACATGGGTGGGTTTCGATTGAAGGATGAAAAGATGAAAGATGCTTCCTTCCATAAGATTGGACGGAAAGGAAACGGCCTGGGAAGAAGGCGTTTTTTTAAAGAGTTGGCGGGATTGCTGGCCGGTGCGGCTGGGTTAAGAATGTTGCCCATAGGCGTTTCCATGGCGTCATCCGAGGGTAACCCTCCAATATCGGATAAGGAAACCGGTGTATACCTGACGGGCGTTGCCATGGGAGCTTCTGTATAGGAACTGAAAAAGGCTGTTCGTGAGGCTGCCTTGGCTGCATCGGGTCATTGTTGGCGATATCACCGGGATGCCGCCACCCTCAACGAGAAGACCGCCGAGGCAAACACGGCTCCCCGGACATTGCTCAACAAACAGCGTCTGGTGATTTCGGCGGCGAATAAAATTCTGACCACTTTCGGTCCTGACGACGGGTATGTTCATGAACCGGAAATCGGTCTGATTATCGCCTCGCCTTCCGTGGTGGCCCATGACATGGTATCCTTGGCCTGGTTGCTGGAAAACCGGCTATATATGCCTGCTGCGGAGAAGGACAGATTCGTTGATAACAGCTCACCTGTAAGGATTGATGAAACTATGGATCAATCGTGGGAAAAGGATGATGAGGATGTCATCTATTCCAACTAAAAAAAGAGAAAGGAACCGCGCCACATGAACGATATTGACCTTTAAAACAAACTGGCCGAACGGCTGGATGATTATATCTTGAAACTGCCGAAAAGCCCGACCCTCATAGAAATGCTGAAAATATTATTTCCCTGGGATGAAGTTGAAATTGCTTTAAAGCTGCCCATGCAGGACACGAAGTTGTCGGTTTTGAAAGCGCTCTATCCGGAAGTTTCCCACACTGAAGTCATGCCCTATGACCAGTTGGCGCCTAAAATCAATGCCGCCTCCTATCGTTCGGTGGCCCATTGCCCCTGCCGAACACTCAGCTGGAATATGAATTCATCAGGAAAGACGAGATATTATCTTTTGATAAACATCTTTTCGGCTGCGTATCCCCAGTATGAGGATCTCATTTTCTATAACCCTGAACACAACCCGGTAATCGCCTATGCGCTTTTTCCAGTAGCCCTTCAAGGTTTTTCTCAAGGGAACTCCATAATCTTGAGGGGAAACCGCGAGCCTTACCTCAATGGCTTTTTTAATGCGCTGCTTCGTCTTGTTGTCGATAAGCGGAAGGTCGATATTCCTAACATCCGGGTGATATTTCAGGGTAAACGGCATGGATCATCCCCACGTTTCTTCATGGGAGAGAGCTTTGGCCGGGTCAAAATCGCTTTCACGGTTTTCAGCAAATTCGGCAAGGGCTGTGTCCTCTCGAAGCTCCATGGCTTCCTTGATCAGATCACGGGCCACCATGGACAGCGGCACCTCTTGAGCGGCTGCCATTTCAAGCAGGACTCCATAGGCCTGACGGTCGATGACAATATTCACTCTCGGATTTTTGGCCGGCATAATTCCACCTCCTTTTTGAATAGGTGTAACACTTGTTCATCACTATGTCAATCTCTAGAACCTCGAACTGGAGCTGGAAGACCCCCGGAAAACCCTTTACCCGAAATATGACAGAAAATAAAAAAACAAAATTTTAACAAAATATGTGGACAAAACATTTTTTCCCCATGCTACCATTTTGCCCAGTTATCCTCCAATTCCATAGTATCGCCTGTTCACCGCCCAGGACTATAAAATTCATAAAATCGTATTAAAAAAGGCGAGGAATGTACGTTTAAATGGGTGGCCGCGGTATGTCGGCATAACCGGGCATGGAGCTTTTTGTCTATGCCCGTGCAATCTGCTGAGGTTTTAAAGACATCCTGAAGGGTCCGGGCAGAGATCCGCTTTTTCTTTTGAGTGATCAATAACGGACCTTTTTTAAGCCGGATGACGCGAAGATATTTTTCCACAATTTTACAGACGCAATGGGGCAATATCAGGGTGTGATGCCTGCGTCCTTTTTCGTAAACCCATAACAGGCCGGATGTCACATCGACATCTTCGATGTTTATTCCGATCAAGGCAGAGGTTCTGATGCCCAAAAAGCCCAGCAGCAGAATGATGACGAGGTTTCTTAGGCCTATCAGGTCATGGGCTTGTCCTGCAAAATAGTTGATCAATCGGTTCAGCTCATCTTGGGTCAGGAAATCCGGAACAGTTGTTTCGATCTTGGGATAGGGCAATTTTAAAGCGATGTTTTTCGGCACATGCCCTTGCAACGTCAGGTAATGATAAAACTGGCGCAGCATCCAGACGCGGGATTTTGTGACATGAATGGACGGGTTTTGAAAGTCCCCGGCAAACGTGACAAAGTGCTTGTAATGAATCTTTTTAATGGATTTGATATTCTGATCTTGTAGATAATGCTGGAACTCGTTGATCCGGCTGGGCATGGCCTGAAAGGATCGATTTGAAAACTCTGCCAGTTTAAAATAATCAAGAAATGGGGTTAAATAGTGTTTGAACGGGAATTGATAATGCCGACATATCGGCAGGTTATAGCAAAAAAGAAGTACGAAGATTTTCCGGTTTAGCAAAGAAAGTACTTGCTTATTTTACTTCCTACTGTTATTTAAAGACAGCAAAATCAATAAGTAACAGAGTATTCCGATCTATCAGAATCGGATGAAGTAAACATAAAACCGGAAAATCTGCATGGTGAAATGCTATGCGAAAAGTGATCGAAAATCAACTGAAAATTGGACAGACTGATATCCCCGGCATTAAACTCGACCTTGCCTGCCGGGATGAAATCCCCCAAATTTTTTCGGGGCTTCAACACCTGTACACCAATATCGACCTGCGAACAGAGGTGTTCATGATACTGGAAGGAATAACCCCCAAGGAGTTTGATGCTGATAAAGGTCGTCCTGGAATGGATTTGTGGAAAATATTGGTTTTGGCCATTATTCGTGTCAACTGCAATTGGGATTATGACAAGCTTCACAATATCGACAATGAACACAAAACCGTTCGGGAGTTTTTAGGCCATACCATTTATGAGTTTGACCAGACCTATGGATTGCAAACGCTGAAAGATAACATCAGCCTTTTGGCACCGGAGCTGCTCGACAGAATCAACCAGTTGGTCATTCATGCCGGTCATGCTTTGTTCACCAAAGGCAACGGAGCGATACTCAAAGCCAGGTGTGATTCCTTTGTGGTGGAAACCGATGTCCATTATCCTACGGATATCAACCTGCTTCTGGATGCGATTCGAAAAACCGTTTTCGATATCGGCTTGCTTTGCGAGGATTACGGGATTACCGAGTGGCGGCAATACAGTCACATCTTCAAAAAGATCAAGAAGCAGTTCAATGTGGTGAGAAAGATCAGGCGGTCATCCTCGAACAGGGAGGAATTGAAAACGAAAAAAGAACGATTGCTTTTGGAAGCCACCGTGCAATATGTGAATATGGTTGAAGCCTATGTGAACCGGGCCGAACAGACGATCGGCATTTTAAACGGGATGGGTGTCTGTGCTGTTGCCCGTTTCATGACGATCGAATACTACGTGGGGCATGCCAAACGCCAGATCGACCAGATCAGAAGGCGGGTTCTTGAAGACGAAACCATACCGCACCATGAAAAAGTGTTTTCCATTTTCGAGGAACACACGGAGTGGATCAGTAAAGGCAAAGCCGGAGTGCCTCAGGAGTTGGGGTTGTGTGTCTGCATCCTCGAAGATCAGCACGGTTTCATTCTTCATCATCATGTCATGGAAAAACAAAAAGATGTTGATATTGCTGTGATGATGGTTCTTGAAGCCAAGCGGAAGTTCCCGACTTTATCCTGTTGCAGTTTTGACAAGGGGTTTTACAATCCCGGAAACAGGAACGAACTCAAGGGTGTTTTGGATGATGTGGTCATGCCCAAAAAAGGAAAGCTTTCCCAAGCGGACAAAATTGTCGAGCATTCGGAAGAGTTTATCGAAGCAAGGCATAAGCATTCTGCGGTTGAATCGGCGATCAACGCCCTTGAGAATCACGGCCTGGATCGATGCCGGGACCACGGGATTGAGGGCTTCAAGCGTTATGTGGCCTTGGCGGTGTTGGGACGCAATATCCAGATCCTTGGAGCCAAGATTCGGCAAAAAAGAATAAAAGAGCAGATACGGCTTGAGCAACGGTTGGCTGCATAGGGCGGCCAGAGAATTTGAGATGACAACCTCCGGTGTATGACTGTTTTCAAAAACAGGCAGAAAACCAGGAAAAGCGGATATCTTGGCTTTATTACCTGTTTGAAGCGGTTGTGAGGCGTCATCATTTTGCTCCCGGGAGATATTGCCCAGCTCGGAGCGAGCCAAAAAGTGCCTTTTCCGTTCAGGCACTATTTAGGAACAAGTGGTACGGCGCTCCAGAAGGCGAGATTCGCCACGCCTCAGACTGGAGGGGAGAGAAGCAGTAACAGCCCAGCGAATAAGGATAGATTGTGTGAGCGGAGCGAACCACAATCTTATCCGGGGTTGATTCTGATTTTGTGAAATTGCCGTATTACCGAACCTTAAATCGCGTCCACAGATCCCACTTTTTGGTGAATGCATTTTGAGCCCAAAGTGGGCAAAATTTGACGGGGTATTTCTCGGGGTGTCGGCATATAGAAGATAGGTCAAAACGCCCTGGGTGATCAAATCGAGATAGCCGTTGGATGTCCTATTGTCCCCTTTTTGTCCCCCATAAAAGCAAAAACGGTTACCCATCGAAAATTGATAAGTAACCGATTTCTTTCATGGTGGGCGATACTGGGTTTGAACCAGTGACTTCTACCGTGTGAAGGTCGCACTCTCCCGGTGACAGGGCGGCCGGGACTTGTTCGGGACTTGTAAAACCCTCTTTATGAAATAATAAAACGTAATGATTTCAAGCGTGATTGGCGGAAGTGCATGGGAATCGAACCCACCCGGGACGGTATCAGCGCCCCACACCGGATTTGAAGTCCGGGAGCCTCACCAGTAAGCTGCGCACTTCCTCTTTTTTGGATTGGTGAACAATTATTATAAATTTCTATTGATTGTCAATGGGTTTGTTTTTTAAAACTCACCTTGAAAACTTCACGATAACAACATAATATTCCTGTTCCTTTCAACTGAAAGTCAAGGCAAACAAAATATCAGCGGGGAATCCTTATGATAAACGTCAAAAGAATGGCAGGTGTTTTTTCTGAGCTTGTTCAAATGGACAGCGTTTCCAAAGAGGAAGCGATCATTGCGGATCGGTTGACCCTCATCCTGGAATCCTTGGGAGCCGAAGTGCTTAGAGACCAGGCAGGGGAGAAGGCCGGGGGCAATGCCGGAAATATCGTGGCAAGGTTTTCAGGCAATGTCGGGGTAAGCCCCATGCTGTTATGCGCCCATATGGATACGGTTGAACCTGGAAGGGGCGTTAAGCCATTTTATGAAGATGGAATTTTTAAAAGCGCCGGGAATACCATTCTCGGGGCGGATGACAAAAGCGCTATTGCCATTTTAATTGAAGTTCTTACAGTGCTTCAGGAGAGCCATCTGTCCCATGGCCCTTTGGAAGTGGTTTTCACGGTTTGTGAAGAAATCGGGCTGCTGGGGGCAAAATATCTGGATATGGAATTGGTCTCGGCCCAGTTTGGATATGCCCTGGACGGATCGGATACCGAAGGCATCGTTACCCGGGCTCCGGCTGCAAATCGTCTTGAATTCAAAATTCATGGCAAAGACGCCCATGCAGGGGCTGCTCCGGAAAAAGGGATCAACGCCATCCTGCTGGCTGCAAAGGCCATAAGCCAACTTGAGTTGGGTCGCATTGACCGGGAAACCACCTGCAATATCGGGATCATTGAAGGGGGAAATGCCGTCAATGTGGTGCCGAATCTTGTTGCCATCAAGGGGGAAGTGCGCTCCCATGATCCAGCCAAGCTTGACCGTGTCACCGGGGCCATGATCTCTTGCTTTCAGAAAGTGGTGGATGAATATCCCAAGGGTGAGGACCATCTTCCGCGACTCGAGGTGGCTGTGATCCGGGAATTTCCAAGAACCCACATTCCGGATGATGACCCGGGGGTGCTTCTAGCCGGTAAAGCGGCAAAGACTCTGGGCAGATCCCTGAAAACCAAGATTTCAGGAGGGGGGTCGGATGCCAATGTCTTTTTTGAAAAAGGAATCATGGTGGGGGTGTTGGGAACCGGCATGCGGGATATGCACACGGTCAGAGAATCGGTGAGCCTTGAAGACATGGCGAAAACAGCGGAACTCCTGCTGGAGATCATCAAGCTTTATGGGGAGGAACGGTAAGTGGTGAACAGTGAACAGGGAAGGGTGGAGGAGGCCTTATGATCGCATATTTTGATTGTTTTTCAGGCATCAGCGGGGATATGACCCTGGGAGCTTTGGTGGATTTGGGCGTGCCTGTTAAATGGCTGAAAGAGACCATCTCCGGTTTGCCTTTGCAGGGGTTTGATATGGTTGAGCAAACCGTATCCAGAAACGGCATCAGCGCCAAGCTCGTTGATGTGGTGGTGGATGAAGGACAGCCCATCAGGGATTATCATCAGATCAAAACCCTGATAGAGAAAAGCCCCCTGTCGGACCGGGTGAAGCAAACCGCCCTGAACATCTTTCAAAAAATTGCAGAAGCCGAATCCCTCATTCATAATGCTCCCATCGATAAAGTGCATTTTCATGAAGTGGGGGGGGTTGATGCCATTGTAGACGTTTGTGGCGCGGCATTGGGCATGGAATACTTAAAAATAGAACAGGTCGTGGCCTCAAAACTTCCTCTGGGGTCCGGACTCACCCGGAGTATGCATGGGGTGATTCCCATCCCGGCTCCGGCTACCCTGGAAATTTTAAAACATGTTCCCACCTACGGTTCCGGGATTCCCTTTGAACTGGTCACCCCCACGGGTGCAGGCATCATTGCCACCCTTGCCGGCAGGTTTGGAAAAATGCCGGAAATGAGGATTGAAAAAACAGGATACGGCTCAGGCCAGCGCATTCTTGAATCCCAGCCCAACCTGCTTCGAATTATTCTGGGGAGCCTTGAGCCAGCCGGTTCAACCAGGATGGATGAAAATTGCCTTGAGGATGATATCGTTATTCTGGAGACCAATATTGATGATATGAATCCGGAATGGTTCGGTTTTCTCATGGAGCAGGCCCAAAGCGCCGGGGCCCTGGATGTGAGCTGGCACCCCATTCAGATGAAAAAAAACAGGCCGGGAACCCTGGTTCAAATGCTTTGCCATGCCGAACAGAAAACAAAAATGGTTGAAATCCTTCTTCGGGAAACCACCAGCATCGGCATCCGGTGTTATGAAGCCCACCGGTATATGCTGAAAAGGGAAACGGTTATTCTGAAAACCTCCTACGGAGATATTCAGATGAAAAAAATTACCGGGCTGGATGGCAGAACTCGTCTGGCTCCTGAATATGACGTTTGCAGAAAAATCGCCTTGGAAAAGAATATCCCGATTAAAAGGGTGTATGACACCCTGCTGAAAGAAGCAGTGGACTAAATAATCTGTACCTTGACAAAATCGCTTCCAACAGATAGACACGGCCCATGAATTTTACCCGGAATCCAGTCGTTTTCCTTGCCACAGGGGCATATATCGGGTTTGTGCCAAAAGCGCCGGGAACCGCAGGATCTTTATGGGGTCTGCCGCTGGCCTGGATTTTATCCCGTATTCCTTTCCCGGAAGCCATCCTCTGGACCCTGCTATTCGCCCTTATCACCGTCCTGGTTTCAGGCAGCGCGGAAAAATATTTTGAAAAAAAAGATCCGGGCTGCATTGTTATTGATGAGATCCTGGGTCTTGTGGTAGGGTTACTTGGTTTGCCGTTCAATGCTTTTACCGCCATATCGGGTTTTGTCCTGTTCAGATTCTTTGATATCTTCAAGCCGTTCCCCGTTCGCTGGTTCCAGAACCATTTTAACGGGGGATGGGGAATCGCCCTGGATGATGTTGCGGCGGGGATTTACACCAATATCTTGTTAAATGTCATTCTACACCTATTATATTAAAAGATTGATTCAGCAGAGGTCTGAAAAAAGTTGATGAATAAAGAAAAAAGCAATCTTCGGGAAAACATAGAAGCCATTCTCATCGCCATTATCATTGCCATGTTCATTCGGAGTTTCATTGTTCAGGCGTTCAAAATTCCGTCCGGTTCCATGGAAAACACCCTTCTCATCGGGGACCATATCCTGGTGAATAAATTTATATACGGCGTGAAGCTGCCCTTTATCAACAAAACCATCATTCCCTTTAAAAACCCCAAAAACGGGGATATCGTGGTTTTCACCTTTGAACTGGATCCGGATAAAAAAGATTTTATCAAGCGGGTGATCGGGATTGCAGGGGATGCCATTGAGATCCGTGACAAGAAGGTTTACGTCAACGGTAAAATCACGGAACAATATCCTGCTATTTTCAGCGATGAGAAAACCTATCCTGAAAATGTCAATCCAAGGGATAACCTGGGGCTTGTTACGGTCCCTGAAAATTCTTTGTTTGTCATGGGGGATAATCGCGATAATAGCTATGACAGCCGATTCTGGGGGTTTGTAAACCTGAAATCCCTTAAAGGCAGGGCCTTTATGATCTATTGGTCATGGGATAGCTCAAGTTTCGGAGTTCGGTGGAAACGAATCGGGGATACGATAAAATAATTTCAATCCATTTTTTTGCCTTTTTAGGAGGGGCATGCAGCTCATCAAAAAAGATATTCTGGATATGGAGTCGCTTTCATCGGATGAAATCAATTTGATTCTGGATACCGCAAAGCAGATGAAAGAAATTTCCCAAAGACCCATCAAAAAAGTTCCGACTCTCCGGGGAAAAACCGTGGTTCTCTTTTTTTATGAGGCCAGCACACGCACACGGGTTTCCTTTGACATTGCAGCCAAAAGACTTAGCGCGGACTGCCATTCCATTGCCGCCAACACCAGCAGTATGGTCAAGGGGGAAACCCTTTTGGATACGGCAAAAAACCTGGAGGCCATGAATCCGGATGTCATCGTCATTCGCCACTCCTCAGCAGGCGCTCCCCATTTTCTTGCGCAAAACACCGAGGCCTCCATCATCAACGCCGGGGACGGCATGCACGCCCATCCCACCCAAAGTCTCTTGGACTTAATGACCGTGAAGGAAGCCAAAGGCCATATTGAAGGGCTCCGGATTGCCATCATCGGAGATATTTCCCATAGCCGGGTGGCCAGATGCAATTGCCACGGTTTTACAAAAATGGGGGCCGAGGTGATTCTTGCCGGGCCCCCCACCATGATTCCCAAAGGCATAGAGCAGCTTGGGGTTCGGGTGACCCATGACATGGGTGAGGCGGTTTCCAATTCTGATGTCATCATGATGCTTCGAATTCAGAAGGAAAGGCAGAAGGGGTTTCTTTTTTCAACGGAAAGGGAATACGCAAGAACCTTTGGTTTGAGTTTGAAGCGCCTGGAAAAAGCCCGGGATGATGTTCTGGTTATGCATCCCGGACCCATCAATCGCGGGGTGGAAATTTCATCGGAAGTGGCCGATGGCCCCCACTCCATCATTTTGGATCAGGTGACCAATGGGGTGGCGGTTCGAATGGCTGTGTTGTACTTGCTTGCGGGAGGTGTCAGACATGTTGACGCTCATTAGAGGGGGCAGAATCGTCGACCCCGGAAATATGGATGGGGTTGGGGATATTCTCATTGAAGAGGACCGGATCATTCAAATCGGCAGTAACCCGGACCCAGGATCGGCAGGGTTGTCGAGAAAACCGGACAGAGTCATTGACGCAGCCGGAAAAATCGTTTCTCCGGGTTTGATAGACATGCATGTTCACCTTCGGGAACCCGGCCAGGAATACAAGGAAACCATTGAAACCGGATGCCGGGCCGCAGCAAGCGGTGGATTCACCACGATATGCTGCATGCCCAACACCCACCCGGTGAATGACAATGCCCAGATTGTGGAATATATTATTTCCCGGGCTAAAAAAGCCGGGCTGGCGAGGGTTCTTCCCGTGGGGGCCATCAGCATGGGGCTTGCCGGGAATCAGCTGAGCGAATACAGCGAGATGAAAAACGCAGGAGCGGTTGCAGTTTCAGATGACGGGCGTCCGGTTTCAGACAGTTTGCTCATGAGAAGAGCCCTGGAATATGCCAAGGGGTTCGGGCTTCTGGTGATTTCACACTGCGAAGACCTCAGCCTTTCTGCCAATGGGTCCATGAACGAAGGGGTTACGTCAACCCGCATGGGCTTAGCAGGAATTCCCAACGCAGCGGAAAGCATTATGGTCTTAAGAGACATCGCCCTTTGTGAACTCACCGGGGCACCTTTGCACATCGCCCATGTGAGCACAAAAGAATCCGTGGAAGCCATTCGCCGGGCAAAACAAAGGGGCATCCCTGTCACTGCGGAAACCGCCCCCCATTATTTCACCCTCACGGAAGAGGCTGTTAAAAATTACAATACCCACGCCAAAATGAACCCACCCCTCAGGACGGAAAAAGATGTTGCAGCCATTCAGGAAGCCCTGGCGGACGGAACCCTGGATGTCATCGCTACAGACCATGCCCCCCATGCGGAAACGGAAAAGAACCTGGAGTTTGACCAGGCGTCCAATGGGATTGTGGGCCTGGAAACATCCCTGGCTCTGGGATTGAATCTGGTGGGGCAGAATATCCTGACCCTGCCTGCTCTGATTGAAAAAATGTCCATAAATCCAGCAAAAATACTGGGAATCCAAAACCATTTGGTTCCCGGAGCCTATGCGGACATCACCCTCATCGACCCTGAAGTAATATTTGAAGTGGATGCTGATCAATTCAAGTCCAAGGGTCGAAACACCCCTTTTAATGGCTGGCAGTTGAAAGGCCGGGCCCTGTTGACCATGGTGGGGGGTAGGGTGGTTTTTGAGGATCTGTGATTTGGAAGACTCATTCCAATTCGCATTCAAGCGGCACCTTTGTTGGCTGCGTCGAAGGCTCCTTGATGTACAAACCACGTACACCAGCGTTGTCTTCTTCTGGCCGCCTCGGTGTCATCTTGAATGCAAAATGGAATCAAAATAGCGATGATCCCTGAATAAAGCCATGAATAAAGAAAAAAAACACATTCTGGTTGTGGATGACGAACTCAGCATGAGGGAGTTGCTGGAGTATATCCTTCTCAAAGAAGGGTATGATGTCTCCATGGCTGAAAACGGCCAAACCGCAATAAAAATGCTCCATCAGATCCCCTACGACCTTCTCCTTTGCGATATCCGGTTGGGGGATTTGTCCGGTCTGGATGTTTTGAGGGCTTCCAAGGTAAAAAATCCCAATACCACGGTCATCCTGATCTCTGCCTTTGCATCAACGGAAACCGCTGTGGAAGCCATGAATGAAGGGGCCTATGATTATGTGCCCAAGCCTTTTGATAATGAAGAGCTGAAACAAACCATCAAAAATGCGCTTGAATTAAAAACCATTGATCATGAAAAAGAATTTCTTGATGATGAGCTGAAAAAAAACCTTCATTTTGACAACATCGTGGGCAACAGCCCGGGCATGCAGCATATTTACGACATGATCATGCAGGTGGCGAAAACCACCACCAACATTCTGATTACCGGAGAGAGCGGAACCGGCAAGGAACTCATCGCCAAGGCCATCCACGAGAAAAGCGACCGGAAGGATCAATCCTTTGTGGCCATCAACTGTGGGGGAATTCCGGAAAACCTCATGGAGAGCGAGCTTTTCGGGCACAAAAAAGGTGCTTTTACGGGGGCTGCCTTTGATAAAAAAGGGCTTTTTGAAACCGGCCACCGGGGAACGGTATTTTTGGATGAAATCGCCGAGATGGGCTTTCCCCTCCAGGTAAAGCTGCTTAGAGCCATCCAGGAAAAAATGATACGGCCCGTGGGGTCCAATGATGATATTTCTGTGGATATCCGGATCATCTCCGCAACCAACAAGCATCTGGCCGAAGAGGTCATCAGCGGCAAATTCAGGGAAGACCTGTTTTTCCGCCTCAATGTCATTGAAATCAAAGTGCCACCCCTTCGCCAACGGAAAGGGGATATCCGACCTCTGGCCCAGCATTTCCTGGAAAAATACAGCGATCAGATGGGGAAGGAAATCAAGAAAATCTCCTCCTACGCCATAGACCTTCTCCAAAAATACGATTTCCCGGGAAACGTGAGGGAGTTGGAAAACATCATGGAAAGAAGCGTGGCCCTTTCCAGCACCAATATCCTTCTTCCGGACAACCTTTCCATTTCCCTTCACAAGAGAAGATGGATTGAAGGGGTGAAAAACCGGAGATTCGATCTGGAGGATGTGTCCAAAGGGGTGATGCTGGAAGAAATCCTGGAGGAAATCGAAAAAGCCTACCTGAAAAAAGCCCTGGAATGCTCCGAAGGAAACAAGAAAAAAGCCGCCGACCTTCTGGGGCTGCGATACCGGTCCCTCTGGCACCGTCTTGAAAAAATGGGCCTTGACGCCAAGCAACCCTGATCTTCCCTGTTCACCTTTTTATTCAAGTTCCTCAAAATTATGCCGATCTACGGTGTATCTGAAAAATCAGCGAACCTTTATGGATTGATTTGCCATTTTTTTTCCAGGAAGGAGGATTCACTGAAAAATGCCGATAGCCCACGAAAGAATCAAAAAAATGTCATGGACCTCTGCTTCGGTTACATTTTTTGTAAACCCCTTCACAAAATTTGAAAACATTCAAGGCAATGGGAATAGCAACCATGCCCCTGAAAATTCTTTGACGTATCATTTGCAGAGTAAAATCAACATGATAAAAAACAAAAACAAATACAGGCCATTTTGGTATCAAAGTTGCTTTATCATTAAACAACATGAAAACAAAAACAAGGAGGTGAAGCGGGGATAAATCAGGGTTTATAAATCAAGTGTAACAGTTTTTTACTCATAATCGTTTATATAAGGAGGACTTGGCGTGCTAAAACAATTTAGAACAGACAATCAAAAAGGTTTCACCCTCATCGAATTGATGATTGTTATCGCAATCATCGGTATTCTTTCCGCCATAGCAATTCCCAACTTTCTGTCCTATCGCCAGAGAGGGATGAATTCCGCGGCATCATCCACGGCCAACAATTTCATGAGTTTGGCCATGGCCTATTTCGCAGATACAGGAACCGAAGGGGCTTTTAGTGGGGACTCGGGAAGCGTTCCTGGTTTTACAAAAGCAGATGAAATTACTTTGGGAGGTGCTGGCATCACATTCACTGACACTGGTGATATCACAGGAACTGTGACATACCAGCATACAAACGGCAGCATGGTTTATACCGTGCAATCGGATAGCGGCAATCCAAATGTTGTGGAAACAGCAGCACCCTAATGCGCAACAAAGATTGATCTGAACGCTCTAAACAAACCAAAAGGGCAGGTGGGGGCTTTTGAGCCCTCATCTGTTCTTTTTTCTCTTCACAGATTGAAACCTCCTCATGGCATCGCTTTCCAAAACCAAGTCTTTTTCAAATATTGTTGCGAAGCCTGGGTTTAATACCCAGCCCCTTGGGGCATTCAAAGCATTTAGTAATACCCCGCTATTTGCGGCGGGTAACTTTATTCCATTCTGTCTTCTTTTCTCCGCATTGGGATTGTTGCTTCTTATGGAATGTCTGCTTAATCTCACCCCTCCCATTTCAAGAGATGGTATGATCCACCACCTGGCCATTCCCAAACTTTGGCTCCGTCATGGCGGGTTTTATGAAATCCCATGGGCGGATTTTTCCTATTTCCCAATGAACATCAACCTGCTTTATACCCTGTGCCTGTATTTAAAAAATGACATCGCGCCAAAATTCATTCACATGGCCTTTGCCTGGGGAACGGGGTTTTTGATTTACCGGTACCTGAAGGACTGTTATGGGCGGAACTGGGGTCTTCTGGGATTTTTCATCTTCATCTCCACCCCCATCATCATCTGGCTGTCTACTTCAGAATACATTGATCTTGGGATGACTTTTTTCACCACCGCCAGTATTCTGGCTTTGGTGAAATGGAGGGACTCCCAATACCTTCAGCTGAAATGGCTCCTCCTGTCTGCCTGTTCCATGGGGCTGGCTCTGGGGTCCAAATACAACGCCATGCTGGCCTGGTTCATCGTAAATCTGCTGGTTCTTGTGATATATGTGAGGGATACCCAGGACCAGAAACAAGCCATAAAATATGGTTTATTCTTTTTTGTGATCTCAGCAGCTGTGGCAAGCCCCTGGTACATCAAAAATTATGTGCTCACCGGCAATCCTTTTTATCCCCTGTTCAACACCTTTTTTCAGGGCCTGGCCCAATCGATAAATCCGCTGACGGCGGTGATTCAAAAAGAAATTGTGGAAAAATCCGATGCGGTGAATTTCTTTCAATTGCGCCACATTCTTTACGGAGAAAGTTTTTGGGAAACCCTGTTCATCCCCATTCGGATGTTCTTCCAGGGAGATGACAACAGTTATCAGTATTTCCAGGGACGGCTCAATCCCATTCTCCTTTTGTTTGCCCCTTTCATGTTTTTGGATCGAGCCCGCAAAGCTGAAAACAGATTTTTTGCCATGTTTTCCGTTTTGTTTATATTCATGGCTTTTTTTCTTACCGCAAAACAGGTTCGGTATTTATTGCCCGTGTTTCCTTTTTTAACCATTCTGGCGGTTGCCGGGATGAAAAGCATTTGGGATGTGTTTGAAAAAGAGGATGTATTCAGCCGGGTGAAAAGCAGGCATGGCTTGAAGGTTCTCGTGAACGGCATTTTGTGGCTGTCCGTAGCATTATTGCTCTGGCCCAATGTGACTTACCTGAAAGAACGGTTTGGAATCATAAAACCCCTTCCATATATTATGGGTCGAGAATCCAGGGACGATTTCCTCAAGAGGCAATTGCCCCATTACGAGGTGGACCTTTTTGTCAACGAGAACCTGCCGGAGAACGCCAGAATATTCACCATCCTCTACGGCAGAAGGGGTTACTATTTTGACAGGGAATATAAAAACCAGCCGAATTTCGGAACAGCCACTTTGTCAAATTGGGTTACTCAGTCACAAGACGAGGAAAAGTTTACAAAGGCTGTCAAGTCCATGAATATCACCCATGTAATTCTGAGAACAGACCTTGCGGATCGATACCTCGCCACGAATTTCTCTGAAACGGAAATCAGAAGATTCATGACCCTTGTGATGCTTCACTGGAAAATGATTTATAAAAAAAACGATTTTGCGGTTTGGGAAGTTGACAAATAGCCGGCATTTTGTTTAATCTCACCTGAATTTCAATTTAACCCCTTGGAAAGCGTAACCCATGCCCCCGAAAATCAGTATTATCATTCCTGTTTACAACGAAGCCGGTTGCATTGGAAAACTGGTGAGCCAAACCCGTGAACTGTTTCCGGATCAAGAGGTCATTGTGGTGAATGACGGATCCACGGATGATACTGCCTTGGAAGCGGAAAAAGCCGGGGCCATGGTCTATTCTCATCCTTACAATATGGGAAACGGGGCTGCGGTGAAAACCGGCATGAGAAAAGCCAGCGGCGACATTATGGTTTTAATGGACGGAGATAACCAGCATGACCCCCGGGATATTAAAAAACTTATCGAATTAATTCCGAAATACGATATGGTTGTGGGGATGCGCAAGAAAAGCGACCAGGCCTCTTTTTTTCGCTTTTCAGGCAATATATTTTTCAACTGGCTTGCCTCCTATGTGGCGAAGTTTCCAGTGAAGGATCTCACGTCAGGGTTTCGGGCGATTAAAGCGAAAACCGCTAAAAATTTTATCCACATGCTTCCCAACTCCTATTCCTATCCCACCACCATCACCCTGGGGGTCTTGAGAAACGGCCTCAGTGTTGAATATGTTCCCATATCCATCAGAAAAAGGGTTACAGGAAAAAGCCAGCTCAAACTGGCCAAAGACGGGGTTCGGTTTTTTATGATCATTGTCAAGATTTGCACCCTGTATTCCCCCATGCGGGTTTTTCTTCCGGTTAGCTTTGTTCTGTTTGTCCTGGGAATGTCCCGTTATGCGTATACCTATTACACCCAGAAGGTATTTACCAATATGAGCGCATTCTTATTCATTGCCGGATTGATGATTTTCATGATGGGCCTCATCAGCGAGCAGATCTGCCAGATGCGGTATGAAAAAACGGAAAATGCTCCGGAAGGTGAATAATCTAACCGAACCAGCTCTTTCTGCCAGCGCATTCAATTCATTTCTTTCCGATTGACACACCCAGATATTCGTGTAATAAATTTTTCATTCTATAAGAAAATCCTTCTTCATGTCCGAGGGTAACATTTATATGTCTTCCATAAAATCAATCATTTAATAACTGTCTTCCAATGTCAAAAAAGCTTGCATTCTATAAAACCCAAAAATGAAAGTGAGGAGAAATGACAGACAAGACAACCTATCCTGAATACACTTCACGCTATCCGCTTCTGGTAAAAAGTCTGATGAAAAGGGCGCTTTATCTGTATCCGGATGATATTGCCATGGTTTACAGGACGAACAGCGGGGATACTTTAAGGTATTCATGGAACCAATGGCATGAAAGAACCTGTCGGCTTGGCCATGGGTTGAAAGAATTGGGCGCTCTTCCGGGGGATCGTATCGCAACCATGGCCCTGAATCATCACTGGCATGTTGAAAATATTTTTGCATCCATTTGTTCAGGGTACATCTCGCATCCCATCAATATCAGGCTTTCCATGGATCATATGATCTATACCATCAATCACGCCGAAGACAAAATCATCTTCTTTGACGAGGATATCAAGCCTCTGGTGGAAATGCTCTATGACAAAATCAAGGATACGGTGAAAGCCTTTGTCTATATGTCTGAAAAACCGGGGCTTCCGGATACCCGAATCAAACCGTTGTATTCCTATGAAGAATTAATCGGAAAACAGCCTGAAAACTATGAGTGGCCCGATTTAAACGAAGACACCCATGCGGCTTTGTATTATACGACCGGAACAACAGGTTTGCCCAAGGGGGCCTTATACACCAATCGCCAGGTGTATTTGAACACCGCACATTCCATCATGCGAGCCGGTATGATGGTGAGACGACCCAATGACCCTCCGAGACCCAATCAGAACATATCCATGATGAATGTGCCGTTATTTCATATTCACGCCTGGGGTGCGCCCTTTTTGAGTACCATGGCCTCCTCCAAAACCGTGTTTCCCGGTAAATTCTCTCCTGAAAGTTTTTGTGAGCTGGTCCAGATGGAGAAGGTGACCGGCACCATGATGGTGCCCACCATGTTGGCCATGCTTCTGGAATATAAAGATATTGATAAGTGGGACTTGAGTTCTCTTCTCGGTGTTGCCATCGGAGGCGGGGCCTTACCCCTGGGGTTGAAGCAAAAGGCGGAGAAATTGTTTCCGGAAATGCGGGCCGGGTCCGGTTATGGCATGACGGAAACCATGGGGGGCGTTATTGCGGGGACCATCAAGAGGCATATGGCCGACTGGCCCGACGAGGACATTGATCAGATCATGGTGAAAACCGGCCTTCCCAGCCTTCCTGCCATTGATGCCAGGGTGGTTGATGAATTTGACAGGGATGTTCCCCGGGACGATGAAACCATCGGGCAGATTGTCCTTCGAGGGCACTGGATCACGGAACAGTATTTCAAAGAGCCCCAGCGTACCGCAGAAGCCTGGAGGGGTGGGTGGTTTCACACCGGAGATGCGGCGAAAATCGATAAGGAAGGATATATCACCATTGTTGACCGGATCACCGATGTGATTCGAAGCGGCTCGGAGATGGTTCCCACGGTGCTTTTGGAAAACATTACCAGCAATGCGGACTTTGTGCTTGAGGCCACTTATGTGGGGGTTCCGGATGAAAAATGGGGTGAAATTCCCATGGCCATCGTTAAGGTGATGCCGGGCATGAACAAGACGGAAGAGGATGTTCTGGAATACCTGGAAAAAGAGGGTGTGGAAAAAGGAAAAATAACCAAGTGGATGCTTCCGGTGTATGTGGCCATCGTTAATGAAATTCCGAAAACCAGTGTGGGCAAGTATAATAAGCTTGAAGTGAGGAAGAACCTACAAGCTTTTGTGGATCAGGCCATAAGGGTCAGACTCTAGAAAATCCGGGGGCAACAGCCAGGGCAAAAGATAGACAAGAAAAAAGGCACCGATTGATCATTCCGGTGCCTTTTTTGTTTGCATTGCCGGTGCCTTATTTGTTTACACTGTAGGCTTAAGCTGGTCGGGGCGATAGGATTTGAACCTACGGCTTCCTGCTCCCAAAGCAGGCGCGCTACCAGGCTGCGCCACGCCCCGATAATAAAAATCAGGGCTGTTCATTAGCATGCATTTTTTTTTCCCGCAAGGCAAAATTCATCAGGTTGATTCTATGAAAAAGCCATGGGCCCGTCAAAAAACATAAAAAGTCATTACCCGAAGCCTGAAAGGGTTGCCGTGAAAACCCGCCTCAATTTATCAGAATTTGCAATGAATTGACAGGTCCCGGATTTGCTGAAATTTGCTTGACACACATATGGATTGATACTATTTTCTTTGAACTCTGCATCCATGATGTGGAGAAAGCCATAAAAAG
>VMSV01000059.1 GCA_013791935.1 Desulfobacteraceae bacterium | reverse complement strand
GAAAGCGGATCATCAACAGGGGCAGGGTGGTCACCCCTTCACCCTGAACCGCCCAGGTTTTGCCGCCGTCTTCCGTATGCAGAATCTGGCCCAATTCTCCTGAGATCCAGCCCTTTTCCGGCGTGACGAAACACACCGAAAACAGGCCCTTCAGGGTCCCGGCATCCTGGGAAACCCAGTCCTTGCCAAAATTTTCCGAATGAATCAATTTCCCGGCATGACCCACGACCCAGATCTGCCCGGATTCAAGCAAAGACACATCCAAAAGTTTATCGTAATAATGCAGAACCGGCTCCCCGGCCAAAGCTCCTGACGGAACCATCATAGCCATGCCCCATAACAGCAACAGAGACATCCACATGAAACAGGTTCTTTTCCTACCTCGTTTAACTAATCCCTTCATCCGCCTCTCCTTCATCAATGATGTTTATAATAACTCAATTTAAATGGTTATGAGCGTTACTTTTAAAGGTAAATACGATGTCAAGCATTGTGGGTGTTTTTTGTGCAACAACCTTGGATAGGAAGATGGAAAGGTTCCGAACGCAGGGAATGGTTGAAAAAAAAATATTTGAAATCAATCAAATCCACAATCTATTTCAATCGTATGATCCGCCCGTACTCGATCTGAGCAGGCCTGTTAAATCTGTCGGTTTAAGGTTAGCAGCCCATTGAAGGCGGAGGGATGTTTACATAAAACTTTCCCTAAGTCAACAGGTTATCGCCATGTTTTGGTTCATAAAGATTCTAAGAACAAGCCCCTGAATATCCCCCTATAATTATTTCAATTTCCGCCAAGCATCGGCAAATGGATTATGAAAAGGCTCGTTCTTTCCCTTTGAAGATACTTTCAAATTTTTGTTTTGTCCTTTGGGCGTTGAGGGCTCGCTCTTGGGGTTTTTGTCCTGGGTGGTTTGATCCGGATGGGTTTTCATGGAAAGGGCAATCCTTTTCCGATCCAGATCCACCTCCACCACCGATACCTTCACCTTCTGGTTCACTTTTACGACATCCGCCGGATCCTTGACAAAATGGTCGGCCAACTGGCTGATATGAACCAGACCATCCTGATGCACCCCGATATCCACAAAAGCCCCGAAACGTGTGACATTGGTCACAATGCCCGGAAGCTTCATGCCCGGCAACAAGTCAGTGATCTTTTCCACCCCCCCCTCAAATTCGAAAATATCGAATTTTTCCCTGGGGTCCCGGCCGGGCTTGGCCAACTCCTCTATAATATCCTTGAGGGTGGGCATTCCCACGGATTCGGTGACATACTGGGCAAGTTTAATTTTCTGCCTCAATTCCGGTTGTTCCAACAGATCTGAAACGGTGCAGGACAGATCTTTGGCCATTTTTTCCACGATATGATAGCTTTCAGGATGAACCGCACTGTTGTCCAAAGGATTTATTCCTCCCTGAACTCTCAAAAACCCGGCACATTGCTCAAAGGCTTTGGGGCCCAGCCGGGGGACGCTTTTTATCGCCTGCCGGGAGGAGAAAGCCCCGTTTTCATTTCGATGGGCCAGAATATTTTTTGCAAGCTGAGGGCCCAGTCCGGAAACATAGGTGAGCAATTGGGCGCTGGCCCGGTTTAAATCCACCCCCACAGCATTGACGCAACTGATCACCACATCATCCAAAGTTTTTTTCAGATGGGCCTGGTCCACATCATGCTGATATTGCCCCACACCAATGGATTTCGGGTCGATTTTCACCAGTTCCGCCAAAGGGTCCATCAAGCGCCTGCCGATGGACACCGCACCCCGCACCGTGAGGTCCAAATCCGGAAATTCCTCTCGGGCCGCTTCCGAGGCTGAATAGATGGAAGCCCCGCTTTCATTGACCATCACCGTCATGATGGTTTTTTTCAGTCCAAGGCTTTTGACAAAGGTTTCGGTTTCCCGTCCGGCGGTTCCGTTTCCCACGGCAATGGCTTCAACGCCAAATTTTTCACAAAGGGATTTCACGGTTGCCCCGGAACTCTTGCTCGCCCCTTCCCCGTTGTGGGGATAGATGGTTTCGTAGTGGACGAGTTTTCCCTGGGGATCGAGAACCACCAGTTTGCAGCCGGTTCTGAATCCGGGGTCCAGAGCCAACAGCATTTTTGCACCCAGAGGCGATGCAAGAAGCAGCTCCCTCAGATTTTGGGCAAACACCCGAATGGCTTCTTCATCGGCCCTTTCCTTTGAAAGGACCCGGATTTCCGTTTCCATGGATCGGGACAAAAGCCTCTTATAGCAATCCCGGACCGCTGCAAGCACCTGCAGGGCATCCGCCCCTTGGCCATTGACCGTCATTTTTTCTATAAGTTCAATGGCTTCTTCTTCAGATGGGGCAAAGCTCAGATTCAGAATATCCTCATTTTCCCCCCGTCTCATGGCCAGGAGACGGTGGGAGGGCACGGTCATCACCGGTTCCTGCCATTCAAAATAATCTTTGAATTTAGCCCCGTCGGCCTCTTTTCCAGCGGCCACCTTGCAGTCAATCCTTCCCTTTGAAATAAAAAGCTCCCGCATGGCTGCCCGGACCCCTGCATTTTCATTGATCCATTCCGCCATAATATCCCTGGCCCCGGCA
The DNA here is from genome assembly GCA_013791935.1 of Desulfobacteraceae bacterium. GTDB lineage: Bacteria > Desulfobacterota > Desulfobacteria > Desulfobacterales > UBA5616 > VMSV01. The sequence continues at coordinate 5,027 of VMSV01000059.1, read as the reverse complement.
AGGGCCTCCTCCGGGGAGTTGACTCCGAGGTCCGGATTGAGGAATTTTTCCGCCTCTTCTTCAGGGTTGGTGCCGGTCTGTTCAAAGATGGAAAGGGCCAAGGGTTCCAAGTCTTTTTCCCGAGCCACCATACCCTTGGTTCTTCGTTTGGGCTTATAGGGTAGATAGATGTCTTCCAGTTCCGCCAGGGTTTGGGCTTCATGAACCTGTTTTGCAAGGTCATCGGTTAAATGCCCATGCTGTTCCAGGGATTTTACAATGGCTTCCCGCCTTGCATCCAGTTCCTCCAGTTGGGCCAGCCGGTCCCGAATGGCGGCCACGGCAACTTCATCCAAACTCCCGGTAGCTTCCTTCCGGTATCGGGAAATAAATGGAATCGTGGAACCTTCCGCCAGCAACTGAGCCACGGCTTGAACCTGATTTTCCAATAATTTCAATTCATTTGTGATCTGATTCACATAGGATGGATTCATTGGACCTCTTTAATGTTTCATTATGGAATAAAAAAAAGAAAGATGACTGCCATTCTGAACCATCTCAGAAAAGCGTTTTCAGCATCAGGGGAATGGCGACAAAGGTTCCGATGGACGCGCCAAGATTCGTGAAAACCACCACCAGGAGAATTTTCGTAATTTTGTTTTTCCAGAACCCTTTTATAGAAAGGATGTCTTCGCCCAGATCCTCAAAATCCTTTACCTTGGGTTTTCTGCGAATCGCCTCCACCAAGCCGGCCACCCAACCCACAGCGATGAGAGGATGCAAGACAGTGATGGGGGCGGCCAAAACAGATGCAAGAATGGTGAGGGGATGGGCCAGGGCCAGGACAGCCCCCAAACCGGCCAGTAATCCGCTGGCCATCAGCCAGTAAACGATCATGTCTTTTCCCACGCTGGCTCCCCCGTAAAAAAAACCCGCGATGAAGACCCCCACAATGAAGGCAGGCACCAGCCATTTCATCATCTCGGACATTCTGGTTTTGGGAGGTAGGATTTCCAAGGCTTCAATATTCTGTTCGGTTTCCCATTTTTCCCGTATCCCCGGAAGATGGCCTGCTCCAACCACAGCCACGATTTTTTCCCCGGGAGCGTCCTTGATTTTCTGGGAAAGATAAGCATCCCTTTCATCGATGAGAATTGCCCGAAGTTCGGGCATGGATTTACCGATTTCAGCGAGCAGGGTCTCCAGCACATCTTCCTGCTTCATTTTTTCAATGTCCGCTGCCTCAATCTCGTCCACATCCCCCAGGGAAAGCAGCATCTGGAACATGAGTTTCATTTTGGACCAGAGCCCCATGGCATGCCAGACCCTGGATAGGGTGATCCGAATATCCCGGTCCACCAGATGGATTTGAGCTCCGATGCTCTCTCCGGTTTCAATGGCCCGGATCATCTCTTCTCCGGGTTTGATTTCAAACTTATCTGCAATGCGTTTTTGAAAAGAGGTTAAGATCAGGTTGGACAGGAGGAAAAAGGCTTTTTTTTCTTTGATCACCTGAACGATGTCCGTTTCCTGCCATTTCTGCTTATTCCGAATGGCATGATACCGGGACTCGCAGAGCTCAATGCAAACCGTATCCGGTTTGAGGGTGTTGATGAGGTCTTGGGCCTGGCGGGCGCTTTCCTCGGAAACATGGGCCGTGCCCAAAATGGTGATGTTTTTGCCGTTAAAGGAGGTTTCGAAAATCATATTGATATTGCCTATATCGATCATTACAGGTATGTAAAAAGTGACCCTTGGAAAAACAACGAGCCCCGATTAATATTACATTTTAACCGTGAATACAAGACGAAGTACAGGCCAATGATGCAAAAAGAGGACACTGCCCGCAACCCCGGTGAGGTTGCTGAAAACACCATGGAAGATTTCTATATCAGGGATGAACCCTATTATAAAGCCTCCGGACATGAAATCAGCCTTTTCAAAACCGCCTATGATGCAAAGATTCCGGTCATGCTCAAAGGCCCCACGGGATGCGGAAAAACCCGGTTTGTGGAACACATGGCCTATGTGCTGAACCGGCCCCTGATCACCGTCTCCTGCCATGAAGATCTTTTTGCATCGGATCTCATCGGACGCTATCTATTGAAGCATGATGAAACCGTATGGATGGACGGGCCTTTAACCAGTGCGGTTCGGCATGGAGCCATCTGTTATCTGGATGAAATCGTTGAAGCCAGAAAAGACACCACGGTGGTGATTCACCCCTTGACCGACAATCGCAGAACCCTGAGCATCGACAAAAAAGGAGAAACCCTTTCGGCCCACCCGAACTTTCTCATGGTCATCTCCTATAACCCGGGGTATCAGTCGGTTTTAAAGGATTTGAAACAAAGCACCCGGCAGCGGTTCATGTCCATCTCCTTCACCTATACGGACTCTGAAAAAGAATCGGAAATCGTGTCGGTGGAAGGGGGGGTGGGCCTGGACACGGCCCGGCAACTGGTGGCCCTGGCCCATAAAATCCGAAACATTCGTGAGCACGGGCTCACCGAAGGGGCCAGCACCCGCCTGCTGATTTACGCGGCGGATTTGATTCGACGTGGCGTCTCCTTTGAAGATGCCTGCCGGAATGCGGTCTGCCTTCCCCTCACCGATGATGACAGGCTTTTGGAAACCCTCTATGATCTTGTGGAGGATATTGCCTGATACCATTTTCCATGGAATTCAAGGCATTGGGGCATCCGTATGAAATGGAGCGAATTTCTTGAAACCCTTGAAACGGCTGATCCCGACCTCGCCTCTCCATTGGCCGGAAGATGGGACACTTCAGCAACAAATGGCCTATTCCCGTTTCTGAAGGATTGCCTGGAGAATATTCTTCAGGGCCTGATCCAGGAAACGTCCTACGGAAGGGCCGTTGCCTTTGGATACCTCTCTGTATCCCGAAGCTGCGGCGAAGAAGAAATCCTTTCCTATCATAAGCAGGTTCAGCGGTTCGGAAAAATCGGCCCGGAACTGGGAAAACTCATGGCCGAACACTGCGTGCCGGTTCTGGCCCTGAAGGACGCTCTCCTTTTTCAAAGATTTCTTGAGGTGATTGATATCATGCTGGCCAAAGGGGCCTATACCCTTTACGGACCGCTGAGAGCCCTGGATGAAATCTGCAAAAACCACGATAAGGCCAGCGCCTTGGCTTACTTGGATCTTCTGGGGCTGACCTTTTCCCTGGATCTGACCTACAAACAGGCGCGCCCTTTTACCTACACCCTGCCCAAGGCGGTTTCTTCCTTTTCACCTTCCAAAAAGGCCTTCCAGATCCGGCAACTACACCGGGTCATTCAAAGGGATTTTGAATTATCGGACTATTTTCTGGATGGGGTTTCAAAGGGCCTTCACCTTCTCTCCTCCCAAGCCCTGGATGAATTTGTGGAAAAAGGGCTTGCCAAATACACCGGGAACAAAAAGAGCTGCGCAAAGTTCCTGTCCATAGACTCCAAATCAGGACTGGATTTGTTCTCCGATCTTCAAATTGCCGTGCCCCTTTCCCGGGTGAGGCAAACGATCCACCGATACATCAAGGCCCGAACCGGCTTTTCCATTTCACTCAAGGCTTTGTCCGAGCTCCCCCGGAGATTCTTTACATCCGGTGAGGAAAAGCCCCTGGTCTGTTCCGACGGAAAGACCATCTACCTGCCCGATGAAATAGGAATTTTTAACCAAAGGCACCAAAATCTAGAGGTGTATCGGTGCCTGGCCAAATTCGAAATCGGCTTTTTTGAGTTCGGATCTTTTGACTTTGATCTGGAAAAACTCCGGACAAGAACGCACCTTCATACCGAAACCCGCACCCACGGGGCTGTTTCAGATTTTGAAGCTTTTCTGAACGGGTTTGAATCCCCCCAACTGGCATCGGATCTGTTTACCCTTTTTGAGCATGGCCGGATCATGGACCTCAGCCGGAAAACCTATCCGGGGTTGGTTCGTAAAATTCTCCCTTTGTATACAAGCCAATGGAACTCCCAATCCCAGAAAGCCATTCATGCCAACCCTTTAAGCCTGCTATACCAGGAAATCGTGTTGAATCTTCCCTGGCAAAGCCATCTTATTCCTCAATCCTTCAAGAATCTTCTCAACAGTATCCCAGGGACCTTTCGTGAAACAATGTCCGCAGATCCTTGCGTGGAATCCAGCGCGGAACTGGTTGGCCTATTCTATCAGGACATAAAAGCCCTGTTCATAACCGGTTCGAAAACCAACCCGCCGCCCTTTACGGTGCCTTTTCACAGAAAAATTGAGGGCAGCTTTTTTTATTCCGGGCTTCAGTCCATGGATGAGAAGGCTCAAGGGCTGAAAATCCGGCTTGAAAAACTGGGGATCCAAACCTTTCAATCGGATATTCGAAAAAAACTGGTGGAAAATAACGGAGCCTTGTCGGCTTCCGATATCAAATCCCTGGTTCTGAAAAGAAATGACTCGGATTCCTGGAAAAACGACCCGGATGAAAAAAATACGGATGAGGTGAACGCCGTTGACTTTTCCAACCCGGATCTTTCCCGGCTTTTGGAGGAAAGCGGCCTGACCCGGACTCCTGCTCCCGAGGTCACGGGTTCTGCTTTTTATTACCGGGAATGGGATGATCGCCTGGGGGATTACCTCCACAATCATACCCTCGTGCATGAAAAGACCATTCCACCCAAAGACAACGATTTTTATGAAAATACCCTGAGAAGGTACCAGGGATTGATCAGCCGGATCAAATACGCCTTTGAGATGCTGAAACCCGAAGAACTCACCCTTCTGAGGCAATGGGTGGAGGGGGATGAATTTGATTACCGGGCTTTGCTGGATTTCGTCATGGATAAAAAAGCAGGCATCATCCCCTCGGACAGGCTTTATATCAAAAGAATCAAGCAACAAAGGGATGTGGCGGTCCTGCTTCTGGTGGATCTTTCCCGATCGACCTCCAATTTCGTGGTGGATTCCACGGAAACTGTTCTGGACGTGGAAAAGCAGGCCATTGTTCTTTTCTGCGAAGCCCTGGAAGTGGTGGGGGATCAATATGCCATTGCCGGGTTTTCAGGAACCGG
>VMSV01000261.1 GCA_013791935.1 Desulfobacteraceae bacterium | reverse complement strand
CCTGGTGGAAGAAGCCGTGCTGGCCGAATTCGACCGCATCACAACCAGAGGAGGAGTGCTGGGGGCCATGGAAACCCATTACCAGCGGTCCAAAATCCAGGAAGAATCCCTGTACTACGAGAAGCTCAAGCATTCCGGGGAACTGCCCATCATGGGGGTCAACACCTTTCTCTCCAGCACGGGAAGCCCCACCATCCTGCCCGGAGAAGTGATTCGGGCCACGGAAGAAGAAAAATCCGGTCAGATTCAGACCATTCATGAACTCCATGCTTTTCAGTCCGAACATTACGGGAAATGGGCCGGAAAAATTAAAGATGCGGCCCGGAACGACGCCAATGTCTTTGACGTGCTCATGGAGGCCTCAAAATATCTTTCCATTGGCCAGATCACGGATATTCTTTTTCAGGTCGGGGGGCAGTACCGGAGGAACATGTAATTCCATTTCGCATTCAAGCGGCACCTTCGTTGGCTGCGTCGAAGGCTCCTCGATGTACACACTACGTACACCTGCGTCGCCTTCTCCTGGCCGCCTTGGTGTCACCTTGAATGCAAAATGGAATAAAGACGGGCTGGTCATTGACCGGACATTGACCATTCGCAACCCTTTCCTGCCTTAATCCGTGGGATGCACAGGACCTGCACCACACGCGGGACACTTCTGCAGGCCCAGGGGTTTTTCAAGTCCACTGTTGGTAAGCAGTTCTTCGTTCCTGAAAATTTCGCTGGTGGGTCCGTCGGCGGTCACCCTTCCCTCATGCAGTACGATGGTCCGTTCACACAGATCCATGGCCATATCCAAATCATGGGTGGCGATAATCTTGGTGTGCTCAAAGGTTTTAAGCATTTCGATCAATCGTCTTCGGGACCGGGGGTCCAGGCTTGCACTGGGTTCATCCATCACCAGAATGTCCGGCGACATGGAAAGCACGGTGGCAATGGCCACGGAGCGCTTTTCTCCCCCGGAGAGCTTGTAGGGGGGCCTCTTGCTGAGGTGAGAGACGCCAACGGTTTCCAGGGCCTGCATGACTCTAAGCTCCACCTCCTTCACGGGTAAACCCAGGTTCAGGGGTCCAAAAGCCACATCGTCAAAAACCGTGGGCATGAACAACTGATCGTCGGGATCCTGAAACACCATGCCCACGGACCTGCGCACGGCTTTGATGTTCTTTTCGGTCACCGGATAGTCGCCGATGCGCAATTCCCCCCGGGTGGCCGCGAGGCAACCATTTAGATGCAGTAGGAGTGTGGATTTACCCGCACCATTCGCCCCCACCAAGGCCACGGACTCACCGTGCCCGATGTGAAAAGAAACCCCGTTCAGCCCTTGGGTCCCGTCGGGGTAGACATAGTGAAGTTCCCGGGCTTCAATGGTATGGTGACTCATGTGAACAATCCTGTCATCAAAATCCCCAGTTTCATGGGCAAATTATAAAAACGGAGCAGCCCGAACAGAACCGCCCAGGCCGCAACATATCGAATTTCAGGCCAGCCCAACCGCATGGGCCTCAGGATGGGAATCCGGCCATCAAATCCCCGGCAATGCATGGCCAGATGAACCCGTTGGGCCCGGTCCAGGGTGCGCAGCAGAAGATTCCCCACCAGGGAAATAAAGGGCTTGAAGCCCAAGCCCCGGGACTCGAAAACCCGCAGGGACCTGGCGCGAACAAGACGGGCAGCTTCCTCGGTCAGCACAAAAATGTAGCGATAGAGAAAAAGCAACTGAACCACGAATGGCTGGGGCATGCCGAGTTTTTCCAGGGCCAGACAGACGGTGCTGAAGCCGGTAATGGCAATCAGGGTCAAGGCGGCCAAAACCGTGAGGGTAAAACGCATTAAAATGGAAAGATACGAAATCCATCCCCCGGAGATATGGAAGGTTCCCAGACTTAAAAGGATTTCCCGGTCCAGCATGGGGTTGAAAATGCCGATGAAAATGGCGAAGGGGGCCACGATCATCACCTTGCGCAGCAGGTAGGACAAGGGCAGCCCCCCGGCCGCGATCAGGGCCAGGGGATAAATGAAAAAAGGAACCATGGCTGACAATTCGTACTTGCCAAAGGAGACCACGCTCACGATGAAAATAAGCGTGGTCAACAGTTTGGCCCTGGGGTCCAGGCGATGGAGCGGGCTGTCGCCCATGGCCAGGGTATCCATTCGGCCCAGATCAAACAGGTTTTGGTCGATTTTCAGCATGGCCAAGTCTCTTGGGGGCGGAGACCGGTCCCGCCCCGCTCGGCAGTTCTTTTAAATAATTCTACTTCATTGCGCGGCATGATTCTTTTTCTTCCCCAGTCTCTTCAAAGCAAAACCGATGATCACCGCGAGAAGAAGGGTCAACACCCCTCCCACCAGACCGGCCACGGAGGTCCCTGAATTCACCGCCGGCCAGGTTTCACTGGATTCTTCATTTCCCTCCTGTTTGCTTTCATCCGCTTTGAAACCGTAGTCCGGCAAAAAAGCCGTTTTTTCCTGTATATGGGCAAGGGATTCGTGAACCTTGTTCTTATTTTCAAGTTCTTCGCTTCCCGAGGTTTTGAACATGGCCCATTCCAAGCCATCCGGACTGGACGAGGCAAACCAGCTTAACGCGCCACCTGTGACAAGGGCGGCGATGGACAGCCCGATAAGAATGGTGCGCAAGGACGATTTCTCTTCCGGCGCCTTTTCCGGAGCCGTGACCATTTCAGGCCGTGCTTTCCAGACAAATCCCACCACGGCCGCAGTCACCAGCCCTTCCACAATTCCGATGGCCAGGTGGATGGGTTGCATCAAGAGCACAAAGGTGCCGAAGGAAAGCTCCGAAATTCCTGAAAACAGGGTCTCCAACACCACGCTGAAAGCCCCCAGTTGAAGGCCGATCACCGCGGCCACCAAGGCACTGATGAGAATACGATCCCGGGACTCGTGGCCCTTAACCATGCGTTTGAAGATCAAAGGATAGGCCACAAAGCAGGGGAAAAAACCGAGGTTGAAGATATTACAGCCCAGGGCCAGCAATCCGCCGTCGGCGAAAAAGAAGGCCTGCACGGTCAACACCGAGGCCATGACCAGAAAGGCGGCATAAGGACCCAGGAGGATCGCCAGGATCATCCCGCCTCCCAGATGGCCGCTGGACCCTGTGGCCGGAATGGTAAAATTGATCATCTGGGACGCGAAAATAAAGGCCCCCAAAACGCCCATGAGCGGAACCTTCCGGTCATCCAGCTCCTGTTTTATCTTTTTTGAACTAAAGGCGATCAAACCCGCAGTCGCTGCCCACATGACTCCGCCCACTGCCGGTGAAATCAACGCATCTGCCATATGCATCGCTCGTCTCCTTTTTCTGAATAGGGGTTGAAAAACGCTTCAAAAACTTGTTTTGGTTAAAATTCCATCGCGAGCTGGGCAGTCAGTGAATCCGTTTTATGGGTATCACTTTCGAAATGCCCGTGCAAGTATTCAATGGCGAAAAGGGTTTCATCAAACAGACCCCAGTTTAAAACCGCCCCAACCTGGGATTCCGGCAATAAGTTTCCTCCGTCATCCGATCCGCCGCACCGGACCGCCAGCTCCAGGCTTTCAGTCACCGCCACGCCCAGCTCAATATTCCATGCAGACGGCTTACGCTCCACAGCATCTTCAGAAGAAAACACTTCTCCGGCCTTGAATTTCTCCAGGGCCGCCAGGTATTCCCCCATAACAGTAAATCGTTCCGCAAAATAAAGGGTGACAAAAGCGCTCCAGCCCCCCACCAGATTCTCCACAGGATCGATTTCCCCATCTTCATCCCGGTCGGTCACGGCCTCTGAAAAAGCATCTGCGGAAGCCAGGCTGGAGGTATAGGAAACGCCAAAGGTCACGTTTTCCAGAAGTCGGGCCGTAAATCCCGCCACAAAACCGTCCATGGTATCCTCTTGACCCTTCTTACCGGCTTTGCCATTAAAGCCTCCCAGAGAGAAATCCATCCTGTCGTCGGCCAGTGTGTAACCCGCCACCACGGCCCCTTCCCGGATTTCCCCCAGGATCAGGGTATTGGGATCGGTGATGAAATAGGTGTCGAAATAGCCGAAAGGAATATAGAGGCGCCCGGCCTTGAGATAGACCGGGAAGGTTTCGGAGCCGGTGAGGGTGATGAATCCCTCATCCACAAACAGGTCATCCTCCTGGTATTTGATCAGGACATGGCCGCTCACATGGCTTTGAATCGCGGCATCCAGGGCCATTTCCACCGTGGCCAGATCCACCCCGCTGGATTTTTCGTCTTCCTCTTCCGGATCATCAAAATCCAGTTTTTCATGAAAGGCCTCCACTTCAACCAGGCCGGAAACTTGGAGATGGTCGGACAAAAGGCTTTTCTCCTCCTGCAAACCGGCAGCCTCCTCCATTTTTTCAATCCACTTTTCCAGGGGGCTGGTATGACCTGCTGAATCCCCCTCCTCCGCCAGGACCGGAAATGCCCCAAGGGCTAAGGCAAGAACTCCGAAAACCGCTGTTGTTAATAATCTTTGCACTCTGAATGTTCCTCCTTCCTTGTTAAAATGAATCTTCCTGAAATTTTGAATAAAAAAAAGGCCACAAAGGGGGTTCTTTTGAACCCAAGCCTTCGTGGCCTTGATTGGTTTTATATTTTATTTAAATATTTTGTTCGAAAAACCGGCTTCTGCCAGTCAATTGGTTATTTTCATATTACAGCAAAGGGATGTGGTCAACAGTTTTTTAGCAACCTTTTTCCCCGTGTTTCTTCGGCGATCATTATTTGGCAAAAAAAACGTTGTCATTTCTTTTGACAACAAATTTTTTGTCAAAGGTTAAAGTCTTTTCACCCATCTCATGCCCTAAAGGCACGTTATTAATACCGGTACCAGTCCGGCTTGAAGGGGCCTTCCATGGAAACCCCGATATAATCAGCCTGCTGGGGGCTGAGTTTTGTGAGTATGGCCCCGAGTTTTGCCAGATGGAGCCTTGCCACTTCCTCATCCAGCTGTTTGGGCAGGGTGGTCACCCCGATTTTATGGTTGTTCTGCCACAAGTCTATCTGGGCCAGGGTCTGGTTGGTGAAGGAGTTGGACATGACAAAACTGGGGTGGCCCGTGGCGCAGCCCAGGTTCACCAGCCTTCCTTCGGCCAGAAGATAAATGGCATGGCCGTCTGGAAAGAGGTATTTGTCCACCTGGGGCTTAATGTTGATCTTTTGAATGCCCGGCCAGTGGTTCAGTTTTTCCACCTGGATCTCGTTGTCAAAGTGCCCGATGTTGCACACAATGGCCTGGTCCTTCATTTTGGACATATGCTCTGCGGTGATCACATCGCAGTTTCCCGTGCAGGTAACGAAAATATCCCCGGAGGCCAGGGCGTCTTCCACCGTGGCCACTTCATAGCCGGCCATCAGGGCCTGGAGGGCGCAGATGGGGTCGATTTCCGTGACCGTGATTCTGGCCTTGTGGGAGGACAGGGCCTCGGCAGAGCCTTTGCCCACGTCGCCAAATCCGCAAACCACGGCAACTTTACCCGCCACCATGGTGTCCGTAGCCCGTTTGATGCCGTCCACCAGGGACTCCCGGCATCCATAGATATTGTCGAATTTGCTCTTGGTCACCGAATCGTTCACGTTGATGGCCGGGACCAGAAGCTTGCCTTCCTTTTCCATCTGGTAAAGGCGGTGCACGCCGGTGGTGGTTTCCTCGCTCACCCCTTTCCACTCCTTGACCACTTTGTGCCAGAATTGGGGGTCTTCCTTGAGCACGTCCTTGAGCAGGGTATTGATGATGCCAAGCTCCTTGTTGTCCGTGGGAACATCCAGAATGGACGCATCGTCTTCCGCCGCATACCCCCGATGAATCACCAGGGTGGCGTCCCCGCCGTCATCCACAATGAGATTGGGGCCTTTGCAGTCGGGCCAGGTGAGGGCTTTTTTCGTGCACCACCAGTACTCCTCCAGGGTTTCACCCTTCCAGGCGAAAACCGGAATACCTGCCGCCGCAATAGCTGCCGCCGCATGATCCTGGGTGGAGAAAATATTGCAGGAGGCCCATCGCACATCCGCGCCCAAGGCCACCAGGGTTTCAATCAATACTGCGGTCTGAATGGTCATGTGCAGGCTACCGGCAACCCGTGCTCCGGCCAGGGGTTTTGCCGGACCGTATTTCTCCCGGGTGGCCATGAGACCCGGCATTTCCTTTTCGGCGATATCCATTTCCTTTCTTCCGAATTCCGCCAGCCCAATGTCCTTTACCTTGTAATCTTGTTCCATATGCACCTTGTTTTCATCTATGGTTAATTTTAGTAAATCTCATGGTTCCCATTATTCAGCGCTGAAAAGTTTGAACCGGTCCTCAATCATGACAAACAGGCTCAAGCACAGGAGAAGCATGGAAAAAGCGCTGGTGATGGCGATGATGCTTCTGTACTTTTCCTTGAATGCATCCATTTTGGACCTCCTTGCCATTTTTTTCCCCGAATCCGCCTCCACAGTTACCATGGCATACATGGCCACGCCCCAGTAAAAAGGGGCCAGAAGCATGAAGATCATGAACTTTATCTTGGCCGGATGATCGTAAAAAAAGAAAAGCCCTGAAACCTGCCAGAGAAAGAAAAGAACCCCGAACAGTCTCCACAAATCTTTTGTGGGAAATATTTTATCCTGAATATAGCCAAAGAAGGGAATAAAGGCAAGATAGGTGAAAACCGTATTGATGACCCCCCGGGGGGAAGCCAGCTCCGTGCCGAAAAGCACCAAGAGGGTTTGAGTGGCAAAGAGCAGTCCGAAATAGGCCAGCATATAGAGTCTGGCAATGAGTTTATCGTTCATATCCTTCAGGCTCCCTTGCATGGAAAAAGACAGGGCTGCATAAACAAAAAGGGCTGCACAGATTCTTTGTGCAACCCATGGTTTTTGGCTGAGGGACGAGGACTCGAACCTCGGTTAACGGGGCCAGAACCCGTTGTCCTACCACTAGACGATCCCCCATCAGTGAGCAAGGGTTGTTACACAAAAGCCAAAACGGAGTCAAGACAAATTTACCCCATGGTTTCCGTTCTTTTCTCAATATAGGCCACAGCTTTTGTAAGCCGTTTGGCCACAGCATCCTTTCCCAGAATTTCTATAATTTCAAAAATGCCGGGACTTGCCGTTTTACCTGTGAGGGCCACACGCACAGGTTGAGCGATTTTCCCCAACTTCAACCCGGTCTCATCCATCACCGACTTAAAGATGTCTTCAAGATTCTTTTCGGTAAAATCCTCCAGGAACTTTAATTTTGTCGCCAGAAGCGTCATGGGCAGGACCGTGTCCGGTGTGAGAAATTTTTGCGCTGCCGCGTCCTCGTAAGTCACATCCTCCACATAATAAAACAGGGCGCCTTCGGCCATTTCTTCCAAGGTTTTGCTTCTGGGTTTCAGGGTTTCAATCACCTTGTTGAGGAATTCCCCTTCACTGGCCAGGCAATTCCTCTTGACCAGAAAGGGAAGCAGGGGGCCGGAAAGCCTTTTCGGGGAAGCGGCCTTGATATG
>VMSV01000157.1 GCA_013791935.1 Desulfobacteraceae bacterium | reverse complement strand
CGTTGTGCTTGGGTTGCCTGAAATCTCCTTCACCGATCATCTTCCCCTGCCCAACGATTTTGATGCCGTCCACCGCATGGCTTTTCATGAGCTGGATGATTATATGAAGGACATTGAGCGGCTTCGGAAAGAATATCCCGAAATTTCCATTCGCACGGGGATCGAAGCCGATTATTATGAGGGTTTTGAAGAATACCTGTATCGGACCCTTCATGAATTCAGGTTTGACATTACGATCCTGTCGGTCCATTTTATCAAGGGCTGGCCCGGAGACAACATGGTGTTCAGGTATTCGTTTCCCGGTAAGCCGATTCGGGATGTTTATTCCGACTATCTTTCCGCCTTGAAAAAAGGCGTTGAAACCGGGATGTTTCATCTGGTGGGGCACTTGGACGTGATCAAAACCGAAGGCTTCCCCTTGCTGGAAACCAATCCGGAAGAAATGGAGGGTTTGCTGGGGGCAATCCATGAAAAGGCCATGGCCGTGGAAATCAACACGTCCGGCATGCGAAAACCGATCAGCCATCCCTATCCGTCCCTGGATATTCTGCCGCATCTCATCAGGCATGGCATTCCCATCACCACGGGTTCGGATGCCCATGAACCGGAACAGGTGGGTTTCTACTTCCCTGAACTGGAAAATCACCTTAAACAGTATGACGGCCTTCAGTTCGCCTCATGGTAAAGAGGAAGTAACGCATGAAAAGAATATGTGTTTTTTGCGGATCCAATCCGGGAGCCAACCCCCAATATGTTCAGACGGCCAAGGCCCTCGGGCGCGTCATGGCGGAAAAAAGCCTGGGACTCGTCTATGGAGGCGCCAGTGTTGGGATGATGGGGGAAATCGCTGATGCCGTGCTCCAGGCAAAGGGCGAAGTCATCGGAGTTATTCCGAAATTTCTTGTGGACAAGGAAGTGTCCCACAAGCATCTGACCGACCTCCGGGTGGTGAATTCCATGCATGAACGGAAAATGCTCATGGCGGATTTGGCGGATGGTTTTATTGCCCTGCCCGGCGGGCTGGGTACCATTGAGGAGTTTTTTGAGGTGGTGACCTGGGCCCAATTGGGTATGCACGGAAAGCCTTGCGGGCTTCTCAATGTGGCCGGTTATTTCCGGATGCTGGTTGAATTTCTGGAGCACGCGGTTCAGGAAAGGCTGATTCGCGCAGAGCATCGTTCCATGATTCTGATGGATGAGAACCCGGGAGCGCTTCTTGAGAAATTTGATTCTTATCAACCGCCGGTGGTTGAAAAATGGATGGACAGGAAACCCTAAGGCGAAAAATTTAGAGCATTCCTGATAAAATGCATAATATGTAAATTGAATTGACAATTTATGTAAAAAATGCGAGCCTCAGCAATATGATATCGCGGGAATTGGAAACCAAATTACATGAACTGAATGGTTATTACCCGGTTGTGGTGGTAACGGGCCCGCGACAGTCCGGCAAAACCACCCTGTGCCGGATGGCGTATCCCGATAAACCTTATGTTTCCCTGGAAGCCATGGATACCAGGGACTTTGCCGTGAGTGACCCGCGGGGCTTTCTGGCCAAATATGCCGACGGCGCGATTCTTGATGAAATTCAGCATGCTCCGGAATTGCTGAGCTACCTCCAAAGCGATATCGATGCACGACCGGATTCGGGCCGGTTCATCCTCACCGGATCTCAGCATTTTGAGCTTTCCCAATCAATTTCACAATCCCTGGCAGGGCGATGCGGCATCCTGGTCCTGCTTCCGCCAAGCCTTGAAGAGTTGGGAGGTTTTCCGGCAATCCCTTCCGATTTATTTTCTTTCCTATGGCAAGGCGCCTACCCCAGAATTTACGATCGCAAAATTCCAGCCCACCAGTGGTTGGCAGACTATACGGCAACCTATATTCAGCGCGATGTCCGTCAAGTCATCAACGTTGGAGATCTTCAGACTTTTGCTGGCTTTCTCAAGCTTTGCGCGGGAAGAACCGGCCAGGAAATCAATTTATCCGCCCTGGGAAATGATGCAGGCATATCACGAAATACCATCCGTGCATGGCTCTCGGTTTTAGAGACCAGCTATATCATCCATCGCCTGCCGGCTTGGCATGTCAATATTCGGAAACAGGTCGCAAAAACACCTAAACTTCATTTTTTTGACAGCGGTCTCGTGTGTTATCTTTTGGGCATCCATGATCCCGAACAACTTCGTCTTCATCCCTTACGGGGTGCCATATTTGAAACCTGGGTTGTCTCGGAAATATATAAGCATATGGTTCACAAAGGTATAAAACCCCGTTTATTCCATTATCGAGAGTCCCGAGGGTCTGAAATTGACCTGATCATTGAACATGGCAGGGAACTTATCACCCTGGAAATAAAATCCGGCGCCACCATCACCCGGGATTTTTTTAAACACCTTAAACTTTTCTCGGCCCGGATGACAAAGGCAAGTCATGACCATCAGGTCAAACCCTATCTTGTTTACGGGGGTGAGGATTCCCAGAAACGGTCGGATGCGGAAGTTCTCTCCTGGAGGCAACTCCATGGGATGAATTGGATGTCCTAGAAACAAATACACTTTAAAGGAGGAAGAAAACATGACCTATTCAGGCGCTTATATCCCCCCTGCGAAAAATGGCTCCTACCCGCTTCGTTCCGGCAACAGGGTTTTCCCCCTGATTGACGGCGCGCCGGCGTTCCGGAGGATTTGTGAGGCGGTGGACAACGCCGAACATTCCGTCTGGGTGACCATGGCTTTTATTGAGACGGCTTTTAAGATGCCGGACGGGAAAGGGTCATTTTTTGATGTCATGGACCGGGCCAGGGCAAGGGGTCTGGATGTCCGGGTCCTGTTCTGGCGTTCGCCTGAGGTTGCTGAAATGGAACCGGATGCCGAACACTTTCTGGGAACCGCTGAACACCGAAAATTTCTTGCCTTGCGGGGAAGCCAATTTATGGCCCGGTGGGATCGCCTGACAAAAACCTGGTGCCATCATCAGAAGAGCTGGCTGATGGATGCGGGAAGGGACACGGAAATTGCCTTTGTGGGCGGGATCAATCTGGATGTTAATTCCGTGGTGGAACCGGGTCATCATGCCCATGAGGCCGGAAGCACCCACGATTTGTTTGTGGAGGTTCGCGGGCCTTCGGCCACGGATGTGCATCATAATTTTGTCCAGCGGTGGAACGGAGCCAGTGAAAAGGACCTTGCCGACGGGTCGTGGCCTGAAAACGACAAGGTTTCCGACCTGCCGTTTCCGGAATCCCTATCCGCTTCCGCCGGAGACAGCCCGGTTCAGATCTCCCGAACCGTCCGGCGGGGTACCTATCAGAATGCGATTCCTGCCGTGGGTGCAGAGCCCTTTCCCATTGTGCAGGGCGAGCAAAGTTGCCTTGAACAGTACATTGCGGCAATAGATTCGGCCAGGGAAACCATCTACATCGAGGATCAGGTTTTGATGTCGTTCCTGGTGCTTGAAAAACTGGAAAAGGCCCTGGAAAGGGGCGTTGAAATCATCTGTGTTCTTCCCGGCAAAGTGTGGGGCCAGGTGCTTCTGGCCTTTGATGATCCCCGCATGGCCCCCTTTTTTGACAAGTTTAAATCCCTGGAACGTTTCCCCCATTTCACCCTGGCGGCCCTGGCCGCAAATCGCGAACCCGGAAAATATCTGGATGTTTATGTTCATGCCAAAATCGCCATGGTGGACGGGGTCTGGGCCACCATCGGGTCGTGCAATATCGCGGATCGCTCCTTTTACTCCGACACGGAATTGAATGCTTCCTTCTGGGACGGGAAGACCGCACGCAAGTTACGGAATGATCTTTTTAAAGAACATCTCGAGGTGGAGGTTTCCGGTATGACGGATAAGGATGCCATGCAATTGTTCAGGGAAACCGCCAAGAAAAACACCGCAAGAAGGGTGCGGGGAGAAGCATTACAGGGCCTGGCCTTTCAACTTGATCCGGCCCATTATCCTTCTGCGGAGCCGTGGTTACCGGAATTGGATTAACGATGAATGTTGTAGGGGCAGACCTGCGTGTCTGCCCCGGGCGTACACAAGGTTCGCCCTATGGTTGAAAAAGGGCTGCTGCGGGGGGGCAAAAATGACACGAAGAATCAAAGCCATCTCTTTTGACGGGGACATGACCCTCTGGGACTTTAATAAGGTCATGCGCCATTCCCTATCACTCACCCTTGGGGAACTTCACCGCAAAGTGCCCGGCATTTCAGATTCCGGTTTGACGGTGGACCGGATGATCGAGATCCGGAACACGGTTGCCAAAGCATTGAAAGGGAAGGTGCTCAACCTGGAGGAGATCCGGTTTCATGCCTTCAAGCAAACGCTGGTCTCTGTGGACTGGCCGGATGATGCTCTGGCGGCCGAACTCAATGCGTTTTATCTAAAGCACCGGTTCGAGGATATCGAGCTTTACCCGGATGTGATTCCGGCCCTGGACCTTCTCGGCAGGGACTTCACCCTGGGACTCCTATCCAACGGGAATGGCTATCCCGATCAATGCGGACTTCCGGGGAGGTTCCGGTTTGTCGTATTTTCCCAGGATATCGGGGTTGAGAAACCGGGCGAGGAGATTTTTCTGGCCACCTGCAAACTCGCCGGGTGTGATCCTGATGAACTCATGCATATCGGCGATTCACTGGAATCCGATGTGGCCGGGGCAAACGGTATCGGGGCGGTTTCGGTGTGGCTCAATAGAGACGGAAAAATAAACGATTCGGGAATTGATCCTGATCATGAGGTATCCTTGCTGACGGAGGTTCCAAGCCTATTGCATTAAACCATGGAAAAATCTTAGAGGAGTCATTCATGGCTACCAAATTCAACATGATCGGACTTTTCGTTCAGCACCTTCCGGAAATGGTTGCCTTTTACCGGGATGTCCTGGGCCTGGAAATTCAATGGGATGGCACAGGACCCTATGCGGAATTCAAGCACGAGGGCATTCGGTTGTCCATGTACGAAAGGAAGATGCTTCCGGAGCTGCTCGGGGTGGAGCCCGGTTACCCCAAGGGGATTAACGGAACCTTTGAGTTGGCCCTCAATGTGGGCGCGCCGGAAAACGTGGATACGGAGTTTGAACGCATTGTGTCCAACGGCGGGAAGAAAATTTACGGGCCCAGAAACGAGCCCTGGAAGATGAGGTCCGCCATGGTTGCCGATCCTGAAGGAAATATCATTGAAATCGCATCGGATTTCTGGGAGTGAGGCTGAAAGCACAAGAAACAATACCTCGCACAAAGCCACGAAGACACAAAGAAAGACAAATTGCAATGGGGATAACTGAAAACGAAATCGGACAAATCGTTGTTGATTGTGCTGTTCGTCTTCATAAAGAGCTTGGTCCCGGACTATTGGAGAGCGTTTATGAAGTGGTATTGGCACATGAACTTGAAACAAAAGGGCTTGATGTCCGTCGGCAGGTACCAATTCCAATAAAATATGGAGGGATCACCTTTGATGAGGGCTTTCGAGCAGACATTATTGTCGAAGGAAAGGTAATACTGGAGCTGAAATCCGTTGAAGTCACATCAAAAGCAGGTTTTAACCTACTTGAAATTGACAGATGCTAAATTGGGTTACCTCCTGAATTTCGGCGAAGCTTTGATGAAAGATGGCATTACCCGTCTAATAAACGGCAAAATCTAAGGGTCTCGCACCAAGACACAAAGCCGCAAAGAAAGGCAAAAGAAAACATGAAACCATTTTTTCTTAAATCATGTTGGATTGTTTTTCTTCGATTTTCAACTTTGTGCCTTTGTGTCTCCGTGCGAAATAAAAACAAGGAAAAATAATGGCAAATGTTCCATTCACCGAAGCATTGCGCAGGCAATACGAAAATTTATTCAATACGTGCATCCTCCGTCCGGATAAAGTGGGTGAAGTGGACGGGCTGGTTGCAAAGCTCCGTGCAAACGAAACCCGGTACCGGAATGTGAGTCAGAATTTGGGGATACCCTGGGGCTTTTCCAACCATTATAAAAGCGGAAAGTATGTGGCGGATGGAACCTGGTCGGATGCGGCCGTATCCAGGCAATGCGGAGCCGCAGTGCTGATGAGGCGAATGGCGGAAAAAGGGTTTGTGGCGTTCACGGATCAACCTGCACCCAAACCTGACACTGCCCCGCTGATCCCCCGCCTTTCCGCAAAACCATCCAAAGATCCTGCCCTGGTTACCCGTGCAGAAGACCTCCAGCGCTGGCTCAATACTTTCCCCGGCATTTTCGTGAAAGTGGACGGGGTTCCGGGAAACATCACCTCGGAAGCCTATCACAAGGTTACGGGGCATTATCTTCCGGGTGATCCAAGGGGCTGATCATCCCATGCACCCGGTTTGTTTGAGGCAACCCTAATTAAAAGCTTGTCTACCATGTTTGGATTGTGTACATTGTATTACAATTAAACACACAAGGAGACATCGCATGAGCACATCCATTTCCATCAGAATTCCTGATGAGCTTGCAGAAAAACTTTCTGAAATATCATCAGAAACCGAGCGTCCCAAATCTTTTCTGATACAAAAAGCACTGGAGGCGTATTTGGATGATCTTGCGGATTTGCAGGTGGCTCTTGACCGATTGCATGACACATCAGACCCGGTGGTCTCCCTTTCAGATATGAGGAAAGAGCTTGGTTTATAAAATTGCATTTAAAAAATCCGTATCCCGGGATTTAAAAAAAATCGACAGAGATCAAGCTGACAGAATATTAAAAAAGATTGAAGAAGAGCTGCCGTCCCAAGCCGGTAGCCTTCCCCTTTTAACAGGGAAATTTGCAGGACTGAGAAAATTCCGCGTTGGAGATTATCGAGTCATTTATTCAATCCTTAACGATTCAGCGATTGTCCTGAGGATCGGCCATCGCAGAGAAGTCTACAAATAGTATAATATCCATATGACCCCCCAACAGACCCTTTCAGAAACCTTCGGGTTTGCCGAATTCAAACCCGGCCAGCAGCAAGTGATGGAAACCATCCTGGCCGGAAAATCCGCGGTTGCGATTTTCCCCACAGGCGCGGGCAAGTCCTTGTGCTATCAATTGCCCGCACTCCATGAGCCCGGAATGACCCTGGTAGTTTCGCCCCTGCTTTCGCTTATGAAAGACCAGATGGAATTTCTTCAAAAAAAGAATGTCCCGGCTGCCAAACTCGATTCGGGGATGACACCGGAAGCCTATCGCGAAGCGCTGGAAGCAGCCCGGTTGGGGAAGTTGAAAATTCTCATGATTGCCGTGGAGCGTTTCAACAATGAACGGTTCCGGACCCAACTGCGGCAGATGAAGGTTTCCCTGCTGGTGGTGGACGAGGCCCACTGCATCTCCGAATGGGGGCATAATTTTCGGCCGGATTACCTGAAGATTCCCCTGTATCAGAAGGAATTCAACATTCCCAAGGTCCTGCTTTTGACTGCCACAGCCACCCCGGATGTTTCAAAAGACATGTGCGATAAGTTTTCCATTCCCGAGAGCCAGGTGATCCGAACCGGCTTTTTCCGGGAGAATTTATACCTTCGGATTTTGCCCACCGGAGAGAAAAGCAAGGAAAAGGCCCTGGGGGAGATTCTTTCCGGCAAACCCGAAGGCCCTGCCATTGTCTACGTGACCCTTCAAAAAACAGCCGAAACCATCGCAAATAGGCTCAAGCAAAACGGTTTCGATGCCGTAGCCTATCATGCGGGCATGGAAAACCCCGAGCGGGAGGCGGTTCAAAACCGATTCATGGCCGGCAACAGCGGCATTGTGGTGGCCACCATCGCATTCGGTATGGGCATCGACAAGGAGAATATCCGGAAAATCATTCATTATGATCTGCCCAAGTCCATCGAAGGGTATAGCCAGGAGATCGGCCGGGCAGGCCGGGACGACCAGCCATCCCTGTGCGCCATGCTGGCCAACCGAAGCAGTGTTCCTGTGCTGGAAAACTTCATATACGGGGATACTCCCCACCTTGAAGGAATCGGCCTGGTGCTGGACAAGATTAAAAAATCCCCGGTCCGAACCCTGGAGATCCGGCCTTACACCCTGAGCCGGGATACGGATATTCGGCTTCTTCCCCTGAAAACCCTCCTGGTTTACCTGGAGATGGAGAAAGTCATCTCCCCCAAATACACCTTTTTTGAGGAATACCCTTTCAAATTCCTGGTGCCGGCGGAAGAAATCCTGAAAAATTTCCAGGGAGAGCGAAAAACCTTTGTGGAGACCATTTTTTCCCATTCAAAAACCGCCAAAACCTGGACCTATCCGGAAATTGACGGGATTATCGAAGCCTCGGGATCGGACCGCCAGCGGGTCATGGCGGCCCTGGAGTATTTTCATGAAAAAGCGTGGATCGACCTTCAGGCCAGATCCGGCGTGGAGGTGTACGAGATTCTGAATCCGGATTTTGATGCGAATAAAACAGCCGCTCTTCTCCTGAAACTTTTTCACGAAAAGGAAAGTCGGGATGTGGCCAGAATTCATGCCATGGTGACGCTTTTTGAAAAAGACCAGTGCCTGGCCAAAAGCCTTTCAGCGTATTTCGGAGAAAGCCTTCCCGGGGATTGCGGACGGTGTTCCACTTGTCTGAACAAAGAGCCACCGGTTTTGCCCGCAATGAATCTCCCTCCGCTTTCCGGCTATCCTTTCCCTGAACTGATTCAACCGTTGAAGGAAAAAACCGGCACTTCCCCGCCGGTTCATCTGGTCACCCGTTTTCTCTGCGGCATATCCACCCCTCGGCTGGTTCAACTCAAAGCCAAGGCCATGGCGGAGTTTGGCCTTCTGGAAAAATACCCTTACAAAGCAGTGGAACAGAGTGTAATACAAAACAGCACAGGTTCTTAGGAGAAGAAAAAGATGACAACCGAAAATCCCATTTCATCCACCACTTTTTCCCGCACCCGACTCCCCATGGTGAACAAGCAAGTCTTCCGCATGGGAATTGCCGGAAACTATGGCCTGGATTCTTCGGATATCGCCTTTGCCGCAGACCGGGGAGCGAATTACTGGCTGTGGGGCGCAGGGTTTAAAAAGGTCACCCAAGGCATTAAAGAAGTCATTCAACAGGAGAGGGAAAAACATGTGGTGGCCATGCTGGGATATGGTGTTCTGGGCTGGCAGGTGAGAAAAAGCGTGGAAAACGGGTTGAGAAAATTAAACACGGATTACCTGGACGTGTTTAAACTGGGATGGCTGGGCCGTACTTCATTCTACAATGGAAGCGTTGTGGACGTATTGTTAAAGCTCAAAGAAGAAGGAAAAATCAAGGCCATGGGCACCAGCATCCACGACCGGAAATGGGCCGGAAGATTATGCCTGGATTCGAAAATCGATGTGTTCATGATCCGGTACAATGCCAAACACACCGGGGCCGAGGAAGACATCTTTCCTCATCTGGCGAAACGAAACCCAGGAATCGTCAGTTACACGGCCACGGCCTGGCGGCAATTGATCACCCCCTTGAAAAAGCCCGTGGAGATGCCCCCCTGGCCCGGGGAGGCTCCTTCTGATGTTCCGCCCCTCACACCCGAGATGTGCTACCGGTTTGTCCTGTCCAATCCCCATGTCCATTTGGCCTTGACCGGACCCAAGGACCGGGACCAGTTGATTCAAAATCTCAAAGCCTTGGAAAAAGGGCCGTTAAACCCTGATGAAATGGCATGGGTGAGAGAATACGGCAGGCAGGTTCACACGAATCATAGAATGGACTATTTTTAAAGGAACAGACTTAAAAAATGACGGAAATAAATGTATTCCTTCTCCTGACCCTGATCTACCTGGGAACCTTCATCGCAAGGAATGTGCTGGTAAAAATCAGAACCAGGCAGAAGATCCGCTCTTCCGACCCCCTGGTTGCCGCATCCATGGTTTTTACGGGCTTGTGTATCCTGGTCACTTTTTTCGCCGTCCACTCGGAACCCCTGTACCGGTTTATGGTGCCCATGAATTTTTTAAGACATCCCATGGTTTCCTATGTTGGCCTGTTCCTTTTCGCAGGCAGCATCCTCATGGGATGGGTTTTTTCATCCCAACTTAAAAAATCCTGGCGCATCGGTGTCCACGAACAGCAAAAAACCGAACTGATCCAAAACGGCATTTATGCACACATTCGCAATCCCTATTTTCTATCCTATTTTATCATGTTTTCAGGGTTGTTTCTGGTAAGACCCTGTGTTGTAATGGGTCTTCTGGTGATCATTTCCCTGATCATCTTCCAT
>VMSV01000253.1 GCA_013791935.1 Desulfobacteraceae bacterium | reverse complement strand
TGAAGAATAATTTCGAGGAAAATACCGGAAGAAAAATGAAGAAAAGGATTTTAAAAATTCTTTTTTGAAGAAAATAAAGCAGAATAAAATTACATCTTCAAACCGGGAATAAAATTACATTTTAAAGTCGGGCGTGACAATCAAATACGAACATGGGAAATAGAGGTTGTATTTTAACAAGTTCATGGTGTCAGGTTGAGAATTTTGATAAATTGACTGCTAATCAATATCCGGGATCTGACAACAAGCTTTCTTTCATGAAATTCATACCACAAAGTGAGGTAATGCATGAAACGGATCATTTTATTATTCCTACCGGTAATTATATTCTTAAGCACATCAGCTTTTGCCGAAATCAAACCGTGTGATGAGTTAAAGGCAGAAATTGATGCAAAACTAAAAGCGAAGGGTGTAAAAGGATACACGCTTGAGATTTTACCGGCGGATCAGATTACAGATCAAAAAATAGTTGGTTCTTGCAGTGGTGGCACAATGAAAATCTCTTACTCCCGTAATAAAGAATAATAATCTAAAACAATGATTTCGGAATTTTATGACCGTGACGGTGAATTGGGGACAGAGGGATCAGGAGTCAAACCTTTAACTATGAATAAGCAGACTAAATCACTAATCAAGGTTTGACCCCATTACCATAGATTTCAGCAACCTGTTCTGCGGTGATGTCCCTTCGGTCCGTTGCGATCCAATATTCAACATGATGAATCCGGTAGCCCACAAGACGAACGGGCTTTTGGGTTTGATTGTTATTTTGAACGGTTCCCAGTAATACTTCGGAATCAAAAAAGACGATGCTGTCGGGCCGGGTATCATATCTGCGTACAATGGTTCTGATGGTATTTGCTTTGATCCGGATCACAAAGCGTTTGCCTGGTTTCTGGAGAGAATCGAATTCAGCATGATCCTGATAGCCCCGGTCACAGATGCCGGTTTGTCCCGGAGAAAGGATTTGGCTTACAAAGGGCCTTTCAGCTCCGTTGCCATTGGTGAAAAAGATTTTTGAAGGGACCGCCTTGTTTACGTTAAATCCTAAATGGATCTTGGCTTTCTTTGAGTTTTTTCGGTAGTCAGCCCAGGCCATAGAAAGCACACCGTTGATCAAAGATCCGTCAATGGCCACCAGTTCTCCTAAATGGCGATGCTTTTTCGGAAGGACATTTGACGCCTCAATGCAAAGATTATTAAAGACAGACTGCATCTGCTCCAGGCCCCGGTGATTAATGGCCTCAAAGAAACTGCTTTTGTTTATTCCTGTTTTCGGAGCGATATTCTTGCGGGCAAAGTCATCTTCTTTGAGAACTTGAACAAGGTGCCTGCCTGAAGTATGTTCTTCGAGGTGATAGTATATTAAAGCTTTCAGCTGATCTTCGAATTCCATGTTCAAGGGTCGATAGCCTTTGGATCTAAGTTCCGGTGCAAAAGGAAGAACTCTTTGCGCCGGGTGATAATATTTTTGGAATGACAGTGATCGAAGTTTTTTCCTGTGTCGCTTGACAGATCGGGGCATTTTTTCATAACTCCTTGTAATAGTTAGTAAAATTACAAGTCCCCCGAAAATTTATTTCTAATTGTCAAGCACTTTCTTCATCTTTTTAACTTTTTATTCACTGCCAGCTCAGTCATGCAAAAACTTAACCGGACATCACTGCAAAATAATACCCAAATTTTGATTAGGTCACCTCAATATGTTTAAATGTTACATTTGTTCATGTAGGAGAAAGGCTTTTTCATAAAAACCTTCAATAGAGGAGGCGCGGATGAACCTATCAGGCAGGCGGGCAAAGATACAATCCGCTTATATCGTAATCCTATCAATAGTGTTGATTTTTTCGTCTCTAATTGGTGAAGAAATAGGCCAAGCTCGAGCTTCAGAACACATCTTGCATTATTATGACAAGTTCCTGGATGTACAGATGCTGGATACCGGGCAAGTTTGGGCTGTAGGGCATATGGGCAAACTTATCTATTCGGAAGACTATGGCAAACACTGGGTGGCATTGAATACAAAAACCAACAAAGGATTGTATTCAGTTTATTTTATAACACCTGAAACGGGATGGATCACCGGCGAATCAGGAGTGATACTGTATACGGAAGATGGTGGGAAAACCTTCACCCAACAAGCAGAGGGGGTTACTAACCTGCCCCTGTTTAATAGCTTTTTTCTAAACAAGAAAAACGGATGGGCTGTTGGCGTATGGGGAACCGTTCTCACTACCAATGATGGTGTTAATTGGCGAAAAACAGATTTTAATAAAGATTTGGTAATAAACGATATTTATTTTTTCGATGAAAACAAAGGCTATGCAGCCTGTGAATTTGACACTGTGATGATGACCGAAGATGGTGGTGAAACCTGGAAAGCGTTGTTAAAGACAGATGACTGGGATACTGGAAATTTTTTCGGAATTGATTTTATAGATGAAAACACGGCTGTGATAGTGGGAACCTCCGGGGATATCAAATATACAAAAGATGGCGGTCAGACTTGGGAAGATGCCAAAAACAATGGCCCTTGGGAGGAATCAGCATACAATAATGATCCCGGCAGATCGACGCTCTTAAATGTCAGATTCTTCAATGACAAACAAGGTGTAGCCATTGGATTGGAAGGTGCAATACTTTCTACAAAAGATGGCGGTCTCTCATGGGATCCACCTTCCCTGATTACACAATTCACATGGTTTTCCGGCATATCCCTGCTGGAAAACGGAAAAGGAATCATCGTTGGCATGGCAAACATTATTATCACGAATGACTTTGGAAAAACATGGGTAAGTCCTTTCGAGAATATGACAAAATAACTCCATTAATGCCGAATCAACCTAAAAATCATACCATAAAAAATGGGAATCCACTAAACCAATGGACAAAGCAATCATCGATCTAATCATGCGGTTCCGAAAAACCACACTCTTTCTCATCCTGTTTACCACTGCTATATTCGGTTTTGGCCTTTCCAAAATGACGTTTTATACCCAATTCATAGACTTGTTTCCGAAAAGTCACCCCTATGTCAAGCTGCACAAGGAATTCAAAGACCATTTCGGTAGTGCCAATGTGGCCACGTTGGTATTGGAAGTAAAAAATGGGGATATTTTCAACGAAAAAACATTGGAAAAAATAGCTCGCATTCAAGATGTTGTGGAAACCATGCCTGGTGTTGATCCATATCAGGTATATTCCCTGGCCAGCAATCGTGTTCAAAAAATAGATATAATTCGCGGTGGCTTCGGTTTAAAACCGGTTATGATAAAGGTCCCTGAAAATGAAAAGGAGATGAGGGCTCTAAAAAAACGTGTTTTTGTGAGTGAGGCATACGGAACATGGGTATCCGGAGATCTAAAAGCCTTGCGGTTAAAGGCTGATTTTTTAGAGGAGAAAATCGATTATTTAAACTTGATCAATGGCTTTATTGAGATTCGAGACAGGGAACAAGATGACAACCATATTATCTATCTGGCCGGAGAGCCGATTTTATGGGGCTGGATCTATCATTTTATGCCGGAGATGACGATTTTGTTCATCGTCAGTGTCATGGTTCTTGTGGCATTGCTGTTTTTCTTTTTGGGGAAACAGCCCATATGGTGGCTGCCTCTGGCTTCTGCATCACTTAGTGCCATATGGGGTCTTGGCATGTCAGGATACCTGGGATATCAGTTCGATCCGTTGATCATCGTCATTCCTTTTTTATTAACGGCACGGGCCATGAGCCATGGGGTGCAGTGGCTCTTTCGTTTTGGGGATGAATTTCAAGCTGCTAAAGATGTAAAAGCAGCAGCCCATGCTACCGGAATCAACCTGTTCAAACCCTGTGTTATCGGTGTGGTTACCGATGCCTGCGGTGTGTTGATTGTAGCAATGATTCCCATCCCCATACTTCAGCATCTGGCCATCCTGGGGTTTTTCTGGGGGATGAGCATTCTGTTTACCGTTTCTTTGTTTAACCCTGTGTTTGTATCCTTTTTACCTTTAAAGCCGGATCGCTATAAAGGGAATCTCCATCGGCCGTTTTTCACAAAAATGATGATTGAAATGGCCAAATTCACCATCACGAAAAAGGGCAAAGTAATTTTAATTACAACAGGCGCAATTGTCCTTGTTGCGGGCGTCATCGGTTTTTCCCATGTCCCGATCGGAGATGCGCATGCGGGGTCCCCAATTCTGCAGCCGGATTCAGATTATAACCAGAGTGTCGCCCAGATTAATAAAAAGTTTATGGGCCTGGAAGAGATGTATATCGTTTATAGAATGAATTCTCAATCAGATGACGTTATTCTCAACAAAGATACACAAGCCGCATTGAACAGTCTGAAAACTTTTTTGGTCAGCAGAGGGAATGTAGCGGGAGCCGAGTCAGTTGCCGATTATGTTTCAAGCTGGAACATGTTTATGCGTGGAGGCAGCCCCAAATTTCTCACTATTCCCGAGGATGAGAATCTGTTGCGTGGCGTATTTGTTATTGCCAGCCGATTTCAAGCCTTGGGGGATATGGATAGATTTTTCAATCGCAAATTTAGTGCCGGTAACTTACGCTTGTATTTAAAAGACCATAAGGGAAGCACCCTGAAAGCGGTAATCGCAGATGCCAAAGAGTGGATCTCAGATCCTGAAAATTTTGTGATCGGGGCTACAAGTAAAGGAGACAGAATCCAAAATGTCTTTTTTGAACCCGCCGGGGGGACGGGGGGTATTTTGGCGGCTGCCCTTGAAATGATTGAGAGTGCAAATCATTATCTGATTGGCGGTATTTTCTTGTTTACCTTTTTATGTTGTGCGGTGATCTACAGGTCATGGTTTGCCGGATTTATTTTTATTTTATCTTTAGTGCTGGCCAATTTTACCTCTTATGTCTACATGGCCTGGAAGGGAATCGGCCTGAACATCAATACATTGCCGGTGGTTTCTTTAGGGGTTGGTTTGGGAGTGGACTATGGACTGTATAAAGTCAGCCGTATTAAGGAATTGATTGTGGCCGGTGCGTCATGGGAAGAAGGGATCATGGACGGGGTTTCTTCCACCGGCCAGGCCGTCTTCTACCAGGCAGTGATGATGAGCGCCAGTGTGTTCTTCTGGTGGTTTTCCCCCCTGCGATTCCAGGCAGAAATGGGATTTTTGCTGGCCATTCTCATGATGGTGAATATGGCGGTAGGGATTCTTCTGCTTCCGGCGTTGATCCATATGATTAAGCCTAAATTCATTTCCAGGGATGTTGTAGGAGATATACCTATTGAAAGCAAAGGATTATTGTCGGAGCCACACCCGTCAATATAAAATACGAAGGCTTTTATTAACGGTCCGACCGCTTTAATTAGACAGATTTTCATTTAGGAGAATCATAAATGGATAGCCACAGAAAATTATCATCCGACCGCATATACTTTTTAGATAATATTCGATACCTGATGGTTTTGTTGGTTGTTGTATTACATAGCGGCAGTTATGTATCCCCCCATTGGCCGGTGTATAAGCCGATGTATAACCAAAATCCGTGGTTATTAATGAATTTATTATTTTTTCTAGATATTTTTATGATGCCTGTTTTATTCTTTATTGCAGGATTCTTTGCACTTCCATCATTTTACGGCAAGTCTCCTCTACAGTTTGTCAAACATAAGCTTAAACGGCTTGGTATTCCCTGGATTTTAGGCATAGTGTTATATGGGCCGATACACGTATACATATGGAGATATTCGCATGGCGTGTGGCCCACAACTTTACGGGATTGTTTTTTAAAAAAATAGAAGATGTACGGTTATGGCAGTTGACTCACCATTACTTTTGGTTCATCTCTCTTCTTCTTTTGTTTTTTATCATATTCGCAATGGTTTATAAAGCCAGCCAGATGCTGTTTTGCAATTCAGGCGGCAATCAAAAGAGAGGTAATGACTCTAATAGGAGGATATTGACTGTAATTTTTATATCCAGTGTTCTAATAGCGACAGTCAGTATTTTAATTCATACTTTTTATAATGGTCCTGAATGGCGAACCGTTGCCAAGGCTGTGTAGCATGTATTGGCAAAATCACCGATTCTTTTGATGCCGCCGAGCAAAGTACTGGCGAAGGAAGCTGCGGCATCTTCAGCATGATTGAGCAATTCCGTTCCGAAACTATAGGCGGACGGTCTTATATCGTCCACAGCGATAGATATCCTGTCTGAGAGCCAGGCCACGCCCTCGGATGAATGCCGGCGCTGATCACATATCCCAACGCCCCCAATGCCCCGGCCACTAAAGTGAGTTCAGGCGCAATCGATAGAGCGGCTATGGACGCCAGAGCGGACACCATCCCTATGAGAACTGTTGCGCCGGCATCCGCTTGAACGCTTTGCTAAATCATGTCATATTGACCTTTCCTGGGGATCCAAAAAAATAGATTAAAACGGGGACGATAGAACGATAGAGAATTGCTTTGCGAAAGGAAGTATACCTCAGTATTACAATAAGTTGCCAATGAGAAAGTTGCACAATATTTTGTGGGCCAAGGATCAAACCTTATCAGCCACCTTATCAGCCACCTTCCGATTTTGGCCTCTGATCATGAAAAGATTAATAGTTTCATGAGATGAAAAAGGCATCAGATCTTTATCCCTTGAGGGAAATGCATTCGCTACTTAACTTCAAGCGGCCATATTTTTTTAAAAGTGGTTTGAGGAAAAAAGCAATAGGGACATTCATCGGGTGGTTCTTGTCCATGGTGTATGTGGCCGCACATACGGCAGCGCCATGCGGATTTGATTTTATCTCCGGTGTCTGGTTCCATAGGATCTACATCTCTAAATATCGGTAAATCTTCGAGAGACGGCATAACAGGTTGATAAGTGTGCATGGCATGTCCGGAAACAATCATACGCTGAATTTCACTGGTCCCTTCATATATTCTTAAAAGGCGAATGTCCCGAAGCAGTTTCTCAAGGGGAAACATTTTAGTATAGCCGTAACCCCCAAGTAACTGAAGGGCTTCGTTGACAACTTCCAAAGCTGTTTCAGTTGAATAAAACTTTGCGATGGATGCATTTATTGTCGAATCAAGGCCCTTGTCGGCTTCCCATGCCGCCTTCCATACCAATAAACGCGAAGTTTCAACTTTCTGGTACATTTCAGCTATTTTAAACTGAACGGCCTGAAAATCCCCGATCTTGGACCCAAATGCCCTGCGTTTTTTGATGTAATCTATGGCATACTCCATAGCACTCCGGGCACCGCCGACGCCAAAGGCGCCGACAACCGGACGTGTTCTGGAAAAAGTTTTCATGGCAAGCTTAAAGCCTTCTCCGGGTGGAGCAAGGACGTTTTCTTTGGGAACATGGACATTTTTGAAATTAAGACCTACGGTATTTGAGCAGCGCTGACCGAGTTTGGGGATTGCCCTGCCTACCGATACTCCTTTCCAGGATTTATCTACCAGGAAAGCACATATCCCTTCATGACCCGACTTTGGATCTGCCGTGGCGAATACGGAAATATAATCGGCGACGCCGCCATTGGTAATCCAGTATTTGGTCCCATTTAATACGTAGTCATCACCATCTATAACGGCTTTACACTGGATACCTGAAACGTCTGATCCAATGACAGGTTCGGATGTGGCAAAACAGATCAGTTTGAATTCATTTAAAATTTTAGGGATATATTTCTCTTTAAGCGCTTCATTGGCACACAGAATAAGGGGTTCCAAACCAAGAGAATTATCGAAAAGCGAGGTCGCAAGGCCTGGACAAGCAGCTGCAATTTCCTCAGTCATGATAACACCTTCAAGGATTCCATACTCATTCCCGCCATATTTCTTGGGGATGTCATTGTTCATCAAACCCGCATTATAGGCCTTCCTTAACACGGCCAGTGGTATTTCATCTTTTTCATCGTAATACCATGCTACGGGCAAGACCTCCTTTATGGCAAATTCACGTGTTTTTTGTTGAATTTCGATCTGCTTCTCGGATAAATGAAAATTTAACATAAAGACCTCCTTATTCGGGGAACGCATGAATGATCTTCTGTCATTCATTTTGCATAAAGTAAATCCTGAG
>VMSV01000065.1 GCA_013791935.1 Desulfobacteraceae bacterium | reverse complement strand
TCAGATTACTCGTTGGTGTCAAACAAAAACATGAAATAGAAGGGTTAAGCATTTAAAAGCTTTTGAAATACAGGGAAATAAATATCAAAAGTAGTTCCTTTATCCACCTCGCTTGTACAGGAGATATGGCCGCTGTGGCTGGTAACGATCCCATAGATAATCGCCAACCCCAGACCTGTGCCTTTGCCCACTTCCTTGGTGGTATAAAAAGGTTCAAAGATATGGTCCATGGAGTCTCTGGTTATCCCGACACCGGTATCGGAAATGGACAGGACCGCATAAACTCCGGGTCCAAGGCTGAAGCCTTCAGGCGTTTCCGGGGACTTTTCTTCTATGACCACATTCCGGGTTTCAATCCGCATTGTGCCGCCATTTGGCATGGCATCTCGAGCGTTTACGCAAAGATTCATGATGATCTGGCCCAGCTGGGATTTATCTGCGTTTATGGAATGGAGATCGTCCGAAAATTTAAGCTCCATGTTTATGACATGGGGGAGGGTTCTCTCAAGGAGCTTGTGGATTTGTCTCACTTCATGATTCAGGTCCGCAGGCTTCATGACACTTTCAACTTTTCGGCTGAACGTGAGGAGCTGTTTGGTCAAATCCGTTGCCCTCTGGGCCGTCTGCTTAACTTCAATGAGTTTTTGGTAGTCAGGGTGGTTTTTGTCCTTCTTCAAAATCATGATTTCCGTATAGCCATGAATAATTTGTAGAAGGTTGTTAAAATCGTGTGCGATTCCCCCTGCCAAATTTCCAATGGCTTCCATTTTCTGGGATTGCCGCAGATGGGATTCAAGCAATTTCTTTTCCTGTTCGGCGCGAAACTGGTCGGTAATATCCAGGATTTGAACCACGATTCGAATTTTATCAGAAGAATCCACAATGGCTATGGTGTTGAGGAAGCAATGGCGCTGGTCGTTGTCCTTGCGTAAAATTTTGATTTCTGATGGACCTCTTATTCCGTGGTTGTTTTTGTTCTCTATAAAACTTGTTGCCATGGAGTTAAGATCGGAGTCTTTTAGAATATCCCTGAAATCAACCGAACCAATCTCTTCACGGGAGTATCCAAGAATCTGACAAAGCCGGTTGTTGGCATAGATCATCTGAAATTGATTATTTAAAATCAGGATGCCGTTTAGCGAGGTCTCAATCAATGACCGGTACAATTCCTCGCTTTCCCGCAGAACTCGCTGGGCTTCAATGCGTCTGGTGATATCCCTTGCTACAGACAGGATGGCCCGTCCTTGAAGGTATTGGATGGTTCTATACTTGATTTCAACCGGAAGGGTGGTTTTATCATTTTTTACAAGGCATGTCTCAAGAGTCGATATTCGAGGCTCCTGATTTGAACGGTTTTGAATCAATGAATCCATAACCCTGCGAGCATCTTCAAGAGGCAGAATGTCCGCAAGGGTCAATCTGAAAAAACTTTCATGGGAATAACCCAGGGTTCCATAGGTCGCGACATTGGCATCCAGCAGCTTGCCGGATTCATCTGTCAAATAAACCGCATCATCCACATTTTGCATGAGTTCGGTAAACCTGGATTTATCTTCTGCTTCCTTGAGGTTTTTCAGCATATAATTAAAGGCTTCCGACAATTGACGGAATTCGAGATAATCTTTTTTCTTGATCGCAAAGGAGAGTCTTTTTCTGCCTTTAGATATTTGAAGGGCCATGGCGGCCATATCTTCCAGAGGCTTGGACATCTGTCGACCTAGAAATAAAGAGAGTCCTGTGGAAATCACAACGATGCAAATGGTGAAAAGCGCCAGGATTAATAAAAGATTCTTTTCTTCTTTTACCAGGTTCTCCCGGGAAAGAGAATAATACAGGTTTTCAAATCCTTTCAAGGGGGATAGTAGGATGTTCTGATTTTTCCAAATAAGGTTTCCGTTTGAATCTCGATTCAAGGGGTTGTTGAAATCGGTTGAAAAAACAATTTTGCCGTTGAAGTCAAAATACCCGGAGCCTTGTTTGAAAAGAATGTCTCCCTGGGATATTTTGTTGATTTCCGTCTTCAGGGATTTGTCCAAAACCATGTCGTAAAGAGCATAAACCGCTCCAAGAAAATTGGAATCGTCTGAAATGGGAGAATCAAATTGCCGAATTACGGCATTATTAGTATCATTTTCAACAACCATTTCTTCCCAAGGGTCATTGGAAATTTTTTCTACCATGGCTTGCATCGGGCTATCGGTATTTTTCGGGCAAATCAGGCGGTTGTCTTTGTCCCGAATATAAATATACACCGATGAATGGCTGTTGGAAAAATAACTGAGGCGTTCTTCAAGTTCGCCATATATCCCTTTTTGGGCCGTAAACCGAATGGTGTTGTCCGTGCTGATGACCTCAGTGAGGCTTTTGATTTCGTTGGTTCTATTTTCCAGCATGATTTCAATCCGGCCCCTGTGGGCCTCCATATTTTGATTGAATTCAGCCTGAAGTCTGTGGGTAAAATAGAAATAAACCCCTGTGGAAAGCAGTGT
Source organism: Desulfobacteraceae bacterium (assembly GCA_013791935.1). GTDB lineage: Bacteria > Desulfobacterota > Desulfobacteria > Desulfobacterales > UBA5616 > VMSV01. The sequence goes on along the minus strand of VMSV01000065.1, from coordinate 11,113 downwards.
AACAGCTCCGGTCACCAGAGCCACGATGGTAATGGTGAGGGTGGTAATAAATTTTTTAAACATAATAAAATAATCTATTTAGTCTGAACGACCGGCCTGTATCCTTTAAAAGGAAAGGCCGGAATTCGGATTAAATAGTATGGACCCCGGTTGTAGGCGAGCGCTCTCACAGGGAAGGACCCAGGATGATTTCCACACGGCGGTTTAACCGCCGACCCTCTTTAGTTTGATTTGACGCAACGGGTTTATAGCCGCCATGACCCACAATCACCAGCCTTTTGGGCTCTATCCCCGCCCGGGTTTGAAGAAACCGTGCAACGGCTGCGGAACGGGCAACTGAGATTTCCCAGTTGGAGGGGAAGCGTTTTTGTGTGGAGGGGCTTAACTCAACATTATCCGTATGACCTTCTATGTAAATTTTTTGTTCTTTATTGTTTTTAATACCCTCAGCCAATTCTATTAGCGTCTCTTCGCCTTTGGAGCTGATATCAAAGGTTTTGGGTTTGAAAAGATCTTCAACCCGGTACACCTGTTTTTTCTTTTTATGAGATTCTTCAATTTGACTTAACTTGGTGTTGATTTCATTTTTCAGGCTGGTTTCAATGGTGTTTCCCGAATCATCCAAAAGTTGAATAACGTTTTCCTGAATCTGGATTACTGCATCTCTTTTCATCAACTCAAGTTCCAGTTTTTCGGCTTTATAGGAAAAATAGGAACGCCGGGAATCCAGTTCATCGGTTTTGGTATTTAGCGTGTTTATCTTTTGGTTCAGTTCCTCCATGGATGCAAGCATCTGTTTATTTTCATGATCACAGTCTGCTAAGGCCCGGGTAAAGGCATCCCTGCCGTTATCCCAATGCCCACAGCCGCTAAATAGCAAAGCGGCTGAAACACAAATGGAAAAGGCCTTGATGACCAGCATAACATTCACTCCTTGTGATTAAAAACGGTTAGTTTGCAGGAAGGAGGGTCTTGTTTTTAAGGAACCCGATATACCACGGAATTGATATTCATGCCGGCACCCACGGAGGCAAATACAACCACATCATTGGGGTTGAGCCGATGTTCGCCCAGCTGTTTTCTTTGAACCAGATCCAGCATGGTGGGAATGGTGGCTACGGAACTGTTGCCTAATTTGGCGATGGTCATGGGCATGACGGATTCCGGTATGCTTTTATGCTTATACAGTTTGAAAATCCGGCTTAAAATGGCTTCATCCATTTTCTGGTTGGCTTGATGGATGAATATTTTCTTCACATCCGTAAGGGTGAGGCCGACTTTGTCCAGGCTTTGTTTCACCACATCCGGAACATTTTTCACGGCATATTTATAGATTTGGTGTCCGTCCATTTTTAAGAAGATATCGTTTTCCGGATGCCCGGGATTGTAGGATTTCCCCATTCTGAGGAGATAGATTTCATGATAGGTGTCGGTTCGGGTGACATGGGAAAGAATGCCGGTATTTTTATCATCCGTGGCTTCCAGTAACGTTGCCCCGGCCCCGTCCGCATAGATCATGCTGTCCATGTCATGGGGGTCTATCACGCGGGAGAGGGTTTCGGCTCCGATCACCAGGCATTTTTTAGCATCCCCGGATTTGATGTAATAATCGGAAATGATCACGCCATGCAGCCATCCGGGGCAGCCGAAGGGAACATCGTAGGCCACGGTGTATGGGTTTTTTATTCTCAGTTTGTGCTTGACACGGGATGCAAGGGTGGGAAGGATGTCGGTCTTATAATTTTCCACCGTAACATCGCCGAAGTTATGTCCCACGATGATATAATCCAGGGTTTCCTTATCCGTCCCCTCCAAGGCTTTTTCCGCGGCCATGAAGGCCATATCCGAGGTGTTCACGTCATGGGAGGCATACCGTCGTTCTTCAATGCAAGTAATATCCTTGAATTTCTTGATGATTTCAGGTGTCGACTTGGCCAGGCGTTTTCCGTCTTCACCGAAGAATTCGTGGTTCATGAAATGATCGTTTGGAACCACCCTCCGGGGGATATAGCTTCCTGTTGCCGTGATAATTGAATTTGCCATGATTTAATCGCCTGTTTTAATGATAAAAAAAGGAAATGGACAAGATCTGAGGCCGTTTTAACGACCTCCTTATTTAAGAAAAACCCCATCCCCTGTCAATGGGGAATTTTTAAAAATCAACAAAACAAGGAAGAACGGTTTATTCAAGGGCCGGGAGATTGGGAAAAACCAGGATGGCCTTTACGCCTTTTCCCATTGAACTTTGTATCTCAATCCGGCCACCATGGGCCTCCATGATGGATTTGCATATGCTTAACCCCAGACCATAGCCACCGGTTTCTTTGGATCTGGATTTATCCACCCGGTAAAAGGGCTCGAAAACAAAAGGCAGTTCTTCTTCCGGAATGCCGATCCCCTGATCTTCAATCTCAACAATGACATGAGATTTTTCATTCATAACGGAAATATGGATGGGCTCGCTTGAAACCCCGGTATATTTAACGGCGTTGTTTAAAATATTGTGAAATACGGTTTTTATCTGGTCCGGGTCAATTCTGCATAGCACAGGGGTTTCCGGCTCATGGAACACGATGCCGGGATTCTGGCCCTTGTAAGTGGGAATGATTTCCTTGATGTATTCCTTGAGGTTGATTTCCTGATGGTTCTGGCGCCCATACCTGTGCTGAAGTTTTGCAGCCTCCAGAATTTCTGCGATCATCTTCTCCATTTCTTCAACATCTGTTCTTATGCTTACCCTGGCATGGCTTTCAGGCAGAAATTCCAGGGCCACCCGGATACGGGTCAAGGGGGAGCGCAACTCATGGCTCACATCCACCAGAAGGCGTTCCTTGGAATAGAGCATCTCGCGAATCCTCCGGGTCATTTCATTAAAGCCCTTGGCAAGCTCTTTAAATTCAGCGGAATTTCCGGCAGGGACCTGGTGCTTCAAATTCCCCAGGGTGATCTCGGAAACCCCCTGGTTCAGCCATTTTATGGGCTTGAGAATCCAGCGGATGGACAGATAAATCAGAAGGATCAGAGACGTAAGAATCAGAAGAAGGGGGACCAGCAAACGGCGATTTTCGTTTTCCTGGTCAAAACTGTTCCCCAGGGCAAAAAGGAATATTCCCTGTTCCTTTTCTATTTCAATCAGGAATCTGGATTTCCAGAGTGCGGATCGAATATGGGGATGATCTTTCCAGGTCGACCAGCGCAGCCTTTTGGAAGGGGAAGGAATTTCATCCGTTACCCAGGAAGCATCCGTTCCCGTATAGCGCACTTGAATGAAGGCTTCTTTGACGGTTTCCCGGGCTTTCAGAAGATCAGGCGGCGTCCCGAAATCTTCAATCAGAAACGTCAGGTATCGTGCCATGGTGGTCTGAAAAGCATTGATGGAAGATTGCCGCTGGGCCCTGAAAAGAGCGAATACCAACAGATTGATTCCGATAACGGCAATCAAGGACACCATGAGGAGTTTGGTGAAAACAGAACGCATTTTATTTTACCGTCGCCAGGATAGATGACGTTTAAACTTTTGGTTAAAGGTGGTTTTCATGTCATTCCATTAAAATTTTAAGGCTCCTCCACAAACGGAAAGACACTGTCCGGTGATGTAGTCCCCCAGGTCGGTAACAAAAAATTCAACCACCTTGGCCACATCATCCGGCGTGGCCAGCCGCCCCAGGGGAATGCCGTATTGCCGGGCCGGGTCTTTCATCTTGCTGTAAACGTTTTTATCCAGGCGCGGGGTGCTGATGTAGGCAGGGGCCATGCAATTCACCGTAATATTATAGCGTCCAAGTTCCTGGGCCAGGTAACGGGTGTAATGAATGATGCCTGCTTTGGCCACCCCGTAGGAGGCGTAAATACCGTTTTTCTGGGCTTGAAGTCCTGCCTGGGAAGCGGTGTTGACAATACGGCCCCAGTTGTTTTTTTTCATGGATTCGGAGACTGCCTGGGAACAAAAAATGGCAGACATGAGGTTCCGGTCCAGGGTGGATTGAAGGTCTTCTTCAGACACCGAGGCAGCAAAGCTTTGGTTCATGTCGCCTGCAAGACCTCCGGCATTGTTGATGAGAATATCCACTTTGCCGAAGCGGGCCACGGCCTTTTTAACCAGATCATCGGCCTGGTCTTTTTTTCCTGCATGGCATTCAATGCCCACGGCATCAATGCCCATTTTCCTCACTTCATCCACAACATTTTCTTTTTGATCATCATCGTCGAATTCCTTGAAAGATTCGAGATTGATGTCATTGATCACCAGATCAGCTCCCAGACGGGCCAGGCGATGGGCATGGGCCCGTCCGATTCCCCTGGCTGCGCCCGTAATTAACGCAACTTTTCCTTGAAGTTTCATGTTTAACGCTCCTATGCAATTTCCACAATCATTTCAATCTCAACAGCCATGTTCAAAGGCAGGGAATTCATGCCCATGGCCGACCGGGTGTGTTTTCCCTTTTCCCCGAACAGTTCAACCAAAAGGTCCGAGGCCCCGTTGATCACTTTAGGATGTTCAAAGAAATCCGGCCGACAGTTCACCATACCAAAAAGTTTGACGATTCTTGCAACCCGGTCCAAATCGTTGATTTCAGCCTTCAAGGAAGAGAGAAGGGCCAGGGCTACTCTTCTGGCGGCTTCATAGCCCTCATCAATGCTCATGTCATACCCCACTTTGCCGGTGATCAGCTGCCCGTTGTCTTTCACCGGGCCATGGCCGGAAAGAAAAACCAGATGACCGCTTTTCAGCGCAGGCACGTAATTGGCGATGGGTTTAACCACCGGCAATAATGTCAGGCCTAAGGATTGGAGCTTGTTCTCGATTTTCATTTTGGAGTTCCCTGTGTGATGGGTTAGTAAGGGTTGATGCTTTGGAGAACCAATGATTTGTTGAATAACAAATTATGAGGGCATTAATCAAATGGAATCGTTCTAATCGATCTCTTCAATGACCAAGGGGGCGCTCTGGAGCATTTTCATGGTCCTTTTAACCGGCAGGACTTTTATTTCCATCTCTTTTTTTTCACCCATGGACAATTCCATTTCAAAATGATCATTTTCAAACCGATGGTGATCCGGAAGGCTTGCAGCCTTAATCGCTACCTGATACTTGCCGGGGACAAGGGCTTCAAATGAGAATCTTCCCTTTTTGTCGGAAAGCCTCCTTATGGTTTTTTCTCCTTGGGTTAACTCGATAAGGGCAAAGGGGAGGCCTTGCTTTCCAATCAGTTTTTTCGATCCTTCATGAGAATCGGAACCGGAAACTGATGAGGATGAATTTGTACTTATTGGGGAGGGGGCTTGAATGATGTCAAAAGCACCTCCTGGCTTTTCATAATCATATACCATAATCGTTCCGGAAAAGGATGAGGCTTCAACAACCGGCAGGTCAAGCTTGGTTTTCTGGCCGCTTGGTACTTTAATCCTTCCTGGCAGGTTGTTGGAAAATACCATATCCTTGTCATCAATGACCAAAGCGTTTGCGCTTAGGTAATGATTTCCTGCATGGATGCCCGGAAACTTGAATATTCCGTTTTCATCCGTTACAGCAATACTGTCCGCCATTTTAAGCACCACATCCGGAAGAGGTTTGTTGGTGTTTTTGTCATAAATCCTCCCTTTTACGGATCCAAAGTCTTTTTTGTGGCTCACAGGAACATTCAGAGGAATCGTCCATGACGTATAAACGGTAGTATTTTCCTCACGGATGGATCTTGAATTTCCGGAGCGCATCACGCCAAGGCTGATTGTGGATTGATTCAAAACCTTGTACTTCGAAGCCAGGGTGTGATCTATGGATAACTTGAAATCATGATCCAGGCCATATTCGGACTCAAGCAGTTTGGATGACCTGGCTACCAGGCTTAAATTCGAGCGTTCACCCATCTTTGCATTCAGGTTGAACCCATAGGTCAGACGTTTTTTGCCAAGACCTTCAAAGTCACTGCTTGTGTCATAGGAAAGGTAACTGTTTCCTGAATATTTTTCTGTTCCGGAATAGTGGGTCATGAACGTATAGCGCTGAAATGAGGATACGCTGTTCAGCAGGTTGTTGTCTGTTTTACCGGCTTCAGCCATCACATTAAAACACCAGGATTCAAAAAGGGTATTGGCTCCGATTCGTGCTGATTTATCGATAAAATCGAAGTTCATGGGAAGTTGAACATCCTGGTGATCTTGCCGGATCAGATCCAGAAAGAAAGAGGTTCCCCGGGTCGTGTTGTAATTCAGCCTCACCTGATGATACTTCCGTTTTTGGGCTGAACCGAACTCCCTGTCCAGTTCAGGGTTTTGCTTTTCGTAAGCATAATCTCCGCTGATGGTCCAGGAATTGGTTAATTTAAAAGATCCTGCCGTCGAGAAAAGCTTCCCGTCCTGGTAATACCCCTTGAAATCAGGTTCGGCGGTAAGGCCTTTGAGTTGGAACATGAAACGGTCATTTGCATGCAGAATATCCCCTGAAATGGCCTTGCTGTTTTCACGGGGATTTTTATCCTCTACGGAAGACGCGTATTCCAGGGCAATATCTGTATTGAATATGGTTTTAAATTCACTGAATGCCGACCATATTCGGGAATATTCCTCCTCAATGGTTTTGGACAGATAATTAAAGGATACATTCTGAAATTCACTGGCCTGGTAATTTAAATAGCCACCGGACTGAGATTGTTTTTCAACCAGCATGCGAGAATTCGCGTTGTAGGCTCCAAGACTGAAATCCTTAATATTGACTCGGCCTTCAAAACCCCTGGCTAAAAAGCCGGATTCCGTAAGGGGGGAAAGGGAGTAGATGAGATCACCGGCTCCTGCAGCGTACCGGTCGGTTGAATATTCCACTCTGTATTCATCATACTGCCCGTTAACCATTCTGGTGCTGGTATCCGGGGTCTTCAAAAGGAAAGACAGATGTTTGCTTTTATTTTCATCCAGGGTGCCTGAGCTTGAAACCGTTGACTGAAAGCCTGAATTCCATTTGTCGTCATATGAAGCCATGTGACTTAGGGTCAATTGAACAGGAAGCCTGTGGTACATGTCTTCGGAATCATAGGATCTTGGAATGACATCGACTTTGTGGGAGGCGAGGGCTTTGATTTCCGAGCTTTGTAAGATACGCGCCGTCACTGAAATTAAATCCGATTCCTTTTTATTGAATCCGGAATGGGAGGACACTTTTATTCTAACTGATTTTGACTCCACCGGTTCAAAATGAAGGGCCGGATTATCAACCACACATTTAAACTTTTGGCTGCTTTCGGCTTCAATTTTCATGTCAACAGCCTGGTTGCTTTCATTGGAAACAACGCAATCCACAAAATAATCTTTCCCTGCAATGACGAATTCCGGCGCGTTCAATATCTGGATGGAATTGCCGGCTACAACCTGAACATTCACATGAAAGATGATGAAACCGTAAACCGATGGATATTTGCGGGACTTTACGGCGAGGCGAATTTTGTAAACACCGGCAAGAGCAGTCTGGGGAACAAAAAAGCTGAAAAGCCTGGTCTGGTTTTCACCCGGGTTAAGGCTGAAAATAAAATCATTGGTGATGAGCTTCCAACCTTCCGGGAGATCGGCCTCTGTCATGAATTCTCCCGGTTCCGAACTTGTGTTTGTTACAGTAAATAAGGTGGTGGTGACACTTCTTGGTTTTGCTTGAATCAGTCCGCTGCCTATGGCCCTTACTTCCAGACCTGTTTCCGCCGACCCCTGCCTTGCTCCAAATAGGGTAAGTAAAACAAAGAATATAAGAGCCCTGGCCTTCATTCATTTATCTTGATTGAAAACGAGGTTCCGAAAACGGTTTCTTCTCCCGCGTCTGCCACCACAACCGCCTTATAGTTTCCAACCGGGATTTCGGTGAGGTCAAGTTCCTGCATAACCCCGCAATCCGGGAAAATACGCCGCTGGGTCCCATTCACTTTTTTTGTGAACCCGTTGTTTTCGCCGTAAAAATCAACCCAAAGAGAAGTTCTCAGCGCCCGCGTTCCTGAGTTCGCCATATCAATCTGCAAAAACCGCTTGTCATTTCCTTTTACGAGTTTCAGGTTTTTAAATTCAATCTGCCTTGATCCTGTATCGCCGATATGGGTGACCACCTGAATCCCGTACCGGGTCATTTGATGGATTCCCATTTGCCTCTGGGCAGAAGAAAGCAATTCAAGTTCTTCCTGATTGACCTGCTCCACCATAATCATGCTCCAGTAGGAACCGGCCAATTGACCGTTATCCGGTATCTCCACGGTATAATTCACGAGCAGTGTTTCTTTCGGAGCAATGGTGGCCTGCTGGGGCAATTGTTTGATCCAGACTGCATTGGAGCGGGATTCGGTTCCAGGTTCGCTGAACTGGTTGGTTCCGTCTGAAAAATATTTGTAATCCGTCTGGTATAATTTGATTTCAACCGGGTTTTCTTCTTTGTTGAAGATTTTAATAACTTCACTGTAGCCTACGCCGGGCTCGGATACTTTTTCCTGGCATAAATCACTGGATACGGTTATGGCAAAAATCGGGCCGGTAGTACCAAAGAGCATGGCCAAAATGCAAATCAGAATGAGAATGAACTTGAGTTTCATGGTATCCTCGCTTGGGTTACTGTTCAGTGATGGTATAGGTTATGGTGGTGATATTTGAAGAAGGCGGAATATAAAGGGAAACCCCTGTTAACTGGAACTGGACCGGGATGTTTGAATATTTTTTCCTGCCGGAAAAAAAGGTCTGGTTCAAGGAGGTTATTTCCTGAAAAGAGGTTCCTCCGGAAATTGTACCGGTTCCTGAGCCGTTTCCGGTTCTTCTAATGTAAAGACGAAGGCGAGGGTCCCAAATCGAGTTGTTTTTTGATACATGAACCATCCAGGATTCATTTCCATTGGCGTTGATATTCATGGTCACGGCATTGCTTGAGCTTGTGTATGTGGAAGGAAGAATAATTTCAGGCCCGAAGATTAATTCGGAACTATTTATGGTCTTCATCCAGTTTCCGGAAACACTGAAACTAACGAACGCTTCAGCCCGAAGGGTAGCACCGAAAATAATCCACAGTATGAGAAAAGAAAAGCATTTCCGTTTCATGGCAGCCCTGTATCCAATTTAACTCAACTGTACTTCTGCTTGTGATCAAAACAGTATCAAAGAAAGACTCGATAGGGACCCTCTGTCCCTTTTCAAACGTTTAGGTCGCCGTGATGGTGTAGGTCACGGTGTGAACTTCAGTGCCGGTTCCATCTGTAAAGTCTGCTGAACCTGTATAAAGCAGGGTGCATTCGCCGAATCCAGCGTTGATCCCGGTCACGAAATCCTCAGCAGTGGTTGATAGCGTAACGGTTCCAGGCGCAGTTCCCTGGCCGGAAATCGCGGAAGCGGCAACCGTGAGGGTGTAGGCGGAATTCAAGCTGGATTGGACCGTAATGCGTCTGTTGGTCTGGTTTGTGCCCCAGTCCAGAGAGGTGGAAGAGTCCGTGGCATCATCAAGCACGCCGCCGGTTCCGGAATTGATTAACAGAGTAACGTTTCCTCCGGTAATGGTGACATCATCAACCGCAGCGACAGTCAGGGTTACGGTGTGGGAAGCGGAATCATCGGCAAGAGCTGTACCTGCGCTAACCACTAAAAACAAAACACACAATAGTAATACAACAAATTTTTTCATTTTCATTTCCTTTCCTAATAACATTGAAATTACTTCGGCTTTTACAAAAACCGCCCCATGCGGAAATCGCAGCCGTTCCATTTGCGCATGGATGTTCAAATGGATGAACATTATGAATGCGAAAACAGACTATTACAATCAAGGTGAAGGCCTGTATCTTCGAATACGGAAACCCGCCTTGGTGGTAATTCAATAAAATATACCCATGGAAAGAACGATGTTAATTTATCGGGGGAGCAAAAAAGAGTATTTAATTTAATATCAGGGGAGCATCAAAGAGGATCTCTTTTATTGTTGGGGAGAACAATTCCGAGAAACTCTGATTTCAAATGCTTTACTACAAAAAGCTTTTAAAACTTAATCTCTATTTCGACTTGTTAGGGAAAAACTTTAGAAAAAAATAAACCCCATCCATAATTTTATGGAACATTACAGGGTTGTTTTTTTTGCTACAAGAATAGAAGCGGGGCTGGACAGGGGAGAAAAGGGGGCTTTGTCATAATTGCCATATTCGCCCATGACGGTCATTCCTGATCGGGTCATCAAGTCATGGAGGTGGTCCATGGATTTGGGGTATAAGGTGTCCGTCCACTGCCCCATGATTTCATGGTTTTTCTGAAGGCTGGTTTTAAAGATAACGGTGTTTTCCTTTGAGGGTTCATAGCTTCGGTGAAAGGTTCGGCCATCGGACAGGGTTTTGACGGGAAAATCCATCTCTCCTGTGGATAGATACCGGTCCCAGTTGACCACCTGAAGGATAAAACGGCCTGAAGTCCCCAACAGGTCCGATAATATTTTAAAAAATGACCCTTCCATACCGTAGGGAAGATAGGAGAGGCTGTTTCCGATGCACCAGACGCAGTCAAAGGGCCCTTTAAGACCGTTGATTTCTGAAAAGGAGAGGGTATAAAATTTTCCTCTGTTTCTCGAATTGGCCAGGTGGATCATTTCAGGGTTTGCATCCATTCCGATGCCATCGTATTCCCCGGAGAGAGCATGAATATAATCCCCGGGGCCGCAGCCGAGATCAAGGAGCCTGCCTCCCGGAGCGCCCAGGTAATTCCGGATGAAAGCGAGAAATTCCTGATTGACGGGAAAGATCTCATGGTAAAATTCTGCGATATCGCTATACATGCTGGAATCCTTTCATCTCCGTTTATCTTGACCCCACAATAATCCGCATGCTGTTTTCAGGCAAGCTAAAACTGAGAACCGCTTCTCTTTTGCAGCCCAGAACATCCAGCAGAGGGAGCATGGCATGCTCCATATCCGCCGGGGGGTTTTCGCTGAGTTCAATGAAGGTTTTTTTAAGCGGGATGGAAGGGTCGAGCAACTTGATGGCCCCAGCCTGCCATCCCGCCGCGCTGAATATCTCATGAATTTGTTTCGCAAGGGAAAAGGCTTCCGGGTCTTCGGCATTACATGCGATTTCAAGATTTAGCCGAGTCTTATATTTTAAAAGACTGCTGATATGATTCCGAT
>VMSV01000072.1 GCA_013791935.1 Desulfobacteraceae bacterium | reverse complement strand
GGTGGTCGAGACAAACACGCAATTGGAACCCGGTGCTCGAGGTTCAGCTAAATCCTGAAAAGCAAAAAGCTACCGACGTGCACCCCTTTAAAAAAGCAGCTTAATATCGGTTCAGGCGACATCTATCTTGACACCCGCCGTAAATCCTCCCCATGGTTTTCATGTTTTGTAAACCCCCCTGCCTTTGTTAAACCAAAATTGAGCGTTTCAATTTATAAACATCATCGAAAACAAAGAGGATTCCATATGATTTTTAAAAACATCAATATTCGCTTGTCTCTGGTATATGTTCTTTTCCTGATCCTGTTTTCTGCGGATGCATTTAGTGCGGAGACACCGCTCATCAAGGTGGGTGATCTGTTTCCCGACATCGAACTATCCCTTCCGAGGGCTTCGGATTACGCGGAGTATCTGGGGGTTTCAGGCAAAACCGGTTTTTGGGTCAAAGACATCCAAGCGCAGCTGGTGCTGGTTGAAATCATGAACATCAACTGCGCGAGCTGCCAGAAGCAGGCCCCGGTTTATAATGACTTGTTTGATAAGATTCAATCCTTGCCCGAAACAAAGGAAAAAATAAAAGTTCTTGCCATTGGTGTAGGGAACAAGAACGAACATATCCAGAAATACCAGGACCATTTTAAAGCCCAATACCCCATTGTGGAGGATCCGGGACTGGCGATCTATAATGCCTTGGGCAAAAGCCCGGTTCCCCTTTCCCTTTATGTCCGGTTGAATAAAAAGGACGGGAAAGCCGTTGTTGTAGCTTCTCACGCAGGATATCTTTCCGATCCTGAGGCCATGTTCACTCAACTACGGTCTTTGATGGATATGGATGCGGATACCGCCCAAATTTTGGCCGGTACACCCACGGATACCTTTGTGCGGGTTAAGCCCATCCTGTCGGAAGAAGCCTTGATGGAAAAAATATCGGATGCTTTAAAAGCTCAGGGCAATGATTATGCGAAGCCGGAAAAAATAGTCCTTGAAGACAAGTCCGCGGTTTATACGAGCATTCGTAAGGATCCTAAGCGTCCCGAAAGGGTTTTTGTACGGGTCGTGAGTCAACCGTCTCCCTGTGATGTCTGCCATGATGTGCATTTTGCATATCTTTTTGAGGATACGGGAAAAATAGTCCAATTAATTCCCTTGAAGCTCTCCAAGTACGGCAACAAGGCCTGGACCCGAGAAGACATTGCCAAAATGGAGCAAAACCTGGTGGGCAGGTCTATTGAAAATCCATTTCACTATGATCAAGGCGTGGATGCCATAACGTCGGCAACCATTACGTCTTTGGTCATCATTGAAAGTTTAAACGAAGGCAATCATTTGTTTCAGGAGCTTAAGGCCAAAGGGCTTGTCTTCACCAAAGAAATGACAGAAGATTGATGAATGCCGAATGATATTAATAAGAAATACTTCCAACACGTCATGATTAACGCCATTTGTCATGTCATTCACTGTAAATGACATAAATATTGACACATCCACACCCTTGGCATATACATGCTTTTTCAATAAACAGGGATTTATCACCTCCAGGTCTTGAACGGTTTTGCCTGTTGTTTTAAAGATCATTCAGGCAGGGAGTGCGCGGACTGATAAACATTTTTCCACCTGTCGAAACTGGAGGTTCCCCGGATATGCGACGATTGAAGAGTAAGCCCTTGTTGTGGTTTTATGCTACGTTTTTTCTAATCGTTATTTCTGCAAACGCCCTGGCCCAAGAAAGTCTTGATGAAGTCGTTTTCCCTCTCATGGACGGCGCCAGGATTCACCATCAAAAACCCAAAATTACCATCAGCCTGGAACGCATTGAGGGTTCGGATCAATGGGCCAGTTTGCGGCTGCTGGTGGATGATGTGGATGTTTCTGCCTTCGTAGTGGTGGGCGACCGGGTAGTCAACTACAGCCCCCGGGGAGATTTGGAGTATGGGAAGCACACCATCACCCTGGAAACCATGGATGAAAAGGGCACCATACTTTCCCCCCTTACATGGCACTTTACCGTTCCCCGTTCGGAGCTGTTCGACAAGGCATCGGCCCGGGTTCTTGTGGACGCGCAATCCGATCTGCAGCTTGCGGCCAAGGAGAACAGTGAGGAACCGGAATGGGCGGTTCAATCCAATGCCACCTTAAATTCCGTGATGGAAACCGGTTACCTCAAAGTTTCTTTAGACGCCAATGTCTGGTATGCCGATCAGGAAAAAAATGAGCCTACAGGGGATAAATTCAACCTGAATAATTATCTTCTCGACATTTATTACCGCGAACAGCGACTGGCAGCAGGAGATTTGACCGTGGCCGGGACTGAACTGATCAGTCCATCCATCGCTCGCCGCGGGGGATTGATGGAACTTTCCTTTGCCCGGACCAAGGCCCTGGGATTTCTTCTCCAGAGCAATCAACTCACCGGATTTGATCATGCCGTGGAGCTCGATAATCCGGATCAGAGGCTTATGGGAGGTTCCCTGGAACAGAAATGGGAAAGTGCGGGAAACCTGATCATCAAAGGGACGGCCCTCACAGGAAAAAACCAGGATCCGGGTGGATATAACACCGGTACCGTGGCCTCACCCAGCAACGGCCAGATGTATACCCTGCAGGTAAACGCAAGCCCTTTGGATGAAAAACTCGGTCTAACCGGTGAATTCGGTGTGAGCCGATTTGACGAAGATACTTCCGATGCCTTTGGATACAATCATGGAAAGGCCTGGCTGGCCCGTTTTACAAGCCGTATGGGAAGTTATGATTACGGCGGGGGGTATAAACACCTTGGCCGGCATTTCCGCAGCATTGTGGATACGAGCGCCATGGACAACCGGGAGGAGTATTCGCTATACGGCACGAAAACATTTGAAGAATCAAGTCTTACCGCCGGTGGCTCAACCTTTCTGGACAACGTCGAAGAAGACCCGCTTTTGCCGGTGGTAAGGAATACCAGCCTGGACATCGCCTACAATGTGTTCAAGGCGAACTGGCCCATGCTATTTTTTAATTCCAATCTCGTTTACCAGGCCAGCTCTGATGAACCGGCCAACATGGATGATATTGAGAACTTCACCCAGACCTTCACCGGGGGACTTGCCCTTGTCCGGGAGAAGTGGAATCTGTCACCAAGCTATACCTATAGCCGTTTGGAGGATGATTCCGTGGCCGATAGTGACAGTCAAACCCATCAGGCGTCCCTGATTGCGGGTATACAGCCCACAACCAGTGTCTCCTTGAGCCCGTCTCTTTCTTGGAGTCGCACCGATTCAGGGGATGTCGTGCCCGTTACCAGCACTCTGCAGGGAACCCTGGCCGGAACCTATCTTTTCAGCCCCATGCATGATTTTTACCTGACCCTCTCGGCCATTGATACGGATACGGATGACAACTCGGCCCATACCACAACCTATGACAGCATCTGTCAATACAACTGGCACCCTGAGACCCGGTTTTTACAGCAGGTCAGAAAAACCATCTCCCTGCGTGGACGATATAACCACACCCATGACCGGATCGGCGAAGATTCTCTGGAAGATTATGCTCTCTCGGTGATGGTCAGCATCGGTGGCCTTCCGGTAATGCTTTATTAACGATAACGCTTTTGGAGTCTTTTATGAACAGAGGATCTTTATTCATGAACCGAATCCCTTTGATGCCAAAGTATTTCACAGCGATTTTTCTGCTTTTACTATTCCTTTGCACCTCGGCTTCCGCAATTACGGTGACCGCTTCACCCCAAGCCATCAATGTGGCCCAAGGAATGAGCAATCCCATACAAATATTCTATCAGGCCACCCAGATCGATGCTCCGACCTTTTCAGCCATTTCCAGTCAGGGCCGTTTTGAGACCCCTGAGGGCGCACTTCTCGGGACTGCCAATTCAACCGTTACCATTACCGTGGTCAATACCCGGGGAAGCGCGACAGAAAGTGTGGTTGTGCCTGCCGGAATTCTGAGACAAGCCCTGGAAATGAACCTGAACCGCATGGTCTTCCGCCGGACATTCACTCCGACGATCATGGACCTGCTGGCAGATACTTCCGAAGTTCAGCTTCGAATCGTGCCCCCCAGCGCTGCTCAGTTTTCTTTGACCCGAATGGAACTGGCCTTTAACCAACCGGTGCCAGGGGATACCACGCGGCCCTCCTCCGGAGGACGGATCACGGTCCCGAGAAATACACGGGGATTGACCGCCACAGCCAACCTATCCTATACTGGCGGCGGTATCCTTCGCGGACAATGGAAAGTGGATGGACAGATTTTGGATGTGGTCACCCGCCAACTGACCGTGGGTGCTCGTGAAGTTAGGATCACCAGTCCCGTAACCCCGGGATTCCCCACCTACGCCACAGGCCTTCATCGGGTGGAATTCGAGGTCCTCAACCCGGACCCCGGATTCATCAGCCCGGTTATCTTTTATTATGTCAGTGATGAACCACCCGGACCTCCCTTGGGCTCTTTGAGACTCACTGCCCCCTTTGACCGACAGCACATTCATTTGCTTGCCGATGCCTTGCCTGAATTCACCTGGGAACCGGCGCGCAACAGTGTGGTTTACCATTTCCAGATCTATGGCCTGGAAACACCGGCCGGTTTGCAGGATCTTTCCCGAGTGGATTTTTCAGGGAAAAAACCCCTGGTGGCGGCGCTGACCAAGGAGCCATCCTACCGGATCAGTATTTTCGACTTTGACCGCATCCTTCCGGGTATTCCGTACATCTGGCAGGTGAAGGCCTATGATGCCGGAACCGGTGTGGCGGCAAGTCTTTCCCGAGTGGTTTATTTCACGGCCCCGGATCAGACCGTTTCTCCTTCAGGTCAAACCAAGGAGGGGATTCCGCAAACCGGAGACACAGAAAAACCATAGGGTGTTGGTCATGGCCGCACCAGGCGTGTGACCCCGGATATCACTGAATATTTGCGGGGGTCCTTGATTCGTCCTTCGCATGGAATGAAATATTTAAATCCATTTTGCATTCAAGATGACATCAAGGCTGCCAGGAGAAGGCGACGCAGGTGTACGTCGTGTGTACATCGAGGAGCCTTCGACGCAGCCAACGAAGGTGCCGCTTGAATGCGAAATGGAATAAGCGAGGTGGGATGATGAAACGGCTCCCGTTGTGCATGGCCCTTTTTGTGATGATTTTTGGCTTTTGTGTGAATGGATTTTCCGCCCCGCCCGGTTGGGTGGATTTGAAGAAAAAAAGCCAACCTCTGCCCACCACCGTTTCACCTACTGCTCAACCCGGGGGAATTACCGCAGCCCCCGTTTCATCCGGTGGACAGCCCCCGTTTCCCACGATCCTGGCTGTTTTGCCCAATACGCTCACCCAAGGGCAAACCGGTTCTTTGATGATTTCGGGCCGCGATCTTCACAAGGATATGCGGATCAAGCTTGGGGAGGGGATTACCACAGGTTCAACCACTCTGCTTGCCGAAGCCGGGACCAATGCCATGGTTCCGATTACCGTGGCCCCAAACGCCTCCACTGGAGCACGGTGGGTTCAGGTTCAATTCAGGGACCGGATTGAGCAAAGCCGGATCAAGGTCACTGTTGTGACTGCCGGCGTTCCGCCCACCGGGGATACATTCAAACTTCCCGATTCGATAAAAATCCAAAAAAGTCCGGACGCTTCCTCTCTTGCGACCAGGCCTTCGTTGTCTGCCATGACCGTTCAAGCCGTGACGCCCAATCAGTGGGCCAAGGGGAAATCCTATGAAATCACGGTTCAAGGAACCCGGTTTACGGAAGGGATGCAGGTGAATTTTGGCAATGGGATTGAAATCCATAACCTTAAGGTTCATTCCGCCGCTAAACTGACCATGACTGTAAAAGCCTCTACGACAGCACTTTTGGGCCCTTGCACCTTGAATGCACGCAGCCTGTCCACCCAACCCTGGAGTCCTTTTCCGGCCAAGGCATGGATTGTGGACGCTCCGGCATGGACGAACCTTAAACCCAACCTTAAACCCAAACCCAAACTGGTGTCCCATGTGCCCGCCGTATTTATCCGCGGCCACATCGAGCTGCTTTCTCCTGAAGATTATCTCAAATCCAATGAAATGGTGCCGGAGATTTTGAATGAACAGACCCTGTTCTCCTGGCGGGAGGAAAACCCAGGCATGGCGGATTGGTTTGAATTCCGTATCGTCACCGAAAATGGTTATGTGATTGAAAAGAAACGCATTGATCCTATCAAGTTCATGTTCAATGGCAAGGAGTACAACTCCCTCCCCACCTCCCTTCGAATGAATACTGATTATCTTCTGAATCTTTTAACCCAGAGACGGCAAATGGGTGAACATACCTTCATCAATGGAATGGCCGGATTGATTGTCTATTGGGAAGTGGCCGGATATCAGACAAAAACCATTACGGAGACCGTCTCAACTCCTGGAGACAAACAGGACGGTTTTTCCAAGACAAAAAAACCAAAACGGACGGAACTCAAGAATATTGAGGTGGCCATTTCGGACCGATGGTCTTTGATCACCCCGGACAAACCCACGGGAATGGGATGCACTGGATCCGGCGTTGCCACATCGGCCATTGCGGTCATCAACAAAGACAAGGGATCCCGTGCAGCCAGTTATCCCAACGATGAGTGGGAACTCACCGGCAAACTCAATATCAGCCGTGTTCCCTACGCCTATCATCCGAGCGTGAATGTCCCCAAACCCGGGAGTTACCATGTCTATCTGCCCAACGTATTTCTGGACTGGGGGGACGGGAGTGGGGCCATTCCCCTGGAAATCGACTTGAGCAAGCCTTGCTTGCCGGATTTGATGCCCCTGCGCAGTGCCCACCATCACCGGTACACCCGCAGCGGCAACTTCACGGTTCGTATTTTCGTGCTGCCCGAGGGGGATATTCAGCAGGGACCGCCGAATTCCCTGGCCTCAGCCTATGATGCTGTAGCCGGAAACCTTCAGGCATCTGTTGGAACCGTGGTTCAGGCCCAATCTGCAACAGCCTATGATCCCTATTACCAGGTTATCAAAGAGATTCAGCAAGCAGAAGGCTCCGGATATCAATTCACGGATCCATCGGGACCGTCGTTCCAGTTTCAGGAAAACGCCCTTTTTTCCCTGGCCGGACGAGCCCATCTGATCTATTGTGAAACCAAAACCATTGAAGTAAGAGAGGACCTGGTGGCCCGGGGACCTTTGAACCTGGAATCTCTGGCCATTTCCGGGTATAACGGGTCGGGCTCGTCGACAACTGTCACTTTGCCGTCGTTGGACCAGCGAACGATTCCCATGCCCAACCTTAACAAAAACATACCCAAGACCGGTTCCGCTCCTGCAACGAATTCTTCCCAGACCCTTGGTTCATCCATGCCGGTCATGTCCATGGCAGTGAACAACTCAAACCCATCCTCGCCCTCCGCCGGGGCAGGGTTGGTGCAATCCCCTTCCGGGGCCATGCAGGGGATTATCAACAGCATGGTGAAAGCAAAAATCAGCGCCTGCGGTATTCTCCAGGGAAATGGCGACCTGGTCTATTACGGCGAAGGTCGGGCCAAAATTACCTGGAGCCTGAATAAGGGGAACACCCGTATGGTGGTGGGATCCTTTGAGGAAGCTCTGGCGTCTCCCCGCCGCACCGAGGCCGGAATGGTTCTGACCGAAACCACCCAGAACACCCCGACCCCGGAATCCTACGCCACATCCCATTTGAATTCGCCGGTGTTGGACATGAATGCGGAAATGATCAGCAAGGTGTATGATCTTGTGGCCGAAGCCGAAGTACTTCCCCAGACCAATCACCTGGATCAGACCCAGATGATCAATCTCCTCAACAATGAAAAACATCTGATTCAACGCTCGGAGAAATCAAGCCCGGAACCGACCCTCTTTTCCTGGCTGGTCCCCGAGGCCAATGCTGCGCCCATGGCTTCCGGGGGAAGTCCCCGGGTTTCGGATTTTAAACAGAGCGGGGTTAAAATGAGCGTTCTTGCTCCCACCAAGGAAGGACTGTCCGGAAGACCCGTTACGGCCAGTCTTAACCACCTGGCAAAAGCATGGGCCCCGCCGGGAGTACAACTTAAAAAACAGAAGCCTTACTATGTGCAATCCGGCCCCTTTTCTTTCCTGGTCCAGGCCAGTGATCCGGATAAGCCCTGTAAATTCGTTTTCCCGACGTCAACCGGAGACGCGTTCGAGATTTATAACCTGGACGTCGCAAAATCAGGGCAGAACTTTACGGGAACCGGGGCGCTGGATATGCATCTTTACACCGGCCAGGGCGGGGATGCCGCACGGTTCATCCTGCCTCTGGGCATCGGCTCATGGACGATTGCCGGGGATGGCATGACCGTGATTTCGGGAAACATCAATCTTGGCCTTGATTACGGGATCAATGACGCCGGTATGCGCATGCAATTGAAAAAACTTGCGGCCCAGGCCGGGAAAACCCCCATGAACCTCACATTAACCGCAAAACCGGCGGATACGGATCTGCACCTCCAGGGTTCGACCCAGGCCCCGGAATGGACGGCCACCGCACCCCTCTCCAGCGCCGGTGACTGGTACTTTCTTGAGAACAGCACACAAACCGTGGCCATTGGCAACAGCGGATTTTTCATCCAACCCAAGAAAACCGTCCTGGATCTCAGTGCCAAAGACGGCCAGGCCGAAAACCCCCGAAACGCCGGCAAGGAATGGGCGGGGCTTCATTTCGGGGACGACGCAATCATCATCCCCAATCTTTTTGATTTTCAGGTCCCGGATGCCAACAAAGGCCATGTGAGCAACTGGGGGGTGGAAGGCACCCGTCTGGTGGGGAAAACCAAACTCGCCGCACCCTTTTCCACGCCGTATAAAAAAGGCACCATCAGCTTTGATTCCATTGATGTGGATACGGAAAAAAACAGTCTGGCCCTCTACCACAACTTGGATGTTCACGTTCCCTGGCTGGACACCCATCTGAAAGGGGATGTGCAACTCATCTGCGGGGAAGCGGGAAAAGAAGCCTATTTTGATTACACAAAAGTCGCCCGGGCTGAAGTGATCAAGACCTACAAGGGCATTACCATGACCGTGCAAAACCTGCTCTTCGGCAATTTCCAGAAGACCGGCTGGGGGGCATGGAGTGAAAGCACAACCTATGATTTCGAGGCAGAGAAAGTTGCATTTGCCAGCAATATCGTGGTTCCGGGCATCATTTACTCCATGGATGGAAGGGCCTTTCCGGAAAGCGGCAACAGTGTGAAAATCCCCCTGGGAGGAAAATCAAAACTGGGGTTTACGCCGGTGGATCTGGTTTCTTTGACCGTCGATTTCCCCGGCAGCGGGAACGGCATTCTCAGCTTTGAATTCACCACCAACTTTTCCGTATCCGAAATGCTTCCGTCAGTGAACGTGCCCATCCGTTACGGGCTTTCCCTGGATGGCAACCAATACAAGGCCGAGGGTCCGCGAATTACTCCCTTTGACATTCCCGTATCCTTTCCCGCCGGCCAACCCCGGGTGGAGGCCTCCATCCATGTTGAATATACCGGAGAAGGTCTGTCCGCGCAAACCGCAGAAGAATCACGGGAAAACGGTTGGCCATTGGGCGTTTCCCTTGCACATGCCGATGCCGGTCCCCAGGATCGCTTTTCCGGCAACGTGGATATGGAAATGTTCGGAGGGCCGCCGGTCAAGGCCGAGTTCCGTCTCGGGTACATGGGGGGGCATGATTATTTTCTGATGCGGGCCACCATCGGTCTCGGAAGTGCGGGTGTTCCTTTTGTGCCGCCTTTTCTCAAGCTCTATGCCATCCGGGGCGGACTCGGACACAACTTTCCCATTGATGCCTTCAAAAGTACGACTTCCCTGGCAGCAGTGAATCCGGTTACGGATAATTCCTACATTTTCATGGCTGGTCTGCGGGTGGGATCTTCGGACGGCTTTATCTGTACCATGGACGGGGATTTGTCCATCAAAACCGGTGAGGGCGCCCGCATGGATTTCCGGGCCTGGCTCTTGGACTCCCAGCCTTCCGGCCAGGGAAACTTTCAAGGCTATTTCCAGTATGCGGCAGGGGGATTTGACGGAATGCTCAGTGGTCGTTTCGCTTTTCTGGGTGACGGGATCTATTTTGATATTCCTGAGAATGCCTGCACCCTGCATTTCGGCGGGAACCAGCCCTGGCATATCTATGCCGGACGGGATACCGGGCCGAAAATAAGAATGCATGTCCTGATCAATGATGTGGACGGGTACATGATGCTCGATGATACGAGCCTGAGAATCGGGGGAGGAATTTATTACTACCTCGGGGCTTCCATCGGCCATATTTCCGGAACGCTCAACACAGGCCTGACCATTACACCTCAACCCCATGTTTCCGGATACGCTCAAGGGGGCATACATGCGGAAGTATGCGCTTATGACGTCTGTGTGGGGACCGGCATATCCGTTCGGGTAGATCTCAGCGCACTGCCTATTTCGGCATCTGCCAGGGGATGCGTGGAAATTCCCATTCCCTTCTGGAATCCGGAGGTCTGTGCCACCTTCAGTTTGTAGGAGATAACCGTGAAAAAAACGAGAATGATGCTGTTGTTTATCTTTTGGCTCTTGACGGGAGTTTCTTTCGCAGGGGCGGAGCAGCCCAAAGGTGCCCTGTGGGCAATGTCCGATGGACAGGGAACCATTTCCCTTTTCTGGATTCCCAAGGATCTTGTCTGGCCTGCCGGAGGTTGGAGCCTTGAAAAAGAGGCGGGTGGAAAGACCGTGATTGTGAGTGAAAAAATCGATTCAGGCACCAACCAGGCCGTCATGGACAAGCTTTCCACGGAAGACCAGGCCGTGATACGGAAGTTTCGTGGAGAACTGAAATCCGGTACCATTGCCCAAGGAGAACAGGAAATCGCCGTCACGGTCATGGGGCTTTCTGCAGCGATCAAGTCTGATTTCGGTTTGGCCTTGGGTTTGCGCTTTGTGGATTCGGATCCCGGACCCGGCAGCCGGTCCTATCACCTCACGGCCCTGAATGCCAAGGGGGAGAAGCAATCGGTGTTGTCCAGTGTTCCGGTGGATCCAAATAAGGCCACCCCTTTGCCCATCCCTCCAGCCCTTCTGGTGGGAGAACCCAGTGAGGCAGGCGTGGATTTGACCTGGGAAAATCCGCCTCAAAATCAGGATCAACCGGTGGTGGGGTTTGCCATTGAGCGTGAAGACGGCAAAAGCGATAAGGTGTTGCTGACGGACCCGCCGATTCTCATTACCGAGGCAAAAACCCAAGGCCCGAAAGTACGATTTGTCGATAATGCTTCTCCAAAAGAGACCGAAGCCACCTATCGGATTTTCAGCATTGATTTTTTCGGGCGACGGAGTCTTCCCCAAAGTCAAACCTTGTTTGTCCCGGATCTTTCGGCCCTGATTCCGCCCGGGGAAGTTGTGGTAACTTCAGGCAAGAATCAGGCGGATTTTTCCTGGAAACCCAACCCCAGTCCGTTCACCAGCGGATATGTGGTTGAAAGAGGGTTGCTTCGAAACGGACCTTTCACGGTCATGACACCCGACGGACTGGACGCGCAGCAATCCCGATGGGAAGATAAGGACCTTGTGGGTGGAACCAGTTATTTTTACCATGTGAGATCCATGGACCCCCGTGGAAACCTGGGCCCACCGTCCCAGCTTGCAACCGCCACCCCTCAAAACCGGGAAGCCCCTCCCAGCCCCGGAAACCTTCGTGCGGAAGTCGGGCGCACACGGGTTCGACTTACCTGGGACAGCGTGAAGTTTCCCATTGCAGGGTACAAGGTAGAGCGCCTTGCAAAAGATGCCGGAAGATGGACGATTCTAACCTCCACCGTGATTCCGGAGCCTCTGTTTGACGATCAAACGGGGCTTCACACCCGGGGAGAGTTTTCTTACCGTATCATTGCCGTGGCATTGGATAACCAGGAGAGCCCGCCGAGCCGGGAAGTCAAGGCCGTGCTGCTGGATACAGTTTCGCCCAACCCTCCGCGAATCACGGATATTGACGGGAGCAACGGCCGGGTGGTGATTACTTTCAAAGCCTCTCCCCCTGAAACGGATGTAAATACTTTCCTGGTGGTCCGTTCGGTTTCGGAAGAGGATCCGGGCCTGGTCATCGGGGATCCCCTGCCAGCCAAAAATACCCGGTTTGAGGACACCTTTGTGGGCGTGGGGAAAAAATACTGGTACCGTCTGGTGGCAGTGGACAAGACCGGCAATCGAAGCGATCTTTCCCGGGCACGGGAAGTTATTGTCCTGAATCCACCCATTCCCATTCCCCCGAAACCGGCTCTCACCGTGGAGCAAGAACCCCTACGCCATGTGAAGATTTCATTTGCCTTTCCACCAAATGACCTGGAAGTGATCATCCAACGGTTTGAGGATGGTCAGGGATGGCGACCGCTTACCGGTGGCATTCGAAACGCATCGGATGCGGTGGACCTCTCCCCGCTGCAGCAAAAGAAGGTTCGGTATCGCCTGATTTACCGGGCCGCCAATGGTGTGATTGGAGAACCCTCCCCGGAAGTGGAAGCACAGTTTGAGTAGACCCCCAACGCATAGGGATATGGAGAGCCCTTCTTTTTTAGGAAAAGGTGAATAACATTATGGAAAAAAAGCATTTTGTATTATTCCTGGTTGCAGCCATCACATGGGCCTTTGTTATGCCCATGAGTAGGGTACAGGCGGAGACGGCAACAGATGCTTGCAGCCTTTTTACCCGTGGGAATGCTGAAATTCTTTTCAAGGAGACGGTTTCCGAAGGGATTTCCAGGGATACCACGGCTCCTGCCGGTCATAGCTGTCGTTATTCCTTCAACAAGAAGGGGGGAGCCTACGGCATCAAAGTAAGGGTATCTACTCACACCGCCCTTCAAGCGGAGGGGATTTATGCCTCGGCAGCAGAGATTATGGAACGGCAGAAAAATGCCCGGAAAGCGAGTAGCTATGCTTCCAAGAGCTTCAAGGAAGTTCCGGGCCATGGAGATGACGCTTTCTGGAACGGAACCGACCTCTGGCTCATTAAAGGAGAAACCCTGATCATTATCACGGTGAATGCATTTCTGGATATTGCTGCCAAGGATATGGCAACTTTAGAGAAAGCCAAAGAAGAGAAGAACTATTCCCTTTCCCTTCAAGCGGCTGAAACCATTCTTTCCGCAATCCAGGAGACCCCATGATTAAAAAACAAAGCGCTCAAAACAGGCCGGTTATTTACGGAAGTAAAATATTTGCGATTTTCGGAATTCTGGTCTTTGTCCTGATTTCCATGGAGGGATGGGCTGCCGATCTCCAGGGGTCCAAGGATCATCCCCTGATCAAGCGATTCGGGGGTTCAGAGATTGTGGGGTATGATACCAAGCGTTTTGATGAATACGAGCTTCAAACCGCCACTTTCAAAACCTACAATCTTGAGGCCAAAAAACGTGAATTTGTGTCTCCTGGCTTAAAACTGGAAGGCAGTGTCACCCGAATCTGGTACGAAGCCCCAGGGGATGCAGGGTCTGCGGAACTTTCCGGTAATTACCGCAATGAATTGGCGGCCCAAGGCTTCACGATCCTCTATGATTCCACAAAAGATGCTGCCGCCACAAAATGGACGGGTTTTCTCAATGCCTTCGGCAACCGGAAGGTAGCCACCAGCCGGAGCAACTACATTTTTATGGCAGCCGATCAACAGGGTATTCGTGTGCTCAGTGCCAAAAAGGAACGTGCGGAAGGGGATATTTATGTTTATTTGACTACCGTGGAATGGGCCAAGGACGACGTCGTGTATAAAGCCAAAAAAGGAGCTTGCGCGGCGGTGGACATCATTGAAGTCCGTCCCATGCAGCAGAACATGGTGGTTGTCAAAGCCGAGGAAATGGCCAAAGAAATCACCCTGAAGGGCCGCGTGGCCCTGTACGGGATCTTGTTCGATGTAGATCAGGCAACGGTGAAGCCTGAATCCATGGCCGCCATACAGGAGATTGCTACACTTTTGAAACAGGACCCGAATTTGGCCCTGCATGTGGTGGGGCATACGGATAACGCGGGCGGCTTTGAACATAACCTGGACCTGTCCAAACGGCGGGCGGAATCGGTTAAAACCATTCTTGTCCGTGACTACGGCATTGCGGAAAAGCGGTTGACCCCCAACGGGGTTGCCTATCTGGCACCGGTGGCAACCAATGCCACGGAAGAAGGGCGTGCCAAAAACAGACGTGTGGAACTGGTTCCGCGTTAGATTTAAATCTTAGACCCTTCCTCCTCCGGGAAAAAACAAAAACACGGTCCATTGATTACACCTGAATCCCTGGTCTGTTCAGTCGCCAATTACCCGGGCCAGGGACTTGGCAAAATTATCAATCACCTCTCTGCCGGGCAGGGTAATCGTCATTTTCACTTCCCCATCCGGACCTTCTTCAAGACATTCTGCCAACTTCTTTCTGAAGGTTTCCGCCAGACGGGCCATGTCATCGGTTTCTTCTTTTTTCGGGAACATTTCACCGATAAAGGCAAAAGCCGCGCCCAGCAGTTGTCCCCCGGCCTTTGCCATGCGTTCTTTCTGCTGATGCAGGGCAGCTTCCGATTCCACTTGGGCCTTCATACTTTCATCCACCGCTGCCACAGGCTTGTTTCCCAGAAGAATCTCCAGGCGTTTTTTGAGCTCTTCCAGGCCGCTGGCCATGGTGAGTTCGGTTACATCCGCTTCCGGGTCCAGCACGGCGGTGAACAAGGATTGTTTATCCGCCAGGGTGAACAGGAGATTTTCTTCCAGGGTGGATTCCGTCACAAGAATAAAAACCTGGACCGGACGCTTCTGTCCCATGCGGTGGGCCCTTGCGATTCTCTGCTCAAGCACCGCGGGATTCCAGGGAAGGTCCACATTGATCACGGTATTGGCGGCCTGAAGGTTCAAACCCGTAGACCCTGCATTGGTGGTGATGAATACCTTGCAAACCGGATCATTCTGGAACCGATGCACCAGGGCCTGGCGTTTTTTCTGGGGAACGGAACCGTCCAAACGAACAAAATCCAGGCCATTTTTTTTCAACAAGGGTTCAATGAGATTGAGCATGGTGGTCCACTCGGAAAACATGATGATTTTCCGATCCTCTTCCCCGGAGAGTTGACCCAACATGTCATCGATTTCCACCAGCTTGCTGGAGTAGCCAGGGGGCTGCTTGTCCACCAGAAAGGTGCTGTTGGCAGCCATCCTGCACATGAGCATGGCTTTCTGAAGGCGCAGCATATCCATCTCGGAAATGTATTTTTTTGAAATAATCTGCTGGATGATGCGCCGGTGGGATTTATCGATTTGCAACTGCTCGTCCGTGGGGGTGATTCTGCGAATTTCAGAACTCCGGGGTGGCAGCTCCTTCATCACGCCGGCTCGGGTTCTTCGAATCATCACCGGCGCCAAGCGTTTCCGCAAGTCATCAATATTCTTATAGCCCAGGAGCTTTCCTTTTTCATCGATCACCCGGTAGGTGTTGAAAAAACGAAAGGCCGGTCCAAGCCTGCGGTCATCAATGAATTCCATGATGGAATACAGTTCATCCAAACGGTTTTCAATGGGAGTTCCGGCAAGGACCAGGGCGAAGCGTGATTTCAAGGACTTGATCACCTGGCTGGTTTTGGTTTCCCAGTTTTTGATGCGCTGCCCTTCATCCAGAATGATCAAATCCCATTTGACCTTTTCAATGGACAAGATATCTCGCAATACCTGTTCATAATTGCACAGGGTGAAAAACGCCGGGTTGTTGTATTGTTCGGCCCGGTCCGCCACGGAGCCCAGGATCATGGATGCGTCCCGGTGGGTGAAGCGCTCGATTTCCAATTTCCATTGTGATTTTAAAGAAACCGGGCAGACCACCAGGACTTTTGAGATGTCGGTTTCCAGGGCCAGCAATTCAGCGGTTCCAATGCCCTGAATGGTTTTCCCCAGCCCCATGTCATCGGCGATGATGGCTCTTCCGGCACCTGCGGCAAAGGCAATCCCGTCCAATTGATAGGATCTGAGTTCGGTTTTCAATAGAGCCTTCCGGAGGGGGTGGTTTTTGGGGTTGTTTCTAATTTCCGTAACCCGACTGTGCATTCTTTCGGCAAAGAGAGACCGTTGGATGTATTCTTCGGCATCCGGGTAAATGGTGACATTTTCG
Source organism: Desulfobacteraceae bacterium (assembly GCA_013791935.1). Taxonomy (GTDB): domain Bacteria; phylum Desulfobacterota; class Desulfobacteria; order Desulfobacterales; family UBA5616; genus VMSV01. The sequence continues at coordinate 1,966 of VMSV01000072.1, read as the reverse complement.
TTGAGGTTTTCAATTTTGCGTATGCGGTGGATCAGGTCGCCCACATCCATCACCGGCTTGTCCAGAACAGGTTTAAGAATTCCAGCGATTTCATTTGTTGGGTTTACAGGGCATAGGACCCGAAGCTCAACTTGCATTCCGTAGCGCAGATAAACACAGATTCTGGAATTCTCAAACGGGGTGCTGCGAATGGTTTTGTTGAATTTTTTAGAAACCTGGGCCATGACTGCGAGAACATGTTTGCAGGTTCCCAGGGTGTTTTTTCTGAAATCCGGGCAGGAACAGAAGGATTCGCCTCTTTCCCAACCCCGAAGGGCCACCCGGTAGGTTTTGCCGGATTGGCTGTTGGTTACGATGTAGTCGGTCCAGAGGGTTTTTGGCATTGTTGAGGAAACGTGCATTTTTTCCTTCAGGGCCCTCTCCTTGCGTTCGGAAATGGCCTGATCCACAAGTTCTTCTTCGGACAAGGCTTCAACCGGAATTTTCTCCGGGGGTGGCGCGGCAAGGCCCAAAATCATTTTTTCCTCAAGAACCAGGGAAACTGCAGCCCCGATATGCTCGCAGAAGGAGCCGCAGGTGGAGCAGGTGAAAAGAAGCTTATCCCGGCGAAAGGGATCAAGGGCCACTGTTACTATCGAAGATTCCATGCTCAGGGACAAGGATGATTCACTGAATTGCACCTGTTCTTCAATATTAATGTCGTACTTGCCACCTTCAATGATCAGGGTTTTCCCGTTTACGCCCAGCAATTTGCAGGCCTGATGGAAGGTCAGATGGGAAAGAATGTCTCTCAGGGTTGTCACAGCCGAATTCCTCCAAGAATATGGGTAAAGAGATAAAACGATATTCCCCTACTATATTGAAGGACTTTAGTCAAAAAAGAATCTTCGGGACGGACTGGTTTATTGGAGGATTGCTGGCCAACCCGACGGGAGAACAATCGCTTGACAACAGGCCTGCGCATCGTGCATACCGAGCCTAGTTTTAATCTGATTTCAACAAGGGATAAATCATGGGTTTTGAACTTCATCTAAATAAAAACGGTATGCAGCGGCTTCAATCCAGAAACCCCTGGTTGTTCAAGGGGGATCTTCTTAATCTACCCGGCGGAGGAGACGGTGGGGGTTTGGCACCTGTACTTTCTTCAGACGGACGAATTGCGGGTTGGGCTTTTTTAACACCGGAAGTGGATTCGGTAGCCCGCATTCTCTCTTTTGACAGCCAAAAACAGGATTTGGATGCTCTGGTGCTTGGGCGTTTTCGAGATTCTCGAAACCTTAGAAAACGGATGCTTGACCCGGATCTTCAGTGTTACCGACTGATCAATTCCGAGGGGGATTTTCTTCCCGGTCTTGTGGCGGAATGCTATGGCCCTATGGTTTATATGGAGAGTCAGCTCGGATTCTGGAGGGCAAAGGAAGATTTGTTGAAAAGATGCATGGCGGATATTCTTCCGGAGGCCCGTCTTGTTTTCTCCTGGAATCCGGACACAACTCCCCGGGAAAATATCGCCATCTCCGAATATGGAATTCAATTTGAAATTTCCATGGGCAAGGGCCAGAAAACCGGGCACTACTGTGACCAGAGGGAAAACAGAAGGCTTTTGGAAAAGGTTTATTTCGGGCAATCGCTTCTGGACCTATTCTGCTACTCGGGTGGTTTTTCCCTGGCTGTGGGCAAAAAGGCTCAACGGATTCTGGCTGTGGATAGTTCCGCGCCTGCTCTGGAATGGTTTAAGCGAAACGCGGAGATGAACGGGATCACCCGGATTGAATCCATAAAAGCCGACGTCAACCGATTTTTCAGCACAAACCAAGGAGAGGCTTTTGATGCGGTGATCTGTGACCCGCCGAAGCTTGTGAAACGCCGGGCTGAAAAGGAGTCCGGCCTGAGAATGTACTTTCACCTCAATGAGCAGGCCATGTCCCGAGTCAGGCCGGGGGGCATGATGATGACCTTCAGTTGT